>JAUNCU010000221.1 GCA_030526455.1 Bacteroidales bacterium | reverse complement strand
AACTCAAAAAAAACTCAAAAATATAGCATTATGAACAAAGTATTGATTATTGGATGCGGTGGTGTGGGCACCGTGGCTGCATTTAAGTGCGCCCAGTATCCTGAAGTGTTTCATGAAATCGTGATTGCTTCGCGCCGCAAGGAAAAATGCGACGAGGTGGCTAAGGCCATCGGAGCGCCTAACATTACCACCGACCAGGTGGATGCCGACGACGTGAACCAACTGGTGGCGCTGCTGAAGAAACATCAGCCTCAACTGGTGGTGAACTTGGCACTCCCTTACCAGGACCTCACTATTATGGACGCCTGCCTCGAGTGTGGCGTGAACTATCTCGACACTGCCAACTACGAGCCACGCGATGAGGCTCACTTTGAATACAGTTGGCAATGGGCCTACCGCGAACGCTTTGAGAAGGCTGGCCTTTGCGCTATCCTGGGCTGCGGTTTCGACCCAGGCGTGAGCGGCATCTATACTGCCTATGCTGCTAAGCACCACTTCAAGGAAATGCACTACCTCGACATCGTGGACTGCAACGCGGGTAACCACGGCAAGGCATTTGCCACCAACTTCAACCCCGAAATCAACATTCGCGAAATCACTCAAAAGGGTCGCTACTACCAGGACGGCAAGTGGGTGGAAACCGGTGCGCTCGAAATTCACAAGGCGCTCACTTATCCTGAAATCGGTCCTCGCGAAAGTTACCTGATGTATCACGAAGAACTCGAGTCGCTCGTGCTCAACTTCCCCACCATCAAGCGTGCCCGCTTCTGGATGACTTTCGGCCAGGAATACCTCACCCACCTGCGCGTGATTCAAAACATAGGTATGGCTCGCATCGATCCTGTGATGTACAATGGTCAGGAAATCATTCCGCTGCAGTTCCTCAAGGCTGTGCTGCCTAATCCAAAGGAACTGGGTGAGAACTACACCGGCCAGACTTCGATCGGTTGCCGCATCAGCGGTATCGGCAAGGACGGCAAGCCGCTCACCTATTACATCTACAACAACTGCGACCACCACAAGGCTTACGAAGAAACCGGTATGCAGGCTGTAAGTTACACCACCGGTGTGCCAGCCATGACCGGCGCGATGATGTTCTTCAAGGGCCTCTGGAACAAGCCAGGCGTGCACAACGTGGAAGAATTCGATCCCGATCCATTCCTCAAGCAAGTGGCTGAAGCAGGCCTGCCTTGGCACGAAGTAATCAACGGCGATCTCGAACTCTAAGACTTAAAGCCCCCGCCCCGCCCCGGCGAGGCGATAACACATATATAAAAGAGATTCAGGCGCAATCCCACCACGGATAGCGCCTGATTTTTTTGTCGGCTTTTAGAGGGAGAATTTTTAGATAAAAGGAACCGTCCCTTTTATCTAAAAAGTGATAATGTTTAATGATTTATTAAATGCTATCCTATATTGTTTTTAAATAATTGCATTTTGGTTTTACATTGTAAGTAACTTTATAACAAAGGGACGGTTCTTTTGTTATAAAGATGGGGTGAAAAAGGTGGCGCGGGCGCTTTTTGAGGGCGTCCGCGCTGGGGGGATTTTTTTATTTTTTATTCTTGTCTTATTCTTGGCCTGGCTCTATTGGGAGGGGAGCGGGGGCTGGGTCGTCGGTGGCTTCGGCGCCTTCGGTGACGACGGTGATTTCTTCTTCTTCGTCGGTGGCGGCGGCGCTGGCTGTGTCGGCGTAGTCGCGCTCTTCGGGCTGGTATTCGTAGGCGCAGTCGAGGGCGTTACGCAGGCCGTTGATGCCCACATATTTTGCGGTGACGAGGGGGCGCAACTGGCGGTCGGCCCACACTTTCTGGAAGAAGCGGCCGCAGATGGGGAGCGCCGTGCGGCTGCCTTGGCCCTGCGAGCCGGTGGTGAAGTGGATGCAGCGGTATTCGCCGCCTACCCACACGCCGGCCACCAGATTTGGCGTGGTGCCCACAAACCATGCGTCGCTGTAGTTGTTGCTCGTGCCGGTTTTTCCGCCGAAGTCGGTGCTGCTCATGTAGGGGTCGACGTAGGCTGAGAGCGACTGCGATGTGCCGCCGCCGTCGGTGACGCCAGCGCTGAGCAGGCGCTGCATGAAATAGGCGGCGCGGGCTGAGATGGCTGCGTTGGCGGTGACTTCCTCCTGATAGTCGTAGATCACTTCCTCGGTGCCGTCGGGATTGGTGCGCACGATGCGCGTCACGAGCACGGGGTCGATATGCTTGCCGTAGTTGGCCACGGTGCAGTAGCCGTTCACGAGTTCTTCGAGGTTCACGTCCATAGAGCCGAGGCACATGGCGGGCTTGTCTTCGTTGGCATTGTCGGGGCGCAGGGGCGACTTGATGCCCATCACCTCGGCAGTGGCGCGCACATTGCTGAAGCCCACGCGCTTGCCCACGCGCACGGCCACGATGTTCACGCTGCGGGCGAATGCTTCGCGGAAGGTCATCTGTCCGCCGGTGCAGCGGCCGTTGGCGTTGTGGGGCGAATAGTCTTCCATCACGCCCTTGTTTTCGTTGTACACATCCCAGTGAAACACCTCGTCGAGTTCGGTGTCGCATGGTGTGAGCCCTTGCTCCATGGCGGCGGCGTAGACGAAGAGTTTGAAGGTGGAGCCGCACTGACGGCTAGCGGTCACCTTGTCGTATTGCCAGGTCTTGTAGTCGATGTCGCCCACCCATGCTTTCACGAAACCGTTGCGTGGGTCCATCGCCACGAGGCCGGCGTGCATGAAGTGGAGCATATAGGCCACCGAGTCCATGGGCGAGATGTTCATCATCTTCGACGCTGCCACCACCTTACCGCCCTCTTTGCGGTATTCAAACATGCGCATTTCGCGCTTGGTGTTCATGTAGTGGCGAATGGAGTCGGCATTGTTGGGGAATTTTGATTCCAGCACCTTATAATAAGGAGATTTCTTGGCCACGCTTTCCACGAATCCCGGCACCTCGTTGCCTTCCTCGTCGACCCAGCAGGGATCGTCGCCCCAGCGGCTGTTGAAGCGCTGCTGAATTTCGTACATCTTCTCCAGCACGGCGTCTTCGGCGTGTGCCTGGATGCGGGTGTCGAGCGTGGTGTAGATTTTGAGGCCGTCGGTGTAGAAGTTCACGCCGTTGCGCTCGCGCCATTCCTTGAGTTGCTCGTCGCTGTCGATGGCGTTGCGGAAGTATTGGGCGCGGCCCGTGGTGGCATTTTCCACGGTGAAGTGGAGCGGCGTGGGCTCATCCTTCATGCGCTGGTAGTCGGCGTCGGCGAGGTGGCCGTGGGTCACCATGTTGTGGAGCACCACATTGCGGCGCTGCATGCTGCGCTTAGGATTCTTCTTGGGGTTGTAACTCGAGGTGGCCTTGAGCAATCCCACCAGTGTGGCGCTCTGGTCCACCGAGAGGCTGTCGGGGGTGGTGTTGTAGTAGGTGCGAGCGGCGGTTTTGATGCCGAAGGCGTTGTTGCCGAAGTCGACCGTGTTGGCATACATGGTGATGATTTCATCTTTCGAGAATTTCATCTCGATGACGAATGCCAGCAGCATCTCCTTGGTTTTCATAATCAGCATGCCCAGGCCCGGGATTTTGCCCAGCAGGCCGGTGGAATACTCAGTGCGCACCTTGAACATGTTTTTCACCAACTGCTGGGTGATGGTCGACGCGCCACGAGCGCGGCGGTGCACCACAAAGTCCTTGGCGGCGGCAGCCATGCCCGCGAAGTCTACGCCCATATGGTCGTGGAAGCGCTCGTCTTCGGTGTCGATGAGGGCTTGAAAGAACTGAGGCGACACCTCTTCATACTTCACTGGCGAGCGGTTTTCGTCGAAGAATTTGCACAGCAACTGGCCGTCGGCGCTGTAGACGTAGGAGGCGTTGCTCGTCTTCGGGTTCATGATGCTGCTGATGGAGGGCGATTTGCCGAACAGCCAGAGGAAATTGAAGAACACCATAGCGGAGTAAACCACCATGATAACCACAAATGAAGCGATGGCCGAGATGGTTTTCACCCACCAAGGACGGCCCACAAATATGCTTTTGTACCATTGCCAGAACGAGCGCAGTCCGCGACCGATGGCGCAGAGCACACGCCAAATTTTCTTGAAGAAACCTTCTTTCTTAGGTGCCATTGTTATGCAAATTATGAAAAATCGTGCAAATGTAGCAATTTCCCCGATAGCAAAAATCCGATTTCGCAATAAATAGAGTTAAAAAGGCGAAGAAAATTGGCCGGCGCCCCCGTGGGTGGGGTGGAGGAGGGGTGGGTGAGGGCGGAGG
>JAUNCU010000220.1 GCA_030526455.1 Bacteroidales bacterium | reverse complement strand
CTCCGCTGCATACCTGCCTACACACATCCAATCCCTCTGGGATTGCGCCGCCTCTACTTGTCATTTCTCTGCACTACTGAATTTATCCCCAAGAAAAATCCACAGAGCCCGAATAAGCCCCTTTTATCGCGTCATTCTCCCCGAATATCGCAAATATCACCCATTCTGACGAGAAAAATCCATTATTCGCGTCAAAATATGACGAGATTATGCTCGACCAAGGCATCCTCAGCCCGTCGGAAAGCGGCGGTCGCAGCACAAGTTACACCCTCAAGCAGTAGAGTAGGGCAGGCGTCAGAGACGAAATTGGCTAAAGGGGACTGTCCCATCTAGCCAAAATTGGTTGGTTGCTTGCCGTGTTTTGGGCTTTTGCGTGGTTTCCAAATAAAAAGTTCTCGCGAGGGGTTGCCTGCGAGAACTTTGTTTGTTATTTCCTTTCTATTTGCCCTTTGGGATTAGTGGCAGCCGCTGCAGCCTGAGCAGCCTCCGCCGTCGCCACAGCCGCTGCAACTGCCGCAGCCCTGGTGTGGGTTGAGTTCGGCTTCGGTGGCGTCGCGCACCACGAGCACTTCGCCCTCGTAGCGCACGCTTTCGCCTGCCAACTGGTGGTTGAAGTCGAGCGTAACGTGGGTGTCGGTGATTTCAATCACGAGGCCTTCCACGCGCTGTCCGCCGGCAGTCATCATGGGCACGTAGTTGCCCAGTTGCACGCGTTCGTTGTCGAATTCGCCGTCGCCGTTTTTGAAGATATCCTTCTCGATGGGGATGATCATATTCTGGTCCTTTTCGCCGAAAGCCTCGGCAGGAGCGAGGGTGAAGTCGAATTTTGCGCCTTCTTGCAGGCCATCGATGTTCTTCATGAAGCCTTCGATCATCGACATGTCGTGACCAAACACGAATGCGTCGGGGTGCTGGTTGGTGAATTCAAACACAGGCACATCCTGCTCAGTGCCCACCACGTAGATTTTGTAGGCCAAAGCCACGTATTTTCCTTTTGCAATAGTTTCCATTATATTTCTTTCTTTAATTGATTTTCAACGTATAACCCGCTACGGGAAAGCAAAATTACAAAAATTCTCCCACACGGCAAAACGCTGCCTCCCGTCAGCGCCCGCGTGGCCCCCGCCGAAAAAATGGGGAAAACGAGATTTTATCCACCGTTTTTTTGCTCGTAACACATAGTTTTGCTAACTTTACACCTAAAGATTAACAACATTAACAAAACAGGCCTATGAAAACCATCTTTATCCATTGATAAAAGCACTCATGGCCAAAATTAAATACTAAAGCATTATGATGAAGAATTTCCGTCTTTCAATCCCCACTCGCCTGGTGTTTGGCATCGGCGAACTCAAGCGCCTCGCCAAGCAGCCTCTCCCCGGTAAAAAAGCACTTATCGTGATTTCGGCCGGTACTTCGATGAAGAATTTCGGTTACCTCGACACCGTGATTGCCCAACTCAAAGAGGCTGGCGTCGAGAGCGTGGTGTTTGATAAAATCAAGCCCAATCCCTGCAAGGCCCACGTGGCTGAAGGCGCCGAACTCTGCAAAGCCGAAGGTTGCGACTTCGTGCTCGGCCTCGGTGGCGGCAGTTCGATCGACACCGCCAAAGCCATCGCCGTGGTAGTGGCCATGGGCGGCGACCTCTGGGACTACGTGAGCGGCGGCCACGGCAAGTCACAGCCCGTGACCAAGGCGCTCCCCATCGTGGCTATCCCCACCACAGCCGGCACCGGCACCGAAATCGACCCATGGGGCGTGATTACCGACGAAGACCTCAACGAGAAGATAGGTTTCGGCTTCCCACAAACCTTCCCCGTGCTCTCTATCGTCGATCCCGAAACCATGGTTTCAATTCCTGTAAAACTCACTGCTTACCAAGGATTTGACGCATTCTTCCACGCAGCCGAAGGCTATATCAACAGCAAGAACGCATCGCCCATCAGCGACCTCTACGCCCTCGAAGCCATCCGTCTGCTCGCAAAATATCTGCCTAAGGTGGTGGCCGACGGCAAGGACGTGCACGCCCGCGCTAAGGTGGCTTGGGGCAGCACACTCGCTGGCATGGTGGAAAGCACCAGCGGCTGCACCGGTGAGCACGCTCTG
The DNA here is from genome assembly GCA_030526455.1 of Bacteroidales bacterium. GTDB lineage: Bacteria > Bacteroidota > Bacteroidia > Bacteroidales > Muribaculaceae > Sodaliphilus. The sequence goes on along the minus strand of JAUNCU010000220.1, from coordinate 2,143 downwards.
GAGCACGCCCTGAGCGCATTCTATCCAAAACTGCCTCACGGCGCTGGTCTTATCGCCATCAGCAAGGCCTACTACAAGACCTTCAAAAACGACTGCATGAAGCGCTACATGAAGATGGCGGAGAAGATGACTCAGCAAAAGGCGGCTCGCCCCAGCGACTTCCTCGACGCCCTCGCCACTATGCAGCGCCTGTGTGGTGTCGACAACATCAAGTTGAGCGACTACGGCATCACTCCAGCCGACTTCGACCGCTTCGTTGACAACGCCATCGACACTGGTGCCGGCATGCTCGACGGCGACCCACGCTTCCTCACCAAAGAAGACATCTACAAAATCTACCAGGATTCGTATAAGTAATTGAGAGGATAATCTTGGCCACAGTGCTGCTGGCCGCTATCCTTAATATTGCACATTGCATCATCCCTTGCCTCCGCTCGTGGGGCAGGGGATTTTTTTTGCGATGCGAAATGGGGTGAATTTTGGCGGAATGTTCGTGTTTAGAACAGCGGTGGTGCGATATTGGACATTTTTTCGCTCCGAGGCTGTGATGTTGTAGAAATTTTTGCTAATTTTGTAAGCGTAAAAACCCCTTTAATATCACTCACTTCTCGAATTGATGAAAAAGAAACCTACAGCACAGCCCGACATTGCCGTCATCAGCATCGACGACGTGCCACAACTCTACAGCGGCATCAAATACTTCGACGGCAACATCGCTTTCGCCGACAGCATCACCACCATCCCCAATCTTAAAGACGTGTTTAAGGTCACGTTCGTCACCATCGTGTTTTGCCTCAAGGGCAACCTCTCGGTGAAACTCAACGGGGTGGAATATGCCATTCGCGAGCGTGAGGCGCTGTTTGTGGGTGCAAATACCGTGGTGAGCGACATCAGCCACCCGGCCGACTTCGACTGCAAAATTGTGGTGGTGGGCAACACCATGACCATGAGTTTCATCAACAAGAGCATCATCGAGGCAGTGATGCGCATCAGCGCCAACCCCGTGGTGCAGTTCACCCAGGAGGAAATCAACCTTATGCTCAAGTATTACGAACTCGCCCTGTTCAAAATCGAGCATCCCATGGTGAACTACAGCCGCGAAACCCTCATGGGCGTGCTCAAGTGCTTCGCCCTCGACCTGCTCTCGAGCGTGAGCAAGCACGTGACCGACGAAAGCAACAGCATCCTACGCCAGGGCGACAAACTCTTCCACAAATTCCTCCACCTGCTCGCCACCAACGAAACCCACGAGCGCAGCGTGCAATATTTCGCCGACCGGCTCTTCGTGTCGGCTAAATACCTCACCAGCATCTGCAACGAGAAATGCGGCAGCACAGCCAGCGACCTCATTGCAGCCAGCATCGTGAGCCGTATTCAGCAACTGCTCCAGTACAGCGACAAGAGCATCAAGGAAATAGCCACCGAGATGAACTTCGACAACCTCTCTTTCTTCGGGAAATACGTGAAAAAACACCTCGGCGACTCCCCAAACAACTTCCGCAAAAAAAACGCCTACGGAAAATAGTGTAGGCCTCGCCCAGTTTCAGATCATTAAATGTTTCCTCTCGCAAGATGCCGTTTTGGTATTGACGTGTGGGCGAGGGGTGGGCTAACTTTGCGCGAAAAACACCAAATTACACACACACATCACATCATGAACAACGACACAGCAATCCTTAAAGCCGCCTACACGGCGTGGAGCGCAGCATCGGCACTGCGCAAAAGACGACTCCGCAACAAGCGTTTTACCTATGGCGACCAGTGGTCGGATCCCGCCACCGACTCCGAAGGGCGCATCACCACCGAAGAGGCCGTGATACACAAGAAATACGGCACCCGACCCATCACCAACAATGTGCTACGACAAATGGTGAAAACCATCGTGGGCCGATTCCGGGCCGAACACCTGCGCACGCAGCAGCCCGACGAGCGCCTCAGTGCCACAGCCGAAGCCAATGCGCTCAACGAACTCGACAGCCGCGCGCTCGAGGAATTCCTCATCTCGGGATGCTGCGTGCAGCGCATCGACCAGGTGGCGGATCTCGACCAGCAGCGCACCGAAGTGCACAACGTGAGTCTGTCGCAATTCTTTATTATTGCTGTCCGCTAAAAGTTGAACGAGCATACGAACCCCATCCGCAAT
>JAUNCU010000219.1 GCA_030526455.1 Bacteroidales bacterium | reverse complement strand
AAAAATGTAAAATTTTTAGTTTTTTCAACAAATTGTGCGTTTTTCAGACCTTTTATGCCGCTTTTACTGAACTATTTGCACTCCGATTTCACGAAGTGGTGATGGGCTTCGCACTCGTGGATTTTGCCGTCGGCGATGATGATGTGCCTGTTGGCCATGCCTGAGATTACGCTCATTTCGTGGCTCACGAGAATGATGGTGGTGGTGGCGGAGAGTGTCTTGACGATGCTGTAGAGGTGCTGCTCAAATTGCTTGTCGATGTAACTGAGCGGCTCGTCGAGCACCAGCACCGAGGGCTGCGAGATGATGGCTCGGCCCAGCAGGGCGCGCTGCAGTTGTCCGCCCGAGAGTGTGCCGATGGCGCGGTGGCTCACTTCCTGGAGGCGCATCAAATCGATGGTGGAGGCGATGCGGCTCTTCTCTTCAGGAGTGATTCGGTGGAGCGGACGCATTTTCAGCCCCGAGGCTATCACCTCCTGCACGGTGATGGGAAACTGGCTGTCGATGGCGTTTTTCTGTGGGAGATAGCCGAAGTGGAGGTGGTCGGTGGCCACGCCGTGGTGGAAATAGGCCACTTCACCCTCGCTGGGCTTGAGCAGGTGGAGAATGAGGCGCAGCATGGTGGTTTTACCGCCGCCGTTAGGGCCGGTGATGGCCACGAAGTCGCCTTGCTTCACTTCCAGGTCCACGCCTTTGAGCACGGTTTTTTCACCGTAGGTGTGGGTAATGCCTTTGAGTGCTATGATGGTGGTTTTGTCCATTATTCTATTGTCAGTTTTGGGTCTTTGGGGCAAGCGCGTCAACAAACTTGTACAATTCCTCGTCCCATTTCGAACTCATGGGGTTGAAGTTCACCTTCTTCACGTCGAGGCTCGAGAGCAGTTCGCTGGCCTGTCGGCTGTCGATTTGGGGCTGTATGAAGAGCACCTTGGCGCCGCTTTGTCGAGCCAAGTCGAGGTGGCTGCGGAGGTTGTTGACCGTGGGCTCCTTGCCATTGTCGAGCGACACCTGCGTGAGCCCGTAGTCGCGCGCCAGGTAACTGAGGGTGGGGTGCCACACGAGGAACACACTGTCGGCCGACGCCTGAAAGCGGGAGGTGAACTCTTGGTCCATCTTGTTGAGGCGTGCCTGCAGGGCTTGGTAGCGCTTGGTGAAGTATTTTTTCCACTGCGGGTAGAGTTCCACAAGGTGGGTGTACATATTGGCGGCAATGATTTTGGCGTTGCACACCGAAACCCACACGTGCGGATCCACGTCGCCTTCGTCGGCATCGTGGCCGTCCATGAAATTCACGCCCTTCGAGGTGTTGATGATGGGCAAGTCGGGGTTGTTACTTTTAATCTTAGAGAGGATGGCGAGTTCGTAGCCTATGGTGCCCATGGTGAAATAGGCGTCGCTGCGCTCAATGGCCATCATCACCTTCATGTCGGGCTCGTAGGTTTCGGGGTTGCTCTCGTCGGTGAGCAGGCACATCACTTCCACCTTGCTTCCGGCAATGGCTTCGAGCAGAAAGCGCTGTGGCTGGATGCTCACCACCACCGAGGGCTGCGTCTTGCTGGTGATGCGGCATGCCGAAAGCAGCAAGGCGGCGTAGGCCAGGGTGGCCAGCACGGCGAAAGTGATATGTCGGGAAATCGTTTTCATTCAGGAATGCAAAATTACAAAAAATATCATAACTCTACAATGAGAGTGGAGAAGGCCTCCATGGTGAGTTTGCCTTTCTTGAGCGATGCTTTGCCGGTGGCGGAGAGCACCTTCTTGGCTTCGGCGTCGACCGTTATCACCTGCTTGCGGGCCGATGGGTTGAGCGCCACCATGATTTTCTGTCCAGCGGCACTGCGCACGTACACCATGGGATAGGCCTGGCCGCCTTTCACGTTGAGCAACTGCCAGTCGGCATCGTTGCCGAGCGTGGGATGTTCGGCACGCAGGCGCAGCAGGTGGCGCACATAGTTGAGCAGCGAAGCCTCGTCGGCCTCCTGGGTCTCGACGGTGAGTCGGCCACCGTCGGTGTCGACGGGGAAGTAGAGACGGCTGGCATCGGCCACGGTGGAGAAACCGGCGTTCAGGCCATTGGTCCACTGCATGGGGGTGCGTGTGCCGGCACGGTTGCGGCTACCTTCTTTAGAGGGAAGGTCCATCTGATACTTCATGCCTATCTCGTCGCCGTAGTAGATGAAAGGCACACCGGGCATGGTGAGCGAGAAAGTCATGGTCACTTTCAGTTGCTCAGGGGTGTTGCGGCTGCCCACATTAGGACGCTGGAAATCGTGGTTGGCGGTGGGGATGGCGATGTAGCCATCGTTTTTGGTCTTGGCATAATTCTCGGCATAGACGTCGATGAATTTCTCCAGATTGCCCTTGCCAGCGGCATCGAAGAAGCATTCCTTGTCGGGGTTGGGGTTATTGCCCTGCCAAGGGGTGCCTTTGGGGAAGAAGAGGGTGGAGTAGCACTTTTGGCCTATGTGGATCATGAAGTCGATGTTGAAACCCGCGGGAATCGACACTTGTGGGTCGCACCATTCGCTCACGAGGATGTGGTCGGGGTATTTCTCGTCCATCCATGTGCGCATCTCAGCCCAGAGTGCTTTGATGGCCTTCTTGTCCTTGTCGCCCTTCACGAGCGAAGCCGCCATATCCACACGGAAACCGTCCACGCCCTTGTCCATCCAGAATGCCATGATGTTGCGGAGTTCGCGTCTCACGGCCTGTGGACCGGGTGCATCGCAGGGCTGCTCCCATGGGCGCTTAGGGTCGGGGTTGGCATAGCCGTAGTTGAGCGCGGGCTGGCACATGTAATAGTTTTTCTCGAAATATTTGGCACGAGGCGCATCGGCTTCCACCCATTTGCCGCGTTTGCTCACGGCAGGATCGGCCTCGAGACGGCGCTCGGCAATGATTTTCTTCTCTTTTTCGGGGATATCGTTGCTCCAGATGTAGTAGTCGCTGTAGCGCATATCCTTGCCCTCGGCCGACTCCTTGAACCACTGGCACTGGTCGCTCGAGTGGCCTGCCACAAGGTCGAGCAGCACACGTATGCCACGCTTGTGGGCCTCATCCACGAGGCGCACCAAGTCGGTGTTGGTGCCGAAACGGGGGTCTACCTTGTAGAAGTCGATGATGTCGTAGCCACCGTCGAACCATCCCGACACAAATACAGGGTTGAGCCAAATCACGTTCACGCCCAGACTCTTGATATAGTCGAGCCTGCTGGTGATGCCGGGGATGTCGCCGATGCCGTCGCCATCGGTGTCTTGGTAACTTGAGGGATAAATTTGGTAAGCCACAGCGTTGCTGAGCCATGCTGGTCCCTTGTTTCCAGCCATTGCCATCGCAGGCATTGCCGCTGCCACAAGGATAAGTCCGATTTTCTGCAAAAATTTCTTCATTTTGATAGGGGGTAGTATGTGATGTCTGAATTGGCGGTAGTGTATCCAGCGCTCGCCACTAGGGCGGAGGCTGGGATGCTAGAATTTCTCTTCGTTGAGGGTGTTGCCTGCGGCGTCGGTGATTCGCCAGTGGGTGATGTTTCTAGCCTCAGATGAGATGCTTACGCCGCATTTTATCACCTCTCGGCCATCGGCTTCGTAGGGGATGGCGTAGCCTTTGTCATCGATTTGGGCTAGGGCGTTATCCACGCTGTCGTCCACTTTGAGTTCCAATACGAAAACGTGGGTTTTGGTTTGAATCACCACATCGGCGCGGCCTAGTATGCTTTTCACCTCGGTATCCACCTTGCTGTTGAGCAGCGAGAAGATGATGTACATCAGCATCTTGTAGAAGCCCTCGTAGTTCTTCTTCGCCATCCACTCTTTCTTCGAGATAATGTCGTAGGGGATGGTGGCGATGTAGGAACGCAACTGCTGCAGCGCACCGGCGAGGTCGCCATTATAAACAGCCTGTGCCATGCGAAGAATCGTGGTGTCGCGGTCCAGGTCGTCGGAGTCGATCAAGTAGTTGGTGAGCCCGTCCACCATGCCTTCCCTCACTTCACGATTTGGGAAATGGAGGGTGTAGGACTTTAGCAATTCGTCGTAGGAAGCGATGGTGAGATAACCGCTTTGGTAAAGCAGCGGAAGAGGCGTGCGCGCGTTTTCGCATGGTGCATCGAAGGCGCCTTGCGACAGTTCTATGCCGTCAAAATCCAGCGGGTTGAATGCGGGATAATGCTTCAGGTGCTCAATGAGCGCCGATGAAGTAGCGGAGCCAAACCAAAAGTAATTGGTATTTTTCCCATCCAGCGCACGCAACAGGCTGAACGGGGCGTAAACTTCTTCGCTATTAGGAGAGAAGTGGTAGC
>JAUNCU010000218.1 GCA_030526455.1 Bacteroidales bacterium | reverse complement strand
CAACGCCTAATGCGGACGCGATGTATCGCGTCCCTACCATGAATTTCCTGGTTTTGTGCGTATTTTTGAATTTTGACACACCCCCGCCGCCTCTCCCATTAATTTACCCCCTACTTTTTTCCACTGAGCCACTCCTCTCCCCATCTACCTATGATGCAAAAATCCCAGCCTCAATCAATTGGGGCTGGGATTTGCAAGCTGTAAGAAAGGGTTATTTAAAAAACGGTGGCACAGCCTTTCTCTATGCCACCTTTATTTTAGGAGCGGTAATTACTTACCTTTCTGTTCGTAGTAGAGAGTGCGTGAAGTTTGGTTGCACACTTCGTCGGGACCAAAGTACTGGATAGGACCTGGATATACGTAGCAAGTTTCCTTAGCCCACTTAGCGCGGTTCTTTAAGAATTCCTGGTAAGGCTTGCCTTCGAGGTCGACGAGAGCCTTGCGAATCACAGGCTTGTTTTCGCCATGACGACGCTCGATGTTCATCATCATAGTGATAGGAATACCACCGGCAATCCACTGGATTGAAGGCTTAGAGAGGTTACGGATCGACGACATGTAGCCAGTTGCGCCGCAGTTCACGAGTTGAGCAGCGTTGTAACCGAGGGCGTAGCAGTAGTCGGCGTCGAAGTTTGAAGGATCGGCGCAGCGGCCTTCGTAACCGAAGAAGTGGTGCTGAGCAGCGAATTTGCCTACAAACTTGCCTTCTTCCTTCATAGCGGCGAGTTTCTTGTCAACCATTTCGCTGAGGAGTTTTTCAGTTTCGATGAGCGATACCTGTACGTTGCCGTGTGGGTCGCGGTCGAGCGAGAGTTGACGAGCCACGGCCACAGGGAGGCTAGCGAATGCTTCAGCGTTTTCAGCGTTGAGGTGGTCGATTACGTACTGACGTTGTTCGTCGGCTTCCATATCCTTGATTTCAGGATGAGCGGCGAGCATATCGTTGAGTTCAGCGATGAGTTTCTTCATTGCTGGGATGAATTCGATAAGACCTTCTGGGATGAGGATAGTACCGAAGTTGTTGCCGTCAGCGGCACGGTCGGCTACCACCTGAGCGATTTCAGCCACGATGTCGTTCAAAGTCTTGTTCTTTGCTTCAACTTCTTCGCTGATGATGCAGTAGTTAGGCTGAGTCTGGAGCGCACATTCGAGGGCGATGTGAGAAGCAGAGCGGCCCATGAGTTTGATGAAGTGCCAGTATTTCTTAGCCGAGTTGGTGTCGCGTTGGATGTTACCAATCACTTCGCTGTACACCTTGCAAGCGGTGTCGAAACCGAATGAGGTTTCAATCCAGTCGTTCTTGAGGTCGCCGTCGATAGTCTTAGGGCAACCGATCACTTGCACGCCAGCGTTCTTAGCCTTGTAGTATTCAGCGAGCACACAAGCGTTGGTGTTAGAGTCGTCGCCACCGATGATCACAACGGCGCGGATGTTGAGTTCCTTGATAATTTCAAGACCCTTTTCAAACTGGTCGGGAGTTTCGAGTTTTGTACGGCCAGAACCGATGATGTCGAAACCGCCAGTGTTGCGATACTGGTCGATGATGTCGCCAGTGAGTTCCATATAGTTGTGGTCAACAAGGCCACCAGGACCCATCAAGAAGCCGTAGAGGCGGTTAGCCTTGTTCAGCGACTTAAGACCGTCGTACAGACCGCTGATCACGTTGTGACCACCAGGGGCCTGACCACCAGAAAGAATCACACCAATGTTGATCACTTCCTTGTCGGCCGATTTCTTCTTAGCCACTTCGTTGTCTTTTTCGAAACGGAGTTCGGGCAGACCGTAAGTGTTAGGGAACAATTTCTTGATTTCTTCTTGATCGGCAACTGATTCAGTTGCAGCACCCTTCACAGCCTTTACAGCACCCCAAAGTGCAGAGGGCAATTTTGGCTGATAAGCGGCGCGCGCTTGTTGAAGTACGCTCTTTTTAGTCATTTTCTGATTGCTATTTTTTAGATTTAATTCTTGAATTATCTAATTAGAGTACAAAGTTCGCAAAAAAACGCAACATTATCAAACGAATAGCCTATTTTTCGCCCAATTCTTGCAACTTTTGCTTATCTCCCGCTATCACGATGCGCATTTTTTCCTCTAAAAGGTAGCGATTGGCGACTTCTTGCACATCGGCGGGAGTGCATGCCAGGATGGCTGCCACCTGCTCGTTGAAGTACTCGGGGTAGATGCCCACGGTGAAACAATCGCCCACGTAGCGCGCGATGGAGAATGGGGTGTCGAGGGTTTTCATCAGGTCGCTCAACATGTGCTGCTTCACGGTGCGGAGTTCGTCGTCGGGCATGGGTTCTTCACGCAGGCGTGCCATCTCTTTCTTCACCTCGGAGATGAGCGCCCAGGTGTGCTCGGTGGCGCACGACGACATCACGCAAGCGTAAGAGTCATGGGCCTTGCCGGCGAGATAGGAATGGATGCCGTAGGTGTAGCCTTTCTCTTCGCGAATGTTCATGTTGAGTCGGCTGCCGAAGTAGCCGCCAAGGGCGGTGATGAGCAAGCGCAACTTGAAATAGTCGGGGTGGCGGCGTGGAATGCAGCGCAGCGTGATGGCGACGGCCGACTGCAGGGCGTCTTTCTTGTCGACTATCGACAGCATTTTCTCCGAAGGCCTGATCTCTGGCTCGATGCTGGGATCCACCTTCTCGCCAAAGTGGTGCCATGCGCCTATGGTGGAGTCGAGCACCGCCATTTCCTTGTCGGTGACTTTGCCCGAAAACACGATGCGCACGTTGCTGGCATTGTAATAGGTGGCGTGGAAAGCCTTGTAATCGTCGGTGGTAATGCCCATGAGGACCTCGGGCGAAGGCTCCTTGGCATAGGGATGCCCCTCACCATAATAAAGGCGCATCATTTCCTCCTGGGCCATGTATTCCACACGCTGGCGGGCAGTGGCCACATTGCTGGCAATGCGCTGCTGATAGAGCATGCATTCCTGCTCGGAGTAAAGCGGCGAGGCGATGCAGTCGGCAAGGATGGGCGCCGTGCTGGCGAAGTTGCGGTTGAGCGACGAAAGCGAGAATTGCGCACAATGGTCGGCAGGCTGCGCCGACTTGAGCGAGCCATAGAAGTCCATCGCCTCGGCAATTTCGGCAGCGCTCATCTTTTGGCTGCCTTCAAGCGAAAGCAGTGCAGCGAGGTAAGAAAGCAGAGGCTTTGGTTCCTCACACACACCGCCGCCCATGAAGAGTTCGATGCGGTTCACTTCGTCGTCGCCGTCGCCCACCACCCACACTGGGATGCCGTTGCTCAGCGTCACGGGTTGAGGGTATTTCAGTTCCACATTCTTAAATGTGGATATTTCGGGCTGTTTTGACCAATCTGTCATATTGATAGCAAATAATTAAGTCGTCGTATTAGAAATTATTCATCACTGCTCGGCCAAAGTCTTGAGAAATGCCTCGGCATTCTGCAGATCCTCGGGGGTGTCGATGCCAATGGTTTCCACCTCGGTCACGCCCACCTTTATGGTGAGGCCGTTCTCAAGCCAGCGCAGTTGCTCGAGGCTCTCAGCAATTTCGAGCGGCGACTGTGGCAGTTGGGTGATTTGCTTAAGCACATCGGCGCGGTAGGCATACATGCCCAGGTGGGTGAAGAACTGATGCTTCGAAGGCCACTCCTCTTTGGGGTGATTGCGCACGTAGGGAATCACCGAGCGCGAGAAATACTTAGCGTTCCAGTTTTGGTCCACCACCACCTTTGGCGAATTTGGATTCTCGAGTTCGGCATAAGGGCGGCTTTGTTCGAAGGGCTTAACCAGCGTGGCGATGTCGGTGGCTTCGTCGTCGAAGCAAGCCATGATGGCTTCGAGTTGCGAGGGCTGGATGAAGGGTTCGTCGCCCTGGATGTTGATGATCACATCTTCCTCTCCCCCATTTTTCTCGTAGGCCTCGAGGCATCGGTCGGTGCCGCACTTGTGGTCGGTGCGTGTCATCACCCATCGCCCGCCAAACGAATCCACAGCCTGGGCTATGCGTTCGTCGTCGAGCGCCACCACCACATTGGGCAGCACCTTGCTCACCTGTTCATACACACGTTGAATCACATATTTGCCGCCCAGCATGGCCAGAGGCTTGCCGGGAAAACGAGTAGAGGCATATCGGGCAGGAATAATTCCTATAAATTTTAAATCTTTCATCATTGTTTCATTTACTACTACAAAGATACTGCAAATCCACCCCACCCACAAATAAAAATATTTCATTTTCGCAAAACGCTCATAATTGAGGCATTACGGGCGTTGAGGAAAAATAATCGCAAAAAAGTGAGCAAAACATTTGCAGGATTCAGAAAAAACCTCTAACTTTGCACTCGCAAAACGGAAAGATGGCGGGATAGCTCAGTTGGTTAGAGCGTCGGATTCATAACCCGGAGGTC
>JAUNCU010000013.1 GCA_030526455.1 Bacteroidales bacterium | reverse complement strand
TTCTGTGTGGGGAAAAATGTGTAACTTTGCAGTATCGATTTGGTGTCGTGGCTGTGATGAGCGGCTGCGATGAAAAGGGAATCAGGTGAGAATCCTGAACAGACGGTGCTGCTGTGTATGCTCCGCATGATGAGGCCCTTGGCAAATCCACTCTACGATGCCTCTTGCATCCATGCGTGGGGGAAGGAAATGCCAGCGACTATTGAGGCCCCGGAGCGAGTCAGAAGACCTGCCAAATCCAGATTAAGACCCGTAACTCAATGACTAGACGAACGATACTTATATTTGCGTGCTTGCTGTGCTGTGTCCTTGCCGCCTTTGGCCAGGGCAAGGTTGATGCGCCCGTTTCTTCTCTCGACTCGATGCAGTATCTTGAGAATGTGGTGGTTTACGCCAAGAAGCCTTATCAAGAGGTGATTCCGGCGCAAACGCTCAGCGGTAAGCGTCTGCAGGGGCTCAACAGCCATAGCGTGGCCGACGCCATTCGCTATTTCTCGGGTGTGCAAATCAAGGACTACGGCGGCGTGGGCGGCGTGAAGACGGTGGACATCCGTTCGATGGGCACCAACCACATGGGCGTATTCTACGACGGCATCCAACTGGGCAACGCGCAGAACGGCCAAATCGACCTAGGCAAATTCTCGCTCGACAACATCGACGAAATCTCGCTCTACAACGGCCAGAAGAGCGAAATCTTCCAGCCTGCGCGCGACTTTGGCGCTGCCGGCACCATCTACATTCGCACCCATCATCCACGCTTCGACGACGAGAAGAACGACAACTTCAACGTCACGCTGCGCACCGGTTCGTTTGGCCTCGCCAATCCCTCTTTCCGCTGGGAGCACCGCTTCTCGCGCAAGTTGAGCATGAATTTCAACGCCGAATACACCTATGCCACCGGCCAGTATCACTTCCGCTACCGCAAGAAATTCAGCGACGGCACGCTAGCGTGGGACACCACCGCTGTGCGCAAGAATGGCGACGTGAACGCGCTGCGCCTCGAGGGTGGCCTCTTCGGCAACATCGCCAGCGGCGTGTGGAACCTGAAATTCTACTACTACGACAGCGAGCGCGGCATCCCCGGGGCCATTATCAACAACGTGTGGAAAAACTCGCAGCGCCAGTGGGACCGCAACTTCTTCGTGCAGAGCACCTTCAAGAAAGAGGTGAACGAGCGCTACAACGTGATGGTGAACGCCAAATATGCCCGCGACTACATGCGCTACCTCAACCCCGACACCACCTTGCTCTACCTCGACAACCGCTTCTGGCAAGACGAGATCTACCTCTCGGTGGCCAACAAAGTGAACCTGCTGCCAGGCTGGGAGGCCAATCTCTCGGTGGACTACAAGTGGAACTACCTCAATTCCACCCTCGTGAACTTCGCCTATCCCAACCGCCACACCACGCTGGTGGCCCTGGCGAGCGCCTACACCTACCGCCGCTTCAAGGCACAGGCCTCGGTGCTCTACACCATGGTGAACGACCGCGCCACCGCCCGCAGCGCAGGCGAGGTGATGGCACGCCACAGCAAGTGGATGCACAAGTTCACCCCGGCAGTGTTCTTCTCTTACCAGCCCATGGAAGAGCGCGACTTCTTCCTGCGCGCCTTCTACAAGCGCATCTTCCGCATGCCCACCTTCAACGATCTTTACTACACCGACATAGGCAACGCCTCGCTCAATCCCGAATACGTGGACCAATACAACGTGGGCTTCCAGTGGCAAACCATCCGCACCCACGGCTTCTACCGCGGCGTGCGCCTCACTGCCGACGCCTACTACAATTACGTGACCGACAAAATCATCGCCGTGCCCAAAGGCACCGGTATGTATCGCTGGATGATGATGAACATAGGCAAGGTGAAGATACGCGGCATCGACCTCACGGCACGCACCACACTCAATTTCCCCGCCGACGTGCTCGTGGACGTGAGTCTTAACTACACCTTCCAGAAGGCACAGGACTACACCGACCCCACCGACCGCGGCGACGGCGGCACCTACAAGGGCCAGATAGCCTACATTCCCTGGCACAGCGGCAGCGCCACGGTGAACGCCGTGTGGCGCAAGTTTGCGCTCAACTACAGTTTCATCTACGTGGGCGAGCGCTATCACAATAGCAGCAACATCCCCGCCAACCACGAGCAGCCCTGGTACACCCACGACATCAGCGCCAACTATGCCTTCACCCTGGGCAAGGTGAACATGAAGGTGACCGCCGAGGTCAACAACCTGCTCAACCAGTACTACGACGTGGTGCTCAACTACCCCATGCCGGGCCGTAACTATAAACTCATTCTCAAATTTGACTTCTAATGATGTATCGACACGCTTACATATTGCTCGCGCTGCTGGCGGTGGTCCTCACAGGCTGCCGAAATGAGGACATCATCTTCATCCCAGAAGAAGTACCCACCACGCAGCCCGAATACACCGACGTGGACGGCTTCTACCTCCTCTGCGAGGGCAACATGGGCTCCAACAAGGCCACGCTCGACTACTTCGACGCCCGCGAAGGCAAATATGCGCGCAACATCTACGCCAAGGCCAACCCCGACGTGCCCAAGGAAATGGGCGACGTGGGCAACGATGTGGGCATCTACGGCAGCAAGATGTATGTGGTGGTGAATTGCTCCAACAAAATCGACGTGCTCGACAAGCGCACCGTGCGCAAACTCGGGCAAATCAATATCCCCAACTGCCGCTTTATCAAGTTTCACAAGGGCTATGCCTATGTGACCAGTTATGCAGGCCCGGTGCAAATCGATCCCGACTACAAGCAGAAGGGCTTTGTGGCGAAAATCGACACCGCTACCATGCAGGAGGTGGATCGCTGCATCGTGGGCTACCAGCCCGACCAACTCGAAATCGTGGGCGAGAAGATATATGTGGCCAATTCTGGCGGCTATATGGTGCCTAACTATGAGAATACGCTCTCGGTGATCGACATCGCCACCTTTAAGGAAGAGCGCCGCATCCCCATCGCAATCAACCTGGGCCTCTGCAAGGCCGACCGCCATGGCGTGCTGTGGGTGGCTTCGCGCGGCGACTACTACGACCGCCCAAGCGGCCTCTATGCCTACGACACCCGCAAAGACCGCCTGGTGAAGACGATTGACATTCCCGTGAGCGCCTTCTGGCTCGATGGCGACCGCCTTTACGTGGTGTCGGCGCAGTGGAGCAATGTGTCGATGAGCAACACGGTGTCGTATGCCATCGTGGATGTGGAAAAGATGGAGGTGCTCACGCGCCAATTCATCACCGACGGCACCGACGAGCAGATTCGCATCCCCTATGCCGTGGCGGTGCATCCCGTCACCAAGGACATCTACGTGACCGACGCAAAGCAATACTGGGATCCCGGCCATCTCTACTGCTTTGGGCCCGACGGCAAAAAGAAATGGGACGTGCGCACGGGCGACATACCGGGCCACTTCGTGTTTTTAGGTAAAAACTTAAATGAAAAATAATGAAAAAGTTACTGCTTTCACTCTTTGCGCTGATGGCGCTCTCGGCCACGGCCGAAAATGAGCCTTTCCTCACCAAGGTCTACGACCTGATGGCGGCGCCGGGCCAGTTCACCAACACGATGCCCAAGTGCAGCGCGGGCGAAACGAAGGCCGATGTGCTGAAACGTGCGGCTGAGGCCATCTGCGGCCGCTATGAGGAAGACGACTGGGGCGACGTGGAGATGATCTACAAGCCCGGCATGATAAGCCTCGGCGGCTACGGCGGCTATGTGGTGGTGGGCTTCGACCACCCCGTGGTGAATGTGAAAGGCGACTACGATTTCCAGATTTTCGGCAATGGCTTCATGGCCACCGGATCTACTTCGGGTGGCAGCAGCGAGCCGGGTATCGTGATGGTGAGTTACGATGCCAACGGCAACGGCTTGCCCGACGACCCATGGTATGAACTCGCCGGCAGCGAATATGCCTCGCCCAAAACCCAGCACAATTTCACCATCACCTACTACAAGCCAGCCACCGACAAGGAAGACATACGCTGGACCAGCAACGACGCGAATCCCGACAGCATCAGCGGCTACGTGTATCGCAACACCTTCCACCAGCAGAACTACTGGCCACTGTGGGCCGAAGGCGAAACCCTCACCTTCACGGGCACCAAACTTGCCAACAACGCCGTTGACCTCAGCGGCACGGGCTCCAACTGGTTCCAGACGTGCAAGGCGTGGGGCTATGTGGACAACCGATCAGACTACGACCCGCTCTCGGGCTGGGAATACGACGAGGCCACTATGAACCGCGGCTTCAAAATCGACTGGGCTGTGGATGCCGATGGCACGCCCGTGAGTTTGCCCATGGTGCATTTCATCAAGGTTTACAACGCCATGAATCAGCAGTGCGGCTGGATAGGGGAGACCTCTACCGAAGTGGCTGGCGGCATCGATTTTCACCCGCAGGCCGCCGTGCCCGAGCCTCTCAAGGGCGACGTGAACGCCGACGGCAATGTGGACGTGAGCGACGTGACCGCCCTCATCAACTGCATCCTCGGCCAAAAATCGGCGGGCTACAACCCCGTGGCGATCGACGTGACCGCCGACGGCAATGTGGATGTGAGCGACGTGACCGCCCTTATCAACCTTATTTTGCAATAACAACATCTAAAATACAATAACATTATGAAGAAAATTTCTACTCTTTTGATGGCTGCTATGGCAGCAGTGAGCATGCAGGCCACCGACTATGTGCTCAATTTGAACGCTCCTTCTTATCCTGAAGTGATCAACTACACCGCCAACGGCAACGCCCAGGTGTGGAGCGACACTTACAACGAAGAGGAATACATCCTCGAATTCACTCCATTCATGTTTGGCCACATCCTGAGCGGTTCAAGTTGGGGCGGCTCTTACTGGGATGGCTTCACCGTGGTGAAATGCAGCGACAACGCTAAGCAGGCCAACTGGATCACCAACCAGTGGGGCATCATGGCAGGCGGCGGCCTCAACGCTGCTGGCCAGGTAGACGCCAATGAGCCTTACCTCTTCGCCTACTGCCCCGACTTCATGGGTCCAGGCCTCTGCACCATGTACTACGACGACGAAAATACCTACTACGTGAAGGGTATGTACGTCAACATCTCGGCTTACAGTTACTATGCTTGCAAGGAAGGTGCTGCACCCGCTCGCGCTTTCAACCAAGAAGGCGACTCTTACCTGCTCACCGCTTCGGGCAAGGACGCTAATGGCAACACCAAATCTTGCTCAATCGAACTCGCAGGCTACCACAACGGCCAATTCACAGCCCTCACCGACTGGACTTGGTTCGACATGTCGAGCCTCGGCAATGTAGAAGACCTCACTTTCGTGGTCACTACCACCGACATGGGCGACTGGGGTGCCAACACACCTCTCTACTTCGCCATCGACAAACTCACCGTGAGCGACCAGGCTCCAGTGCCCACCGCAGTCGACGACGTAACTGCCGCTAAGACCATCGCAAGCGTGAAATACGCGAACCTCGCTGGCCAAATGAGCGACACCGCATTCGACGGCGTGAACGTGAAGGTAACCACCTACACCGACGGCACCACAGCCACCCAGAAACTCGTGAAGTAACCCACTCCCACAGTGGAAAGGGGCAGGGCAGCGGCGCAAGCCAAAGCCCCCAATAAAAAATACATCCTTTTCAAGTTTTTTTATACATCACAAATTAGTAACACATTCCCTCGGCACCTGGCTCTTCTTCACGAAAAGCCAGGTGCCTTTTTAAAAAGCCTCTCCCCAGCCCTCCCTTAAAGGGAAGGGGGGCACGACGGCAGGGGGAAATGCGGCATGTGGTTGCGGGGGAATGTAGCATGTGGGGGCAAAATGCATCATGTGGTAGGGACGCGATACTTCGCGTTCGCGCCAGGCGAATGCTATTGTTTTGATTACCAACGCCTAATGCGGACGCGATGTATCGCGTCCCTACCATAAATTTCCCATTTTGGGGCATATTTTTGAGTTCTGCAACACCCTCTTATTATGGTTAACTCCATGCAAGCGAGTGGATTGCGAAGCAATTCGCTCGCGCGGCTTGGAGAAGGGAAACTGCAAAGAAAAGAGCCTCGGAGAGGGTCGGGTATGGTAGCAGCCCAAGTTTTTCGGACAAACTCTCCCCGCCAACTTATACTCGCATTATGCCGATATCGGCAAAGAATGGCTCTTAAAAATGTGTAGAAACTTGCCGATATCGGCAAAAATCGCTAATTTTGCCCTGTTATCGGCAAAAATTACTTGCCGATAGAATACGGATTAGCATGGAAGAGAAATTTGTAAGTGTCAAACAATTTGCTGAGCAGCGGGGTGTTTCGGAGCGCACTGTGAGAAATTATTGTGCCGCTGGGAAAATAGAAGGAGCCGTTATGGTGGGCAAAACTTGGAATATTCCCGCCTCGGCCACGATGCAGCCCAAAAGGATGGCTGTGGTGAAAGTTTCGCCATTGCTCGCTGCGCTGCGCGAACAAAAGGCGATGAAACTCAAGGGCAGTGTGTATCATCGTGTGCAAATCGACCTTACATATAACTCCAACCACATAGAGGGCAGCCGCCTCACCCATGAGCAGACGCGCTACATTTTTGAGACCAACACCATCGGTATCACCGATGAGGCTGTGAGTGTGAACGATATCCAAGAAACGGTGAATCACTTCCGGTGCATCGACCAGATTATTGATGCCGCCACCGATCCGCTTTCGGAATCGCTTATCAAGGATCTTCATCGCACGCTCAAAAGTGGCACTCTGCACAGCATGAAAACTTGGTTTGCTGTGGGTGATTACAAGCAGTTGCCTAATGAGGTGGGCGGCATGGAAACTTGTGCGCCCGAGGACGTGTCGCGGCAGATGAAGGCGTTGCTGAAGCAGTATAATAAAAAGCGCAAGAAGACGCTCGACGACATTGTGGATTTTCATCAGCGTTTCGAGGCCATTCATCCGTTTCAGGATAGCAATGGCAGGGTGGGGCGTCTCATCATGTTTAAGGAATGCTTGGCCCGCGGCATCGTGCCTTTCATCATCACCGAAGACCTTAAGATGTTTTATTATCGAGGGTTGAGGGAATGGCCTCGCATCAAGGGCTTTTTGCTCGATACCTGCCTCACGGCGCAAGACGAATTCAAAGCCCTGCTCCACTATCATCGCATACCTTTCTGATGCCGCCCCAAAAAAAATAACAGATGGCACCTGTCCAGTCGCGGATGGGTGCCATCTTCGTTTTTGTGTTACTATATATATGATTTCAAGCCATTATTTGATCATCTTTTTTGTGGTGATGTGGGTGCCGTCGGTGTAGGTGGTGAGCACGATGTTGAGGCCGGCCCATGGGGTGGCGCTGCAGTGGCCGGCGGCGTCGTAGTAGCGCACCGATGCCACTTCTTTCTCACCTTCCACCTCGCTGATGCCGGTGGGCTTGCTGCTTTCTTTTGCCACCATCACCATGGCGGGGAACCAGTAGTTTTCCTCGAGGGGGATGCTGCTGAGCAGTTCGCCTGCGGTGTTGAAGGTGTGGAAGTGGAAGTTGGCGTTGCCGTAGCCTTCAAAACACATCACGGCGATGATGCCTTTGCGGGCGTCGAAAGCCACAGAGTTGCCATACATGCTCTCGCCCTCGGGCAGCACGATGAACTCCTGGGTGAATTGGCCGGTGGCCATGTCGTATTTGCTGACGAAGTTGCCACCGTCGGCAGGGGCGTAGTAGAGCACCTTGTTTTGCTCATCCACGCTAGGTGAAGTCTTTCGCCATGCCCACGACGAGTTTTGGCAAGCCATAGCCACGTCCACTGGTGTCTTTGCTTCGAGCGCCAGGGTGTCGATTTCGATGAATTGCTCGGTGTTGCTGCTCGATGGGGTGCCCCATGAGCAGTCGTTCACTGCCACCCACACTTGTTCGCCCACGGTGAAGAGCGTGCAGGTGCTGCTCGAAACCTCGATGGTTTTCTCCAGCGCGAGGTTGTTGAGATTGATCACATACACGCCCAGACCCTGTGCGCACACGAAGAGGCGACCGTTGGCCACTGCCATCTCCCCTGGCTCCTTCACGCCAGTGCCCTCGATGGGCGTCGACGTGATTTCGCCGTTGGTGGGGTTGTAGACGTAGATGCCGCTAGTGGTGCCTATAAATACCTGCGTGCTGCTCACGGGGAGGCAGGCGCGGGTGTCGCCACCGCCGTCGAAGGCGTTGATGCTGTGCTTGGCTTGCAGCGTCTTGGCATCGGCCACGATAAAGCGTCCGCCCGTCTGGCCGTAGTTCTGCTTCGAGCAGAAGTAGATGTTGCTGTCATCTTGCGTGCAGAATTGGGTGGTGTTGCCCAGGGTGAGGCCTTTGTTTTCCTTCTGGAAGGCGCGATAGGTGATGGTGCCGTCGGTGTAACTGTAGAAGTTCACGGTGCTGGAGTTGTGTCCAAACCAGTCTTCGTTGAGCAGCCACAGGCCGTCGGTGTACTCAGCCATGGCACAAGAGGCCATCGCCGCCATCGCCAGCGAAATGATATGCTTTTTAATCATCATTTTTTTTGCAGAAGAATGATTATTTCACGCACTTAGCAGTAGCCTTGGTGCCGTCGGTGTAGGTGGTAACTACGATGTTCACGCCTTCGAAAGCGGTGTCGCTCATCTGGCCTGCGAGGTTCACGTATTTCACAGAGGCGATGGTCTTGTCGGCTGCTACGTCGTCGATAGCGGTAGGAGTTTCCTGGTTGGCGGGAACGGCTACGAAGTCGCCCCAAGTGTTGGTTTCGCCGCTGAATGGAGAGAAGAGCCAGAGGTCCCACACGCCGTCGGCGAGTTTGCGGCCAGTGCAGCCGGTGCTGGCGTAACTGATTTTTTCGGCAGGGTTGGTGGCGATGTTGTAACTCCAGTAGCCCTTGCTCATCCAGCCGCTGTTCCAGAAGTCGGCTTCGCTGGCAGCGGTGTAACTGTCGAAGTTGGTGCCGCTGATGGTGTACACGCCGCGTTCGTCGGCAGTCACGGTGTTGCCGTTGGCGTCCTTCAGTTCAAAGCCATTGTTGTCGGCGTCCCAACCGAAGCCACCCACTGTGGTGCCATAAGCAGTGCTTGCTGCGAGCACGAAGAAGCGAGGGTTGTTGGCAGCGATTTCCATAATCATGTCGGCGCCAGTCTTTTCGCCGTCGAAGTGGTAGCCAAATACCCAAGTGTATTCGCTGCCAGTCCACTTCAGTGCCAGTGCAGCGCTGTAGCTACCTTCGCCGCTCCAGTTCTTGATGTCGCTGAAAGAGAATGCCGCAGCGTTAGAAGGAGCCTTGTAGGCAATCTTAGTGCGAGGTACGTTGGTTTGAGCCATCATAGTGGCAGCGCAAAGGAGCGCGGTGAGAAGGGTGTAAAACTTTTTCATTGTTTCTTGAACTTTTAAAAACGTTATTGAATAAAATAGTTAGTAGTTGTATCTACGTTGTTTTAAAAGTTCGCGTGGCGGCGGCTGGCGCTGGTGTCACAATTGCGCATCATGCTTCGCGAGGAGGCACAGGTGCTGTGGGAGTGAGAAAAATCGTAAAAAATACAGTGCTTTTTTGCGACTACATCATTCTTCAGTTGTGTTTCGGCCTCGGTCCATGTCCACGTGAACCATAACAAGGCTGCATGCCGAGGCAGGTATTCTGACTTGTTCCCGTTCGCCTTCAAGCCTTCCCGGTCAATGATGTAGTCGTCTTTTTTTCAGAGAGATGACGGATAATTACTGCCAGTGGCTATAAAGAGAGAAAACGAACTGATGGAGGGAACTTACAGCAGCGGGACTGTTCAGGATTCGCACCTGATTCCCTTTTGCATCTCCAAAAAGCGGAGAACCTCACATGTTAGTTTTGTCGATGCAAAGTTACACACAATTCCGCAAAGGAGCAAAAAAACTTTTTCGAAGGGAGTGAAGAGGGGGCATTTTTTAGAAATTATGAAGTTAAGACGATAGTCACCGCCCGGCGGTGATGCCCCACACTGAAATCTCGCAGATCTCACAGATTATTTAAGAGTCAATTCGTTGACAAAAACACCACGAAAAAAACAAAAAATTGGTATAATTGGTCTTAATTGGTGAAATTTGGTGTTAAATACCCGGCACAGGGCGAAATGGCATTTCGTCTTATTTGCGGAGATAAATAAATTTGTGAGAATTTGTGCTCATTCGTGGCTTATTCTTTCCCTGTCTAATTTATGGCTCATTCTCTCCCTGTCTGATTCGTGGCTTATTTAGGCAAGCAACTCGTTGACCTTAAGGAAAAAAATCCAGCCCCTGCTGAATAGGAGTGGTCTAGCAGGGGCTGGTTGCACATGGTGCTATGAAGGGAAATGTTTATCCTATCACGAGTAAGATCAAATCAGAGATGTCGCTCACGTCGATGATGCCGTTGCCGTTGATGTCGCACACATCGTCGGGATACGCTGCCGAGCCGAGCACCTTGTTGATCAGGCAGGTCACGTCGGTCACGTCCACATTGCCGTCGCCGTTCACGTCGCCCAGCAAGCCCGATTCTGGCCACAGGTCGATTGTGATTTTGGTGGTGTTGCCAGCAAGGGTGTTAGAGATGCGCAGGTAGGCCGAACCTTCAGGCACGATGGTAGAGGCAGTGGGGCGAGTGAAGCACTTGCGCGATTCGTTGAACACGTAGCCCACGGTCTTGGTGAATGCGTCGGCTTCGCCGTCGGCGGTGCCCACGAGGAAGTTTTGTGGAACAGATGTGTTGCCCGTTGGGCGTTCAAGTTTGTAAACCACGTCGCCTTCCAGACCCTCGATAATCAAACCGATGCCGGCGGGTGAGTAACTTACTGGCGATGCAGTGCCCATTTCCTCGCTGCGGTTGTAGCTGGTGATGGCATAGGCGTCGAGGCCCGAAGCGTTCCAGTCCACAGGATGACCCACGCTGAAGGCGCAGAGTTCCTTGTCTTCGTCCACTTGCACGTAAGAGTTGAGGTGCTCTACAGGATGCTTGGTTTCGCCCTCGAGCATGCTCCAGGTATTCACCATGTTCTTGAACTTGCGATAGTCGGTCCAGCGCACGAAGCACTTGAAGTCCTGAGAGTTGTTGCCATAGAAGTTAGCGCCAAAGGAGCACTCCTCATTATGGCCAATGAGCAACTCATTAAGGTTACGGCATTCAGCGAAAGCCTTCTCGCCAATGCTGGTCAATTTGTTTAATTGAGAGAAATCAAACGAAAGCAAGTGGGTATTGGCATAGCAAGCATCATTAGAGATAGCAGTGAAATTGTAGTTCTTACCGCCGAAGGTGTAGTAGCCTTCACCGCAGGCAGGAGCGAATGCACCGTCGGTCACTTGCTCGGTGGGCTGGAAGCCTACCATTGCCACCTCGCCCGGCTCAGTTTCGGACGCAGGGGTGAGTACGCAGAACATACCGCCGTCTTCGTGCTCGAAGTCGTTGGCCTTTGAGTGACGCTCGATAGTTTCAAAATTTGCGAAAGCCTCGTGTGCACGGTATTCCTCTACTGCATTAGGATTAGTCTTGGGCACATAGAGCGTCATGTGTGCATTGTTGGGGAATGCGGAATATGGGTTTGAAAAGTTTGCGGGGGTGGTGGCAGCCATAGCAACTTCTCTTAAAGATGAGCAATCACTAAAGACTGATCCGTATATTCTTTGTACCGAACTTGGAATTTTTATTGCTTGAAGGGCATTGCAATTATTGAAAGCACTACCAAATAGAGATTCCAATCCATAAGGGAGTTCAACGCGCTCAATGCCAGAGCAATTGGAGAATGCATAGGATTCAATGTTGACTATGGTGCTTGGGAATTGATTAATCAATTTGTCGGTATTCCCATTTTCTTGACCGCGATATGCTTTTGGACATGCCATTAACAACGTTTGCTCTTTGTCGAAGAGCATTCCTTGGAATGAAGTATGGTATGAATTGGATTCATCGACATCAATCCATTCAAGCTGGTTGCAGTGTCCAAACATTGGGTACGCCCGCATTTTAATTGACTTGGTCAGTGCAAGCGAGGTGATGCTGGTGTAGTCGAATGCTGTACCGGTAATCTGAGTGACCACTGGTGCATTATTTGGTAATGCTACATGAGAAAGGCCAGATTTGTTGAAAGCTCCCCCGTTGATGAACCTCAAATCATGCAGATTTGATAAGTCGATAGATTTGAGCTCGAGGTTTTCTTCACAAGCGTCTTCGCAAATGTCAATAAACTTGTAGTCTTTGCCACCAAGGGTGTATAAACCATCGCCGCAGGCAGGCACGAATGCACCGTCGGTCACCTGATCGGTGGGCTGGAAGCCTACCATCGTCACTTCACCGGGCTGGGTTTCGGTAGCAGGATTGAGGACGCAGAACATACCGCCATCTTCGTGCTCAAAGTCGTTGGCCTTTGAACTTTGCTCGATGCTGGAGAAGTATTTGGTAGATTCGTGGGTGCGATAATTGGAAGTGTTACTATGCTTTGATACAAAGAGTTTGGCTCGGTTGCTGTCGGGGAATGCGTTTTCGTCAAAGCCCTGAAGTGGTTCGGGAGCTGCAAGGTAGATGTCGGCATAGCACGACTCCAGTGCATTGGCACCAATAGCCATTACAGAACTTGGCAAGTTCAATGTGTTGAGTTTACTGCAGCCAGCAAAAGCCCAAGTTCCGATGTTGGTCGTGCCATAAGGGATTCTTACCTTTGTCACGCCAGTATAGGCAAAAGCATAATCGCCGATGGTTTTGAGGGTGTAGGGTAAGAAGTCGATAACTTCTGTTTCATACTTTGAAGGAACGGTAATAAGTGTGGTTTTCTCTTTATCGTAGAGAATACCTTCGTCGGAAGAATACCATAAGTGGTCGTCAACTGCATCAATCCACTTGAGAGGACAACTCTCAAATGCTTCAGATGTTATTTTCACATTTTTCGTTAGCACAATCTGTTCGATTTTAGTCCATGCCAATGCGATATCTTTGATTAAGATGTCATTAGGCCTGTTTATCGATGTGATTGGCAACTGGATGGACGCGAGGTTCGTGGCTTTGTGAAAGGCGTATGTGCCGATGGTGAAGAGATATTTGAGGGCTGACAAGTCAACCGATTTGATTTCTTTGTTGTTATCACATGCATGATCACATATGGATGTGAACTTGTAGCTATTTTCTCCAAATGTGTACAGTCCTTCGCCACAGGCGGGCACGAATGCGCCGTCGGTCACCTGATCGGTGGGCTGGAAGCCTACCATGGTCACCTTGCCAAGATTATATCCATCTTGATTTTTAACCACGCAGAACATACCGCCATCTTCGTGCTCAAAGTCGTTGGCCTTAGAACTTTGCTCGATGCTGGAGAAATAGTTACTCCAAGGTTCGAATGCTTGATATTGTTCAACAGCATCAGGATTTGTTTTGGGCACATATAATGTAGCGTCGATTCTTTCAGTCATGATGCCCTTGAAACCGGGCAATGGGCTGGGTGCTGCGATGTACAACTCTTTCAGGCTATTCGTGTCAAAAGCATTTATTTCAATGTTCTCTACCGAACTGGGAATGCTTGCGGATATTAGGTTTCTGCAATAAAGGAAAGCTTCTTCTCCGATAGTTTTTGTGCCATAAGGGATTTTTATCTTTTTGATTCTCTCGCAGTTATTAAAAGCATTATACTCAATTGATTTCATCGTGTACGGCAAGAAATCTATCACATCAGCATTGTAATATGTAGGACAACATATTAGAGCGGTTAGGTTTTTGTCGAAAAGAATCCCTTCGTATGCTGAGTGCCATAAGTTCTCTTCATCAACATTAAACCAATTGAGATTGCTTTCAGCAAATGCTGCCGAAGACACATAAACGTATTTAGTGATATTGACAGTTTCGAATTCTGTCATGCAGAAAGACCAATCTTCTAAGGTGATTTTTGGATTTTCGTTGTATGATGTGGTAGGCAGTTGTATAGAGGTGAGTGTACTAAAGTTGAAAGCCCATTTTTTTATAGCAGAGAGATACTTCAGCGCTGCCAAATTTGCTGTTCTGATATTCCAATTTTGATAACAGGCATAATAGCTAATTTCAGTTAATTTGTAATTCTTGCCGCTGAAGGTATAGAATCCTTCGCCGCAGGCGGGCACGAATGCACCGTCGGTTACTTGTGCGGTGGGCTGGAAGCCTACCATAGACACTTCTCCAGGTTCAGTATCAGTGGCGGCTTTGGTTACGCAGAACATGCCGCCATCTTCGTGCTCAAAGTCGTTGGCTTTAGAGCTTCGCTCCATCTTGTCACTAGTTGAAAATCTGCTGAAAGCCTCATGTGCTCTGTATGCCTCTATAACCTCAGAATTAGTTTTTGGCACATAGAACTTCAAGTCGGCATTATTAGGGAAGGCTCTGTCGGAGTAATTCCCTTTGCTGGGGTCGGGTACGGCTATGAAAACTTCGCTGAGTGCGTCACATCCTTCAAATGCGCGTGAACTAATATATTTTGTTGAACTGGGCAATTTCACCGATTGAAGAGACGTACATCCAATAAATGCATTTTGACTAATGGCTGTAACCCCATAAGGGAGCTTAACTTGAGTGATGTTACTACAATTTGTCACTGCTGCAAAGCCTATTTTTGTCAGGGTTGAAGGAAACACGTCTAATACACCTGTGTTGCCCCCAATAGTTCTACCTTCATAGCCTCCGGGGCAGCGTAACAATGTGGTTTTGTCTTTGTCGTAGAGGCAACCCTCGAACGAAGAGTAAAGTTCGCTGTCCTCTGCGACGTTAATCCTTTTCATGGAACAGCTATGAAAAGGAGGAAAGTCTTCATAGAATCTTATATTTTTTGGAACGAAAATTTCACTTATTGCACCGAGCGAACTTATTGCACGATTCTCTACATATATTTCTTCTAAAGAATTGGTGGGAAAATTTATTGAACTGAGATTACGGCAGTAGTAAAATGCTTCCTCTCCAATTACTTTCAAATATTGAAGTGCCGATAAGTCGAGTGATGTTAGTTCGTAGTTAGCCCAGCACGCATTTTTGCTGATGGCTGTGAATTTGTATTTGTAGCCAGCTTTTGTGTAATATCCGCTGCCACATAGAGGTTCGAAAGAGCCTGCCGATGAGAAGGAGATACCTATTTGCTTGTAGCCTACCATGGTGATTTCGCCAGGGAGTACACTGATTTTGGTTGGAGCTTTTGTGACGCAGAACAGGCCGTTGTCGCTGAAGCGGAAGTCGTAAGCCTCCGAACTGCATGCGACGTTGGCAAACTTGCTGAAAGCCGCCATGCCTTGGTAGAGTTGCGGAGCATCGAGGTTGGTTTTAGGCACATTGAGTGTCATGCCAGCGTTGCTGGGGAACGCTGTTGTGGAATAAGTGCCGCTGGTGGGATCGGGCACGGCTATGCTCACGGTGGTGAGCGCCGAGCAATTGGCAAAAGCATTGTCGCCAATCTTGTTGACCGAACTTGGCAGCCTCACTGTGGTGAGCGCGGTGCAGCCCTTGAAGGCATTGGCGTTCACCCTGTACATACCATAGTCGATGGAGACTGTTTCCAAAAATGGGCGCTCCTCGAAGGCGCCTTCTGCAATTTCTACAACACTGTAGGTGCTGCCATTGTAGGTGACGGTGGAGGGGATTTCAAGTTCCTTTGAAGCGCTTCCTAAAAGGTTGGGAATAAATCCGTTTACCACTACGCCGGGATACGTTTCATTAGTGCCATAGTAGGTCACTGTGTAGGATAGTTTTCCCGAGGTAAAAGTCTCGCCCATGGCTGATGCTGAGATAGCCAGCAGGGCAAAAATCAGGAATGATAAAATCTTTTTCATATACAGAAAAATTTTAGAAAAGAGTTTATAAATATAAATAGTATTTTGAAGTTGTTAAATAAAAAATTCTGTTCAGTAAAATCCATATTCTATTCAATTCTAATATAGTATTCGAGAGAACAGCAGATTCTTTAATTCGGGGCAAATATAGGAATAAAAATATGAGTTGCAAAATAATATGTAAAAAAAGTGAAAATTTTTGCGCAGCGACCCCTGTTTTTGGCACAAACTACCGTTCCGTGTGCAAAAAACTGCGCGCCATCACTCGGGATGGATTGGAAGTTAAGGCGGTAGTCTTTGGCTAGCGGAGGTGCCCCACATTGGTCTGGCAGATTACACAGAAATTTTTAAGGGCTCACACTGATTGAGCTACGCTCGAGCTAAAGGTTCAACGAGATTCTACAGAATAATTCGTGAAATTCGCATAATTCGTTGATAAAAAAATCACACACATCCAAGAAAATAATTCGTGGAGCAAAAAATAAATTTGTGAGAATTTGTGCTAATTCGTGGCTAATTCTCTCCCCTCCTAATTCGTGGTCCATTTAGGCGTCGCCTGGGGGGGTAAAAGGAAAGCCGCATGCTCCTGTGAGGGGAGATGCGGCTTTGATGGGTTAAGTGTTGCCCTAGGCGATTAGTCTTCTACTTGGTGAAGTTTCTGAACGTAAACAGCCTTAGCCATTTTCTTGCGGTTGATTACCGATGGCTTGTCGAATTGCTGACGAGCACGGAGTTCTTTTACGATACCGGTCTTTTCGTATTTACGTTTGAATTTCTTAAGGGCGCGTTCGATGTTTTCGCCTTCTTTTACTGGAACTACGATCATAATTGTAGAATGTTTAAATTGTTTGTTATTATTTAGTTTGTTTAAATTGATTTCTGTTTTGTAGTGGAGCCCGAAAGCCCCTGGGCGCGCGTGTGGCAGCGCCGCTACAAAAAGCGGTTTTCAGGCATAGCAATGCCTTTCGCCGGGGGACTGCCGCTTCAGCAAGTGAAGAGGTCAATCTATATGATAAATGTTAATTGAAGTTCCGCCACGGAATATTCCATCGCCATCTGCGCCCCTCTCGTAGCGAGTGGCTCCAGTGCGATGCAGGCCAGCGGAATGGGCCTGTAATCAAGGGGTTATATGTGATCTGTCTATATTTCTGATGGGTGAAAAAATCAACCTCCTTTCAGTTTTCGGGTGCAAATTTAGTATTTTTTTTTTCAATTACCACTCATTCCCCCACCTAAAAATCAACATTTTATGGAAAAAGGTAGATCCAAATCAGCCATCAGCCTCTTCGCTGCCTGTTCGGTATATTTCAAGAAACGCCAAAAATGTCACATGAGGCGTGATATTTCGGTGCGATATTTCCTCATGCAAAGTTTATTTGTTATATTTGCAAATATCAAAATGCAGTTGATTAACAGTGTCAAAAACAACTTTACCCAGAATGAATATTAACGAGTTAATAAGTGAATGCACAGCCTACGATTTTAAGTTGATGCTTGAAGAGAAGAAGCCCAAAAGTTGGTTGAAGAGCGTAAGTGCTTTTGCTAACGGGCAAGGTGGTTCTTTGTTCTTTGGTGTTGACGACGATGGAGTTTCTAAAGGACTGGAAGATATTCAGTCTGTATGCGAGTCCATCAGCTGCAAGATTCGTGACTATTTAGATCCTCTGCCAGAAGTAGAGATGGTTCCTCGCAAGTTGGATGAATTAGATATTCTCCAATTGGTAGTTCATCCAGGAAATTATACCCCATACTATTATGTGGGCGATGGGCAACGAGTTGCTTTTGTCCGTATTGGCGATGAAAGTTTGCCCGCTTCTGCCGAACAGATGGTTAGGCTTGTGTTGAAGGGGGCAAATAAGACCTATGACTCTTTGCTTACCGATTACAAGATAGATGAATTCTCCTTTATTATTCTTGCCAATGAGTTCAAAAAACGTACAAAACAGGAATGGGACAAGAAATATCTCATA
The DNA here is from genome assembly GCA_030526455.1 of Bacteroidales bacterium. Classification (GTDB taxonomy): domain Bacteria; phylum Bacteroidota; class Bacteroidia; order Bacteroidales; family Muribaculaceae; genus Sodaliphilus. The sequence continues at coordinate 10,848 of JAUNCU010000013.1, read as the reverse complement.
TCTTTTGGCCTAGTTACGAACAACGGCAACTTGACTAATGCTGGAGGTCTGTTTGCGGACGATTGTCCACTATGGCAATCCCGATTGTACTGTACTCGTTGGGAGGGAAAAAGTAAGGGTGACGCTATCAACGATGCAGAATTCGTTGGAAATATTCTCATGTTACTTCGTGAAGCGATGAACTTTGTGAAGTCCAACACTAGAAATGGTTGGGAGAAACTTCCTGATGGCCGGAAGAATAAACTTGAGTACGCGAAAAGGGCTGTTTTGGAAGCAATGGTAAATCATTTTATCCATCGCGACTACACTGTAATGGGAGGGGAGGTGCATCTTGATATATATGAGGACCGCCTTACAATTACTTCACCTGGTGGTATGTATAACGGACTGCTGATCCAAGAACTTGATATTGAAAACGTGTCATCTGAGCGACGCAACCCTATCCTTGCTGATGTCATGGGGCAACTCGGCTACATGGAAAAGCGAGGCAGCGGTCTATCTCGCATCTGCAATGAGACAAAGGCTTTGAATGGCTACAAAGACGAACTGAAACCTAGATTTTGCTCAACTCCAGCCCAATTCCAGACCATTATCTACGCATCCGTTGATACTTCAAATGTCGGAGACAAAGTCTGACATATGTCGGAGATTAAACTAACTGAGCGTCAAGGGAAAATAGTTAAGCTTATCATGAGGGATCCATCTATTTCTGCCAAGCAAATGTCGGAGACTTTGTCGGTGACTGCGCGTACAGTAGAACGTGACATTTCTGTGCTTAAAAGAATGGGCATACTGACGAGAAATGGCAAGGATAATGATGGGGAGTGGGTGATTTTGATTGATATGTCGTTATGATTAGGCGTGTGTTGATGGTGGTGGTTGCGTTGGCTGGGGCTTTGGGTGGTTTTGCCCAGAGCGACTCCGCTTTTCGCTTTGCTCCTGAGCCTGTGAAGGTGGTGGGGCAGGGGAGTGCGCTAAAGCCGCAGTTGTCCATTATTGCGCCCGACATTATCACGCCTAAGATGAGCAACTACACGCCGCCCGAGCCGCTCAGGCTGAGCAACAAACTCTCGCTCCTGCCCGACAGCCTGAAGACGGTGCCCGACTTAAGCATCAATCCGCAGGTGATGCCCACCCAAACTACTTTCGACTTCCGTGGCAATCCTTTCAGCCGCGACTGGAGTGCCGGTGGCGAAATCGTGCGTCTCACCCCTCAGGTGAGCGTGGTGGGTAGCGGCAGCCGCACGTCGCTGCCGGCGCTGGGCAACATAGGCACTGCCACGCTGGGCTTCCGAATCATGCCCACCGACCGCCTTACGGTGGCGATGGGTGCCAGCGGGGTGAAGTATCACATGGGCCGCTCGGCATGGAACGACTACGGCCTCTACCTCAATGGCAGTTACCGCCTGAGCGAACGGCTGAGTGTGAATGCCTTTGGGCAGTATTATTTTGACCAGCGCTATCATTCGGTGGCTGGCATGGGATATATGCAGAGCGCCGTGTATGGCGGTTCGCTCAACTATGAGTTCTCCGACGATTTCAGCCTCGCGGTGGGTGCCCAGCGCTATTTCGACCCCTATACTCGCACCTGGAAAACCGTGCCCATCTTGGCTCCCACGTTCAAACTCTTTGGCGCGCCCGTTTCGGTGGACGTGGGTGGCTTGCTGCACAACATCGTGGAGGCCATCATCTACAACGCCCGCGACAATAGCCGCAATTATTCCGTGCCCGCTGGCGGCAACACTGGCCCCGTGCACATCAATCCCGGCGGCCCGTTCCGCACCCGCCGAGCCCAAGGCGGCACTATCCGTCCATAGCCAGAAAAGCCGCCCTATTGCTGCTCCTAGCCCCTTTTCGCTGGCATAATGCCGAGAATAGGGGAGGATGGATTGCATTTTTATAGAATTTTATGATGGTTTGATGGTTTTTTTTTCGTACCTTTGGGCATCGGATTGCTGTTCTGTTGAAATGTTCAACGCTTTTTATCTCCGATTTTTTTTGATTATGGGAAGAATTCAACTTAGTAGATTCATAAAGAATACTATAGCAGCACTGCTGCTTATGGGCACCGCTCACGTTGCAAAGGCCGTGGTGGCTTGCCCCGACCCTGCTGTGGTGCGTCAGCCCGATGGCACCTCGCTCACCGTAAATCTGCATGGCGATGAGTGGTTTAACTATGTAACTACCGCCGATGGCTACACCATCGTGAAGGATGACGCCGACGGCTTCTATAAATATGCAGTGCTCGATGGCGCAGTGCTGCGTGCCGGCACCGTGGTGGCCCACGATGTGGCTATGCGCTCGGCGGCTGAAACTTCGCTGCTTCGTGCCACCGTGCGCCATCTCACCCCCGACGCCAGGACCATCGCCGCTAAGCGTGCCAAGCACCGCCTGCACGGCATGACGGGGCACTACGACTACAAAAACTTCCGTGGACTGGTGATTCTGGTGCAGTTCAACGACTGCCAATTCGTGTACGACGACGCTCACACGCTGTTCAACGACATGATCAACAAGCATGACTACGAGGGCTTTATGAGCAACGCCATGTTCCCCGAGTTGATCCCCTACACCGGTTCGGTGCGCGACTATTTCTACGCCAGTTCGGCGGGCGAGTTCGACCCCGTATTCGACGTGGTGGGTCCCGTGACCATCGACTATTCGCAATACGATGGCCGCAACAATGCAGCCTCGCTGGTGACAGCCGCCCTCGATGCCGCCGATGCGCTGGTGAACTATAAAGACTACGACCGCGACCGCAACGGCACTGTGGACATGGTGTACTTCGTGTTTGCGGGCGGCGGCAGCAACTTCTCGGGCAACGACAGCCGCCTGCTGTGGCCTCACGCTTCGTCGATCATGTCGAAGTCGCTCGACGGCGTGTCGTTTGGCCGCTACGCCTGTTCCACCGAACTCTTCAGCCGCCCCGAGTCGAAGACCATCGACGGCATAGGCACCATTTGCCACGAGTTTAGCCACGTGCTGGGCGTTGCCGACCTCTACGACACCGACGGCACGACCGGTGGCACCTGCGTTACGCCCGGCAAGTGGAGCCTGATGGCGCAAGGCAGTTACCTCAACCAGAGCCGCACTCCTTGCCTCTACAGCACCTACGAGCGCTATGCCGCAGGCTTCATCACCCCCGAAACACTCACCCGCAAGGGCAATTACACCGTGCCACCCATCAGCAGCCACAACAAGGGCTACCGCATCGACAGCAACGTGGCCGACGAGTACTTCCTGCTCGAAACCCGCAAGAAGGAAGGCTTCGACGCCTATCTCCCTGGCGAGGGTCTGCTCGTGTGGCGCGTGGATTCTACCAATGCCACCGCGTGGGAAAACAACCGTGCCAACGCCACGGCCGCCCATCCGCTCTATCAACTGCTTCGCGCCGCCAGCGGCACCACCGACTCGGCTTCCGACCCCTTCCCCGGCTCGCAGGGCATCACCGCCATCAACAACGAAACCACACCCAGCCTCTGCTCGTGGACCGGTCGCAAAAGCGATTACAGCCTCTCCAGCATAGCGCGCAACGCCACCGACGGCTCGGTGAGTTTCCACCTCGACGTGCAGCGCTTCCAGGACTTCGTAGAAGACTTTGAGGACATGGCCGTGAGCACCACCACCACGCGCACCGTGGAAGGCAAGTTCACCACCTGGACGCTCAAAACCGGCAAGGCCGCCTCGAAGATCGTGGCCACCTCGGGCGAAGGCACCGGCAATGGCACCCGCTCATGCGCTATGCTGCGTGGCAGCGAACTCGCCACTGGCGCGCTTCCTTGGGAGTCGAGCGCCTTCTCCTTCACCTTCTTCAACCCCACCACCTCATCGACGGTGGTACGCACCCACATCTGCAAACCCGGGTCGACGCTGTGGACCATCGTGGCCGACGACAACGGCATGGAGAGCGTGAGCGTGGCGGCGGGCGAGAACGCAAAAATCTCGTTCACCAAAGTGTTTGAACAAGGCACCCAGGTGCGCATCACCGAATACACCGGCAGCACCAGCGTGAATTGCTACGTAGACGACGTCACCTTCACCGTGGCACAGGATGAACCCGCCATCGTGGGCGACATCGACGGCAACGGCAGCGTGGACGTGAGCGACGTCACCTATCTCGTGAACGTGGTGCTGGGCAATGCCGCCATCACCGACGCCTGCGACGTGGACGGAAACGGCAATGTGGACGTGAGCGACGTGACCATGCTTATTAACATGATTCTGAAATAAATACATCACAAATTTTATAATTAACTCTTTTTATTAACTAAATTCACAACACAAGATGAAAAGACTGAAATCTTTTTGGAGTCTGATGATAGCGATTGCTGTCACAGCCTTCAGCGCTCAAGCGCAAGAGGTCGTTTCGCAAGCCTGTGCACCCGTCAACCAGGATGCACCCGTGGCTAAGGTGGTGAAGGCAGTGAAGGGCGAAACGGTGACCACATCGGTCGACGCCAAAGCCCAACTCAAGCCTGTTGCCAACTATAAGCCCGCGGCTGCCGAAATCGCTCCCGCCGCTGCAAAGAGCGTCAAGAAAGTCGCCAGCAAGGTGGCTTCAGTGAATGAACTCGAGGGCAACTACGTGCTCACCGGCACCTCGCTGCTCACCTCGGGCTACAACGGTGTGGCTGTTACGATCACAGCGCTCGGCAACGATTCAATCGTGATTGCCGACTTCTGGTCGGCCGGCTATGGCACCGAAGTGAAGGCAAAAGTCGACGTTGCCACTGGCAAGGTGACTATCCCAAGCCAAGTGATGGGACAGCACGGCACCTACGGCGACATCCTCTTCGCCAAAACCGACCTCTCAACCGGCCAGCCTATTGCCGACGCCGCTGTTGAGGCCACTATCCAAGATGGCGTCATCGCCTTTGCCAATGCATGGGGCGCTTACGTGAAAGCCTCTGCCACCGCCACTTCTTGGAGTTACTTCTCAATCGTTAACGCCGCTACACTTGAAAAGTGTAACGCCACCTTCAAAGGCAAGAAGCACTCCGACGGCACCTTCGAAACCTACGGCGTGGTAATGAAGCAAGTGGGCGAAAACGTACTGGAAGTGAAGAACCTGGGTAACTATGGCCAGACTGTGAAGATTGACCTCAATCGCAACAAGACCGCCAACATCCCATCGTCGCTCATCGCCTACAACTCTACGTATGGCGACTTCTACAGTTACAACCTCAAGTTCACCGACACCGGCGCATCGCTCTCTACCGACGACGCCGTGACCTCGGTGGCTACCGACCTCAAGCAACTCAACTGGACCAACTGGGGTGTCGTGACCGGCAATGCCCAGGGTTCACGTTATCTCGTGGCTGCTTACGACGAATGTAACCTCACCGGCGCTGTGGATATCGTGTATCCCACCATCAGCGTCACCGACTTCGAAGGTGAAGGTACGGCTGAAAATCCTTACTTGATCAAGAGCCGCGATCACCTCATCCTGCTCAGCGACAAGGTGGCTGAAATCACCGAACTCGACTGCACCACTCCTCCTAACACTGCACAATACTGCCGTGCTTACCTCGGCAAGCACTTCCGTGTGACCAACGACATCGACATGGGCGGCTACAAGTTCACTCCTATCGGCGACGACTGGAGCCACATCTTTGCCGGCACCTTCGATGGTGGCAACTTCACCATCAGCAACCTCGTGGTCGACAAGAAGGGCGCTTATGCAGGTCTCTTCGGTCGTGCCGACACCGTTTCGGTGATCAAGAACGTGAAGATCGACAATGCCAGCATCAACTGCGAGAACAGCCAGGCTGCCGCTATCGTGGGCTGGACCCTCGGTAATATTGAAAACGTGAGCGTTACCAATTCCACCATCTCAGCCACTGGCTATGGTGTGGCGGCTGTGGCTGGTATCGGCCAAAGCGTGGTGAACGCTGCCGTAGAAAACTGCCAAATCAAGGGCCTCTATGGCTACACTGGCGGTGTGATTGGTGAAGCACACGGTCCTGTAGTGAACTGCTACGCCAAGAAGGTGAAAATGCAGACTGCAGGTGTGAGCAGTTCATCTCCTGGTATGCCCGTGGGTGGTGTGGCTGGTAACCTCTACCTCACCTCAATGGAAAACTGCTGGTTCTCGGGTATCATCGACGCCAACTCGCTCACCTCTCAGTATCAAACTGTGGGTGGTCTTGCAGGTTGGGCAACCGGCGCTACCATTAAGAACAGTTTCGCTGTGGGTCAACTCAGTGGTTACGCCAGCGGTGCCATCGTGGGCGGTCTCGTAGGTTTCCTCCGTGGCGACATCGAAAACTGTCACTTCAACGGCCGCGTTGAGGCTATGGCTTCTCGCTCAACCGGTGGTGCAGTGGGCCGCATCATGGACTACCGTATTACTTCCGACGATCCTATCGTGGCATCACGCCTCACCAACGTATATTCTGCCGGTACTGTAGTGGCTGAAACTTACCAGTATCAGTCGCAGACCGAAGTGCAGAACAACGAAATCATCGGTACCATCGCCGATGGTTCTAACCCTGCATTAACTAATGTGTACTTCGACAAGCAAGTGGTCAACATCACCAAGTCGGGCTACGGTGTGAACACCGAAGACCTCGTGGGTGCTAACGGTCCTGCCGGTTTCGACGCTCAAAAGTGGGCGTTCACCGCTGGCCGCTACCCAGTGCTCAAGAGTTTTGCCGCTCTCGACGCCGCTAAACTCGCCGGCGCTGCAGTGGTAATGCCACAGGGTGCCACTTTCGACAAGTTCACTAAGAACGCTGCAGTGAATGCCGATCCTTCAGTAGCCGTAGGCTTCTACAAGGAAGGCAACCTCTATCTCAAGGGTTACTATGCAAGCATCAGCAATGGCCAAATCGTGCTCAACGAAGAAAGCGCATTTGGTAACGACACCATCTTCTTCACCAACGCAGTGGGCAACTACTATCGCATCATGAAGGTGGCTCCAATGCCTTACGAAGGCGCTGGTACAGCCGAAGAGCCTTACCTGATCAAGACTAAGGCCGACCTCATCCTGCTCTCTCAACTCACCACAGTGAAGAAGCAACTCTTCCCCGACACTTACTTCAAGATCGCTAACGACATCGACCTCGAACTCGATGAAGCATTCCTCGGCATCTGCTCCGACGCCGACGACGCTCACAACTACTTCTCAGGTCACCTCGATGGCGACGGCCACTTCATCCACAAGATGAAATTCAACAATGTGGTGTGGAGCACTCCTGGCACCGAAACCACTTGGGGCACTATCAACACCTCTGCAAGTAAGGGCTACAAGGGTCTCGTAGGCCGCCTCGCTGCCGACGGTTCGGTTAAGAACGTGAACATCGCAGCCGACTGCGACCTCCACTTCTATGCATCTTCAGGTGCTGTGGTAGGTTACAGCAGTGGTGTGGTAGAAAACTGCCGCAACTATGCCGACGTGATGGGTAACTCTTGCTGGATTGGCGGCGTTGTGGGTCAGAACCTCAAAGACGGTAAGATGAAAGACTGCTTCAACGCAGGTAATGTGGTGGGCGGTTATGGCCAAACTGGTGGTATCGTAGGTGCGAACACCGGTCTCATCGAAAACGCTATGAACGTGGGCCGCATCGAAATCCGTCAACTCGCCACCAACTATGCTACTCAACTGCAGTCGGCCGGTGGTATTTCCGGTACTTCTTCATCGGGCGGTAAGTTTGTGAACTGTGTGAACGCTGGTACAGTGACTGCTCAAATCAAGCGCGCCGGTGGTATCACTGGCTACTGGGGTCCTGTAGCCGCTACAAGCACCACAAGTTACTATCGCAACGATATGATCAACTGCGTGAACTTCGGTACTGCTTACTCTCCCGATGCCGCTACCAATGGCGCTATGGCCGGTGGTGAATCGCAGAGTACTTCTGAAGAAATCTCAGGCAACTACTGGGATGTTCAAATCCTCGACATTCCTGCCGATGCCAACGCTCCTCACGCTGGCATGAACGGCGTGGAAACTAGCGTTCTCACCTCAGGCACTGCCCTTGAAGGCTTCGACACCAACATCTGGAAATTCGAGGCTGGCAAGTATCCAGTGCTCAAGGCATTTGCCGACGAACCTATGGTACAGGCTGCTGCAGCCGCTAAGGTGATGATTCCTACTGGCGTGACCGTGAAGAACCTCACTGCCGACGCTACCATCACTGGCGCTACTGCTTCGCTCGCTCAAGGCACTAAGTTCGCCCTCGAAGGCAACGTGCTCAAGGGCATTCCAAGCACCGAAGAAGTGGTGAACGACACGCTCACCATCGTAAGCGGCGACTTTGTGAAGATTATTACTATCTCTGCACTGCCCACTAATCCTCTCCAGGGTAGCGGTACTGCTGAAGACCCATGGCGCATCACCACTCCAGCCGAGTGGAACGCTCTGGCCAACTTCATGAGCAAGACTGCCAACACCCTCGAAGGCGAATATGTGGCTGTGATGAACGACATCGACTTCGCTAACCACAACGAAGACATCATTCCTCTCGGCGCCGACGGCGTTACCGCTTTCGCTGGTAACCTCGACGGTAAGAACTTCAGCGTAAAGGGCTACGAACACACCACCAAGATTGCTGGCGAAGGTGCTCTCTTCGGCACTATCGCAGCCGACGCTGTAGTGAGCAACATCACTGCTGCCGGCAACATCACTGGCGGCCTCGGTGGCGCTAAGGGTACTACAAAACTCGGTTACGTGGGTGGCGTAGTAGGTAAACTCTACGGTACGCTCAACAACGTGAAGAACACCGGTAAGGTGACTGGTATCGCTACCTACAGTGCAGGTATCGCCGCCTACGTTTACCAAGGTGCTACGCTCAACGAATGTGTGAACGATGGCGAAATCGCCTCGGCTGCCGCTTACTGCGGTGGTATCGCAGGTTACGTATATGAAACTTCAGTGTTCAACAAGTGTGTGAACAATGGCAAGGTTTCTTCTACAGTGGCTGCTGGCTACTGCGCAGGTATCGCTGCAGGTGCTCTCCCAGCCACATTCTCTGAATGTGTGAACAATGGCGAAATCCTCGCTGGCTCTTCAGCAGGTATCGTGGCCAACTGTGCTGGCAAGGCCGGTGGCTTCACCTACGTGTTCGACCGCTGCGTGAACAACGGCGAAGTGAAGGGTAACGCTATCCTCGGTGGTATCACTGCCCTCCAGGGCACCACTGCCGGCAACAACGTTTGCCACTACATCGAGTGTGTGAACAATGCCGACATCACCGCCACTGCCACTGCCGCAGTATCTTCTTCGTCGATGGCTGGTATCGCAGCATTCTACAGCCCAGGTTCAGTATTCGACCACTGCGTGAACACCGGTTACATCACCAACACCAAGAGTGTGTACACCGCCGGTATCGCTGGTTACTACAAGGGCTCGGCCAACGCTACTTATCCAGTAGAGTTCAAGGGCTGTGTGAACAAGGGTAACATCACCTCTGCCGCTCAGCAAATCGCAGGTATCGTGGCCTACGTAAGCAACTACGTGACCATCGACAGTTGCGTGAACAAGGGCGATATCGAGCAAGGCCTCTGGGGTGCAGCAGGTATCTGCTACACATTTACTGGCGCCAACAGCGTGCTCACCAACTGTATCAACTTCGGTAACGTGACCGTGGCTCAATACAATGCCGGTGGTATCGTGGGCAACAATGCCAACGCTAGTTCCATCATCGAAGGCTGTGTGAACATCGGTAACATCGCCACCACTTCTACCGCCGCTACCAACAACTACGGCGTGGGTGGTATCGCAGGTGGCGCTTACGCTAACCTCACCAACTGCTTCAACGCTGGTAACATCACCGGTCAAGTGCGCGTGGGTGGTATCGTGGGCTCTCCAAGTTACTACGCTACAGCAGTTCGCACCCGCCTCACCAATTGCGTGAACATCGGTTCTATCTCGGCTAAGGAAGGCTGTGGTGGTGCTCTCGTGGGTACTGAAGCAGGCAACGAAGCCAAGTACTGGGGCGACAACAACACTTGCGAAAACTCATATTACCTCAGCGATATGAGCCATCTCGGTGAAGGCGCAAGTTGTGGCGACTACAACCTCATCGGCACTGGCCTCTCAGTGAACGAACTCGTGAACACCGACCTCAACCCAGTAGTGGGTGGCATGGGCGCTCCAGCCGATGGCACTCCTGCATGGGTGGGTGCAGAATATGCATTCCAAGTTCCCGCTATCGCAGTGAATGAAGGACGCGTTCAGGCTCACGCAGCAGCCGTTGTGCTCGCAGAAGGCGACTCTTTCGCTTGCGTACAGAAGAACAAGTTCAACGTGGGCACTCCAGCCAACGTGGAATGGTATCCTTCAAGCGAAATCGTGGTAATCGAAGGTAACAACGTCACCGTTACCGAACCTTGCGAAGTGGCTGTAGTGCTCACCGCAATGGGTTACGACGACGATCAGGAAGACGAAGTGCTCTGGCACCTCAACCTCAAGGTGGAAGAAGGTCCTACTGGCGTTAACGACGTAGATGCCAAGACCGTGCTCAGCGAAGCCTACTACACCGTAGCAGGTGTGAAGGTAGAAAAGCCTGCAAAGGCCGACGGTCAACTCTACATCATCGTGCGCAAGTACACCGACGGCACTATGAAGGCCATCAAACTTCGCAACTAATCCTCCCCTAGATGTGAAAGAAAACATCCCCCGCGATGTTTTCCCGAAAATAATCACTCCCTAAACACAATGGGCGACCTCGCAACACCTGAGGCCGCCCATTTTATTATTCGCCCACACCAGCCAAAGCACAAAGGAGGATATGTCAAAATGCAAAAACACGCCAAAAAATAGGAAATTCATGGTAGGGACGCGATACATCGCGTCCTGTTTTCGTCATGCGTTACCCAAATCACGCGTTACCCAGTTTTCAACCAGTT
>JAUNCU010000217.1 GCA_030526455.1 Bacteroidales bacterium | reverse complement strand
CGGCCACGGATTATTTGGGTTACCTCCAGGCAAGCGATTGACTGCCGACGCAATGCGCGCGCGCGGCTTGGAGCCATAGAACAGCAAAGGAATGAGCCTCGGAGAGGGTCGGTTATGGTAGTTACCCGAGTTCTCGGACAGCGTCCCCCCAACATCCTGCGTTTTGCGCCACCGCGCTAGGCGATGGGTAGCGATATCCAACTCCAAGCCCCAGTAAGCGCGGTTGCTTACTGGGGCTTGGATTATTTTATCAGGTGCTAAACGCTTGATGTTTATGCGCCGAGAATGAGGTTGATGAGGGCGGTTACGTCGCTCACGTTCACTTCGCCGTCTTCGTTGATGTCGCTCACTTCGTCGGCATATTCTGCTGTGCCGAGAATCTTGTTGACGAGGGCGGTCACGTCGCTCACGTTCACTTCGCCGTCACCGTTCACGTCGCCCTTCACGCCCTTCACTTCGCCTTGCTTGATGGTGTAGAGGAGCGATGTGCCAGGCACCATGCTCTTCACCACGCATTGGCGTCCGCTCACGCCCTCTGGCAGAGGAGCGGCTTCGAAATGCACGGTAGTCACCTTTCTGGAGAGATCATCTTCATAACTCACGCTGAGCCATTCGGGCACTTCTTCGTCGTTCACGTCGGTAATTGCCCATTCGTCGCCTGGGTGATTGGTGAACACCTCGATATCCACTTCGCCGCCTTCCACGGGCAGTTCGTGTTCGCCAGTTTCGGAGAAGCGGTTATATGTCATAAATGGGCGTTCGATATCGGCCATAATCGACACACCGCAGAAGAGTTGGCCTGAGGTGAAGAAATTGTTCATACCCTGGAATGCGTAAGTGCCATCTTGCTGCAAGCGCTTTGCGTAGCAGAGTTCGCCGTGGCCTTCGTCGTAGGTGTCGCTCGAATAGAGCATGGTGAAGTCTTCCACTTCATCCACATTGTAGCCAGTCACTTCCACGAGGATGGGATAATCCACGTTCACCACCACGTCGAATACGATGCCGTCTTCCTCCACTTGCAGCGGGAAGGCGATAATACCGTTGGTGGCATTGGGGAAATCAACAGTGGCAGTACCAGAAGCCAGGAGTTCCATAGGCTCGGCATACACCGATTGTTCCTCATCAAATGCTGGAACCGACTCGAGGCGATACACATTGGCCTGCAGCGTAACGGGCGCTGTGGTTTTGAAACCCTGGAAGCGCACACCCACGCGGCGGAGTGCATAAGCGTGATCGGGTTTTTCAAAGGCCATGGCCATACCGTCTACGCCACTGAAGTTGCGGCCAAACCATCGGCCAGTGGTGCCACCGTCTTTGTCCTTGGCACCGGTCTTGTAGTAAGCGCCGGCCAGTTTCGAGGCATCACGGTTGGTGGATGCGGCAAAGAATTTTGGCGTCCACCACAGGTGGTTGGTGGCAGTGTTGGAGAATGCGTTCTCGTAATCTTGATATGTGAGCAGGCGGGTGGTGTAGAATTTTTCCACCTCTTTCTTGTCGCTGGTGAGTTTGCCACCTTGAATTTGGTAGGACGACTGCACGCCGCCATAATTGGCAGTGAACACAGGCACCGTGTCGCGCTCAAGATTGCAATCGCGAACCAGGTCGCGCTCGGTGGAGGTGACCCAAATGTAACCTTTCGCATCTCGGTCGTACTGGTGGCTCTGCCATTCCCATTCTGTGGCTTCGGTGCTGGCGTTCACGTAGGTGATCTTGCTGTAGGCCGAACCGTGCAGGTAAGGGGCATACATCGATGAGTAGGAATAAGGCTTCGACACCAGGTCTTCATCCTTCTGCACGAAGGTGCCATAGTACACGCCGGCTGGGCGGTGATACCACGCGCGGCCCATATCGGCCTTGGTGCGCACGGCTTTTTTCTTCACGTATTGGTTGTGGGCTGTTTTTTCTACTGCGAAATCGGCGGTGGCGATTTCAATCACGTCGGTTGAGCGTGCTGGGTCGGCAGGCTGAAGTTTGCGGTCGCTCATGCGGCCTTCTGCTTGCGCGGCAATAGCGCTGGTGGCTAAAATAGCGGCAGAAATGAGTAATGTTTTCTTCATACGCTAATGTTTTTAAGTAGGTTTTTGAAAATAATTTTTGGTAAATAAATCCCAAAAATCAGTTAATTTCACCACAAAAGTAAACAAAATTACTTACAATCCAAAAGAAAACGGCAAAAATTGTTTAAAAATCGGCATTCGCGCTTAGTTCTGGTTTTTGGTGGCGTAGGCTTTTGGTGAGCAACCCTGGAAGTTGCGGAAATTGCGGTAGAAGGAATTCATCGAGGCGAAGCCCGACTCGAATGCCACGTCGGCAATGGGCTTCGACGGGTCGGTGGCGATGAGGCGGGCGGCGTGGGAGATGCGCATCTTGTTGATGTAGTCGGAGAAGGTGAGGTGCATCACGCTGTTGATGGCCTGCGAAATGTAGAGCCGGTTGGTGCACAGCCTGGAGGCGAGGTCGGAGATCTTGAGGTTGGGCTGCAGATGGAGTTGCTGCTCGAGCATGAGCCGCTCGATGCGCGATGCCAGTTCGGCGGCGTTGACCGACTTCTCGGTGGCTTGCGGCGCGGCCTGAGGCTCTTCTTCCTTGAATTCGGGCTCGATGTTCTCGAAGGTGAACGAGCGGTGCAGCCCCAGCAGCCCCAGGAAGTAGATGAGGATGGAGAACACGATCGACGGCAGCGTGAGCGCGGTGATGGTGGAGTCGAAGTTGTAGCGACCGATGATGTTGAACACAAACGATGCCACCGACGTGAGGATAAACAGATAGAAGAACACCTTATAGAAAAAGAGCGTTTTACCTTCGATATTGGAATACACCGACTTGATGTGGCGGTCGTAGGCGAGCAGGCGCCTGGTGCCGGCCACCATGGCTAGCACAATGGAGATGGCGAAACCTATCTTTATCACGAGGTGAGCAATGGCCTGATAATGCACCACGCCGGTGAAGCCGCCATACACGCCCCCATAGAGGCAGCGGTCGATGAAGAGGGCCGTCTGCTCGGGGGTCATCAGCGCATAGAGCACCCACACCACGCAGCCCAGAAGCATCGCGGGCAAGAACAGCACCCACGACTGCCGCAGCCGCTGCCCCGACGAGGTGATACTCACCAGGAAAACGTAAAGCCCCGGATAACTGGCCAGCGTAGTGAATGAGTAGATGGTGTCGGCCACCGGAATGAGCGGAAGGAATTCGTTAAAGAACACGCAATGGGCGTAGTAAAGCAGCGCCAGCATAGCCATAAACATGGCCAGCAGGAGCCTCGTGCGGTTATATTTCTGAATTTGGGTAAACAGAAGCAAGGTAGCCCAAAAACCGCTCACAAACATCGGAAGAGATGAAAACAACAGCTTATCCATTCGCCGTCAAAAATACAAAAAAATCCACAAAAATCCAACCCCCACCCCCTCATCCATTTTTATCCACTTTTCACACCTTGAGCCACGCACATGATTCTACCAAAGAAAATAAACCTAAATAAACACTGTGGACGAGATGCGGAGGGCTTACGCCCTTTGGGATGACAAAGTGCACTTCTTGGCCCTGGAAACAAGTTTCCGTCCCAAAAAGCGCACTTTGCCACCCCACCCCCTTCGGGGGCTTCCCGCATCTCATCCACAGCAATAAACCATTTCGCCTTTGGCGAAAAAAAGACTCATAAGTTTTTCTTCACTTACATAATTCCCAACCAATCAGAAAGTAGAAGGATGAAGCATTTAGAGAGAGACTACTAATAGATAGTGTTGACAAACGCGCCCCCTACTGGTGACCGTCCATATCAAAACATGAAAATGGTATTTCTTTCGTGGTCGAAGAAATAGTGTTCGCTTTGATCTTTGATGGGGGAGAAATTGTAGAGGATACCAATTGGCTTTTTAGTGAGTCGCATATAATTCCACAACTGTTGCCTATGTTCGATGCACAGTGTTTCCACTGCTTTACACTCCACGATGATGTTGTCATCTACAAGAAAATCCACAGAGTGGGTATGCTTGATGGGCCTGCCATGAAAATCTATTGCGAAATGGTATTCGCGTTCGTATTTGATATGCCGTTCACAAAGCAAAATCTCAAGAGCATCCTGATAAATGTATTCATTTAAGAACGGTCCCAATTCAGTGTGCACCGTCAAGCAACACCCGTTAATGGCATAGCAATATTTTTTCAGCCTTATTACTAGATCGGGATTCACATCAGAAAGTTTCGCAATATTGTAATACATAGATTCATGTTTTGGTATATCCCCAAAATTAAGCATATTGCATAACATAACAAAATTTCAAACACCAAAACACCGTCCAACGCACAAAATTCGTACTTCAAGATGAAAAAGTTAACAAAAAGGTGCTGCGGCTATTCAAAAAGGAAGTCGTAACACGTTAGAAAGGAATATGAGTTTTTTTCGCCGCAGGCGAAAGGTTTATTGCCATGGGCGAGATGCGGGAAGCCC
>JAUNCU010000216.1 GCA_030526455.1 Bacteroidales bacterium | reverse complement strand
GGAGTTAACCATAATAAGCCGTCTCCGACGGCGGTGGGTGGTCGCCTGGCGTTTTGTTATAGTTTGGAGGGTGTACTCCTCGCGTTTTCGCTATAGTACTGCCGCATTTTGTGATTTCCTATAGGCTGGTGGGGTGGGGGTGTTGGCGATTTGGCAAATATTCTGTAACTTTACATCATCACCAATCTATGTGACATTCTCTATTATGAAAGACTTCAATTTCTATACGCCCACAAGGGTGGTTTTCGGACGCGATAGTGAGGCGCAGGTGGCTGCGCTGGTGAAACAATATGGCGGTAGCCGTGTGCTGGTGCACTATGGTGGCAGCAGCGCGCGCCGTTCGGGTTTGCTCGACAAGATGCTCGGCCTGCTGGCCGACGCTGGCATCTACACCGTGCAACTCGGTGGCGTGGTGCCCAACCCCGAACTTTCGATGGTGCGCCGCGGCATCGACCTGTGCCGCAGTGAGAAGGTTGACTTTATCCTCGCCGTGGGTGGAGGTAGCGTGATCGACTCGGCTAAGGCGATTGCCTACGGTGTGCCCTATGAGGGCGACGTGTGGGATCTCTGGGATGGCAAGGCAGTGCCCGTGGCGTGTTTGCCCGTGGCGGCTGTGCTCACCATTCCCGCCGCTGGCAGCGAAATGAGCAGCAGTTGCGTGATCACCAACGATGAGGCTGGCATGCTCAAGCGCGGCGTGAACAGCGACCTGTGCCGCTGCAAATTTGCCATCATGAATCCCGAGCGCACTTTCACGCTGCCCGCCTACCAGACGGCTGCTGGCGCTACCGACATCATGATGCACACCATGGAGCGCTACTTCTGCGCCCATCAGGACATGATGCTCACCGACGCCATCTCCGAAGCGCTCTTGCGCACGGTGAAAGACTGCGCTGTGGCGGTGCTGAAACGCCCCGACGACTATCGCTTGCGTGCCCAAATCATGTGGGCGGGCAGCCTCGCGCACAACGATCTCACCGAGTGTGGCGGCGAAAAGGATTTCGTGACCCACAAATTGGAGCATGAATTGAGCGCCATGTTTGGCGTGACGCACGGCGCCGGCTTGGCAGCGCTGTGGGGCAGTTGGGCGCGCTACGTGATGCCTCGCCATGTGAACCGCTTCGTGCAGTTTGCCGTGAATGTGATGGGCGTGGCGTGCGACTGGGCCGACCCCGAAGGCACCGCGCTGCGCGGTATCGAGGCGGTGGAGGCATTCTTCCGCACCATAGGCATGCCCACCAGCATCCCTGAACTCATGGGACGCCCCGTCACCGAAGCCGAGATTGCAGAAATGGTGGATAAATGCAGCCGCGGCGGCCGCCTCTCCTTCGGCTCAATCGAGAAAATCGACACCACAGCCATGGCCGCCATCTACCACCTCGCCAATGTGTAACCAAAGCAATAACCAATATGAAACTAAAACTCACACCCCAGGAACTCTTGGAGTCGTTCAAACTGCTCACCGACAAACAAAAATCGGAATTCATAATGCTCGTAATGCAGCACATGGACGATTTCATTGACGATGACATCGGTATGGAATCCCCTGCAGGCGACAGGCTGCGATGGGGTGAACACCCTCTTGATACACTTGCTGAATTGGTGCCCATGGAGGGCGTTCAGTGCATTGTCACTAATCCGGATAAGCCGGCAAAGTTGCTCACCGTGCGTGTGGAACTGCAGAACGTGCAGCCTCCCATTTGGCGTGAAATTCAGTTGCCCTCCAACTTGGTGCTCGAGTCGTTTGCCCACGTGATTCTTATGGCGATGGGCTGGGGCATGGAACATCTGCATCAATTTGTGAAAGGCGGTAAATACTATAGTGTGCCCTCTGACTTCAACTCCGATATGATGGGCAATGCAAATCATGCGGATTCGCTACTATACACCGTGGGCGACCTTATCATCAAAAAAGGTAACAAGTGCACCTTTGAGTATGACTTCGGCGACGGATGGGAACACAGCGTGAGCGTGACCAGCGCCCGTGACTATAAACAGGGCGAAAACCGCACGCTCGTGAGCGTGACCGGTGGCGCCCGCGCATGCCCTCCCGAAAATGTGGGAGGCCCGTTGGGCTATGAGGAATATCTCGAGGCGCTTGCCGACCCAGAGAGCGACGAGGCGCTGGATACGATAGAATGGTATGGAGAAATCGACCCCGAGGAATTTTGTCTGGAAGATTTCGACGAAGAAATAAAAAGCATCCCCGGCAACGGTGATCAACCCCAGCCCGGTGCTTGGTACTAAACTATCCACTCATCACAGAAGCGGCCTTTTTCTCGCAGAGGCCGCTTTTGCTGTTGCTTGTCGCCACCCGTTCGTCACATATTGGTGGCCGTCTGTCCCACCGTGTTGCACGGATGGGGTGGGGTGGCTATCTTTGCGGCATCATGATGCCCTTGGAAGAATAACAGTATGGCTTGCACTGATGAATTTATAGAATTTGCCTGCGCCCAGTTGCAGGGCGTGGGCATGATTCGCTCGCGAAAGATGTTTGGCGAGTGGATGATCTACGTCGACGAGAAGCCCATAGTGCTGGCGTGCGACAACCTTTGCTACGTGAAGATGCTCCCCGAAATTGCCCCGCTCATGGCCGAGGCATCCACCGGCGCGCCTTACCCCGGCGCCAAGGAGCACTACATCCTCGACATCGACCACCGTGCCACCGCCCAAGCCGTGGTGCGAGCACTCCTGCCTCTTATCCCTTATCCAAAGAAGAAGAAAAAGAAATAAGAAATAAGTGCCGCTGGCTGCGCTGTAATGTTGAAGATTTTTGCTAATTTTACACAGCAAAATTTTCATTATCTCTACTATGGAACTCCTGCTTCCCAAAAAGACTGGCTGCGCTGAGCAAGTGGTGCTCGGCGATGCTCGCCAGGTGACCGTGATCGGTGCCAACGGCAGCGGTAAAACTCGCTTTTGCAACCAAATCATGGCGCTGTGCCCCGGCAAAGCGTTCCGCCTCTGCGCCATGCGTGCGCTCTTCCCCGAAACGCGCACCGAGGTGATGCCGGGCTCTATCGCCGATATCTTCAACCGCATCAACGACGCCAACCCCATGCTCAAGAGCATGGCCAACACCGAATTCGACAAACTAGTGCACATCATGCTCACCGAGGAATTCTACGACCTGATGCGCTATAAGACCCACCTGCTGCTCAACGAGGAGCAGCCTGTGCCGAAGACGAAACTCGACGTGACGGTGAAGATGTGGCAGGAGGTGTTCCCCAAAAACAAGGTGCTGCGCGAGAATGGCAAACTCGTGTTCTCCAACGACGCCAGCCCCGACCGCTACTCGTCGCTGCGCCTGAGCGACGGCGAAAAGGCGGTGCTCTACTACATAGGCGCGGTGCAATATGCAATGCCGGGCGCGGTGATTCTCGTCGACGACCCAGAGTCGTTTATCCACTCTTCCATCATGACCACGCTGTGGAATGTGATTGAGGAAATACGCCCCGACTGCACCTTCGTCTACAATACCCACAACCTCGAATTCGCCTCCTCGCGCATCGACAACCGCTGCATTTGGGTGAAGAGTTTCGACCCCGCGGCGCAGGAGTGGGACTACGAGGTGATGACTTCGAGCAGCCACCTGAGCGAAGGCATCTACCTCGACATTCTGGGCAGCCGTAAGCCGGTGCTTTTCATTGAGGGCGACGACACCCACAGCATCGACGGCAAACTCTATCCGCTCATCTTCCGCGAATACACCGTAAAGCCGCTCGGCAGTTGCAACAAGGTGATAGAATGCGTGCGCACCTTCAACGACCTGCAGTCGTTTCACCACCTCAACAGTTGGGGCATCGTGGACCGCGACCGCCGCTCCGAAAAGGAGGTTGAATACCTGCGTGCCAAGAAAATCCTCGTGCCCGACGTGGCCGAGGTGGAGAATATCCTGCTCCTCGAAGGCGTGATCAAGGCGGTGGCGCGCCATCGCAAGAAGAACCCCGACGAGGTGTTTGCCCGCGTCAAGCGCGCCGTGATGCGTCTGTTTGAAGCCCAACTCAGGCAGCAGGCGCTGCAGCACGTGCGCCACCGCGTGAAGCGCGACGTGGAGATGCGCATCGATAAGCGCTTCACCAACATCAGCGCCCTTGAAGAGCACATGGTCGACCTGGTGAAGGAAATCGACCCACGCGCCTCCTACGAAGCCCTCTGCCGCCAGTTCCACGGCTTTATCAAGAGCGGCGACTACGCCCAGGTGCTGCGCGTGTTCAACCAAAAAAACATGCTCCCCGACTGCGGCGTGGCAGCCCTGCTCGGCCTCGCCGACAAGAAAGCCTACATCCACGCCGTGCTCAGCATCCTAAAAAGCGGCGCCCCCGAAGCCGAATCCATCCGATCAGCCATAAAAGCCTGTTTCAACCTGTAACAGCCCCAGCCTGAAAAGGCAAAGAGAAAGATAGGGTAGGGAAGCGAAACGCAGCATATGGTAGGGACGCGATACATCGCGTCCGCATTAGGCGTTGGTAATCAAAATAAT
>JAUNCU010000012.1 GCA_030526455.1 Bacteroidales bacterium | reverse complement strand
GAAGGTGAAGTGAGACTTTTTTGAGAAATAAGAGATTAGAAGTTAGAGATTAGAAATCAGATAAAAGGAAAAGAACCTCCTTTCATTTTTTAGATAAAAGGGACGGTTCCTTCTATCTAAAATCTCATCTAATGCACATTTTATAAACACTTGTATATGAGGTGTATAAAAAGAAAAATAGATAAAAGGAACCGTCCCTTTTATCTATTTTTGTGTTTTCTTATTCGGTGGTGGGATTAACTGTGGAGGATTTTGTAGATGAGTTCTTTTAGCAGGTCGTAGGGGTCTTGGCGGGAGCCTTGACCTTTGCTTTTCACGTCGCAGTCGCGGAGATAGGAGATGATGTTGACGCAGCCTCGCTTGCTGAATGCCATTGCGGCTTCTTTGAGTTTGCGAATGCGGAATGGTGTGCGAATGTTTACCTGCTCCATCAAGCCGGCATCGGTGCGGTCCTTAGCCGTCTGAATCAGGAGGATATTGGAGAAGAAATTGAAGAGACTGCTCACCACTGGCATCACGGGGTTGTTCTTGGGATTTCGCTGGAAATAATCCACGATGCGGAAGGCCTTGAGTTGGTTGCGGCTCACGAGGGCGTCTTCGAGTTCGAAGATATTGAATTCTTTACTGTAGCCGATGTTTCGCTCTATGAGTTCGGGCGTGATGGTCTTTTGTGGGCCGGTGAGCAGACGGAGTTTGTCGATTTCACTGAACAGGCGCGAGAGGTCGGAACCAATGTGTTCGGCAAGCATCGCCACCGACTTTTCGTCGATATTCACCGAAATCGAGCGGCAGTATTCGCGAATCAACTTCGGTATTTCGTAGTCTCTGATTTTATTGGAAGTGAACACCAGGCCGGTGGTTTTCTTCAGTTCCTTGGTGAAGTCGCCAGCCTTGATAGATCCACCCTTGTAGCATATCACCAGGATGGTGCTGTCGAGCGGTTTTTGGGCGTAATACTGAAGCATGTTGATTTCGGTGGCATGCTTGTTGCCCGCCTTGCCCACATTCTGCGCCTCCCTCAAAACCACCACCTGATATTGCGACATGGCGGGATACTGCTTGCAGGCAGCGATCACATTGCGCATCTCCACGTCCACGCCGTAGCACACCGTGAGGTTGAACGCCTTCTCATCTTCGCTGAGAGCGTTGTCCACGATGAGGTCGCAGAGTTTGTCGATATAGTAAGGTTCTTCGCCCTGGAGCACGTAGATGGGGCGAAATTGCTTTTGTTCAATCTCTTTTTTGATTGAGAAATATGAGATTTCTTCTTTTTTTGGGGGCATTGTATGAGCGTTATTTTCCGATTTTTTGTTAAATTTACAATCTATTTACGATATGTGCAAATCAAAAAATGGCGATAAAACTCAACCTACCTGATTATCAATTCAATATAAAAAAGACCGAAAAAGGAGCGCTGGTGATTTTCGACGTCTTGCGCCAGCGTTTTATCACGCTCACTCCCGAAGAGTGGGTGCGCCAGAATTTTGTGCAGTTTCTCATCCAGGAGAAAGAATTTCCCCAGGCCTTGATGGGCAATGAAGTGTCGCTCACGCAAAATGGCATCAAGCGCCGATGCGACACGCTGGTGGCCGACGCCTGCGGCAGTCCCTTCGTGATCGTGGAATACAAGGCGCCGTCGATACAGATCACGCAGCAGGTGTTTGACCAAATCGTGCGCTACAACATGGTGATGCGTGCCAAATACCTCATCGTGTCGAACGGCCTTCAGCACTACTGCTGCCGCATCGACTACGAGCAGAACTCCTACGAGTTTCTCGACCACATCCCCAATTACGCTAATTTATAAACACTCATACGATATTGAACGACTATTTATCACAGTTAAATCCACAACAACGCGAAGCCGTGGCCTACGCCGACGGGCCTCAACTCATCATTGCGGGCGCCGGTTCGGGTAAGACGCGCGTGCTCACCTATCGCATTGTGCACCTGCTGAACCAGGGCTACAAGCCCCACCAGATTCTGGCGCTCACCTTCACCAACAAGGCCGCGAAAGAGATGCGCGAACGCATCTCGGCACTCGTGGGCGAGGAGGTGGCGTCGAAATTGTGGATGGGTACCTTCCACAGCATTTTCGCAAGAATACTTCGCCTCAACGCCCAGCACCTGGGCTACAAGAGCGACTACACCATCTACGACACCTACGATTCGAAATCGCTCATCAAGCACATTATCAAGGAGATGGCGCTCGACGACAAGGTGTACAAGGTGTCGGCCATGCTGCACCGCATTTCGATGATGAAGAATGCACTGTTTTCGCCAGCCGACTACGCCCGAAACAGCGACTTCATGAAAGAAGACGTGCAAAACGGCCGCCCACGCTTTGCCGAACTCTACGCCAAATACTGGGAACGCTGCCACATAGCGGGTGCAATGGACTTCGACGACCTGCTCTTCAACACCAACCTGCTCTTCCGCGACCACCCCGACGTGCTGGCACAATACCAGGACTTCTTCAAAACCATCCTCATCGACGAGTATCAAGACACCAACTTCTCGCAGGACAACATCGTGTATCAACTGGCGCGCAACCACCAGTCGATATTCGCCGTGGGCGACGATGCACAGAGCATCTACTCGTTTCGCGGGGCGAACATCAACAATATCCTCACCCTCACGAAGCGCTATCCTAAACTGAAGATTTTCCGCCTCGAGCAAAACTACCGCTCCACGCAGAACATCACCCTCGCGGCCAATTCGCTGATTGAGAAAAACTCCGCTCAAATCAAGAAACAACTCTTCAGCGACAACGCGGTGGGCTCAAAAATCAAGGTGAAGCAATTCCTCAGCGACTACGACGAGGCCTACTACATCGCCAACACCATCATAGGCATGAAGCAGCGCAACGGCTACAGATGGAGCGACTTTGCCGTGCTCTACCGCACCAACGCCCAGTCGCGCATCATCGAGCGCGCATTCTCCTCGGGCGGCAACAAAGACACCCACGGCAACACCCGCATGCCTATCCCCTACCGCATATATGGCGGCACCTCGTTCTACGAGCGCAAGGAAATTAAAGACGCCGTGTGCTACCTGCGCCTGGTGCTCAACCCCAGCGACGACGAGGCACTGCACCGCATCATCAACTATCCCAAGCGAGGCATCGGGCAAACCACCGTCGACAAACTCCAGGCCGTGGCGAGCGGCCATGGCGTGAGCATATGGGGCGTGCTCACCAACCCAGGGCTCTTCGGGGCTAACTTCAACAAGGGCACACAGAAAAAACTCTTCGATTTCAGGCAGTTGATTCAGGATCTCATCGCCTTCAACGATACATGCGACAACGCCTACGAAGTGGTGAAAGAAGTGATTAAGCGCGCCGAACTCATCGCGGTGCTCGAGGGCGACAGCACCCCCGAAAACATCAGCCGCGTGCAAAACCTGGAAGAACTCGCCGGCAGTGCTCAGATGTTTGTCGACAACCAGAGGGAATCGGAAGGCTTCGGCACTTCGCTCGCCGAGTTCATGACCGACATAGCCCTCGCCACCGACCAGGACAAGGAAGCCGACTCCACCAATTCGGTCACCCTCATGACCGTGCATGCTGCCAAGGGACTTGAATTCTCCAACATCATCATCTTCGGCGCCGAGAATGATTTCTTCCCCTCGTCGAAGAGCCAGAGTTCGCTCCCTGAAATTGAGGAAGAGCGACGCCTCTTTTATGTGGCCATCACGCGAGCCAAGGAAAATTGCATCATCACCCACGCCGCGAGCCACACCATAGCGGGAAAAATGTCGCCCGCCAACCCCAGCCCGTTCCTCAACGACATCGACCCGAAATTTGTGGAACGCATCGGCCGCCCATCACTGCAGCAGCCCACCGACGAGCCAAAGCCCAGTTTCCGCTTCGTGAATCAGCACGCCACCACCTCAGCCCCCAGCGAGGCTACGGCAAAGGTGAGCGCACCGCCAGCAAGGTTCACCCCCGTGGCAAAGGCAGTGGTGAGAAGCCAGGCTACCGCCGCGCCAGCCGCAGTGGGACAGGGCGACTTCATTACCCACACCATCGACCAGTTGAGCGTGGGCCAACCCATCGTGCACCAGCGCTTTGGCCACGGCACCATCCAGCAAGTGAACGCCGACTCAGCCGGCCACAACATTATCGTGAAATTTGAAAACGTGGGCGAAAAGAAACTCCTCTTGGCGTTCGCCAAATTCAAAATATAAATATTGAAGATTATGAACACTCCCTACTATATCGTTTACGAAGAAAAACTTCGCAACAACCTCAACCTCATCACTCGCGTGATGAAGGAAGCCGATGTGAAAATTATCATGGCATTCAAGGCCAACGCGCTTTGGAAAACATTCCCCATCTTCCGCGAATACGGTATCGAAACCACAGCCAGTTCGGTGAACGAGATGCTGCTCGCCAACGATGAAATGCACTGCAAGGCCCATGCCTATTGCCCCGTGTACACCGACGAAACCATCCTTCAATTCATAGAAGGCTGCTCCCATATCACCTTCAACTCGGTGGCGCAATACGAGAAGCACAAGGCCACTATCAAACATTCAGGCAAAGGAATCAGTTGCGGTCTGCGTGTGAATCCCATGTGCTCGGTCATCGACACCGACATCTACAATCCCTGCTGCCCAGGGTCGCGCTTCGGCATCACCAAAGAGGAACTCACCGCTCTGCCCGAAGGCATCGAGGGCTTCCACTTCCACGCCTTGTGCGAATCCACTTCCTACGATCTGGAAAAAGTGCTGCAAGCCGTGGAAGAACAGTTCGGCCGTTTCCTGCCACAACTCAAGTGGCTCAACATGGGCGGAGGTCACCTGATGACGCGCGCCGACTATGATGTGGAGCACCTCATCGCCCTGCTGAAGGCATTCCATGCCAAGTATCCTAATCTTGAACTCATCCTCGAGCCAGGCAGCGCATTCTGCTGGCAAACCGGTGATTTAGAAGCGACTGTGGTCGATGTAGTGGAAAATCATGGCATCAAGACCGCCATCGTGGATGTATCCTTCGCCTGCCACATGCCCGACTGCCTTGAGATGCCCTACAAGCCCGCCATCAAGCAAGCCATGGAAGAGGTCGACACAGCCTACCCCACCTATCGCATAGGCGGCAATTCATGCCTTAGCGGCGACTTCGTGGGCGACTGGAGTTTCAGCGGGCCACTGAAAGCGGGCGACCG
Organism: Bacteroidales bacterium; assembly: GCA_030526455.1. GTDB lineage: Bacteria > Bacteroidota > Bacteroidia > Bacteroidales > Muribaculaceae > Sodaliphilus. The sequence continues at coordinate 24,051 of JAUNCU010000012.1, read as the reverse complement.
CCTCACATTCCTCGACATGAACCATTACACCACGGTGAAGACCCACATGTTCAACGGCATCCAGCACCCCAGCATCGTGCTGCAGAGGATGGACGGCACAGTGGAGACACTCCGCAAGTTCACCTACGAAGATTATAAAAACCGAATGTCGTAACTACACTCTGAACACATTCTATTCAAAGGCTGCTGCCAGTGCTTCGGCACAGCGTTCGCCATCGATGGCGCTCGACACGATACCGCCTGCATAACCAGCGCCTTCGCCACAAGGATAAAGCCCTTTCACTTCAATATGTGAGAGGGTTTCTTTGTCGCGGGGGATACGCACGGGCGACGAGGTGCGCGTTTCCACACCTATCACGATGGCCTCGTTGGTAAGGAATCCCTTGGCGTATTTACCGAAGGTGACGAAGCCCTTGCGCAAGCGACTGCTGATGAATTCGGGCAGCCACTGGTCGAGGCGCGAAGGCTGCAGCCCCGCAGGGAACGACGATGGCGGGATGAGTTTGGATGGCTTGCCCTCCACGAAATCCTTCATGCGCTGGGCTCCTGCCACTTGCGAGCAATTAGCCTGCTCAAAGCAAGTGCGTTCCAAATCTTCCTGATAGTGCATCATGGCCAGTTCTTGATATTGCTGGTATTTCGCGGGGAGGTCTTCGGGATGAATTTCCACCACCATACCCGAATTCGACCAGTAGGTGCCGCGATTCGATGGCGACATGCCGTTCACCACCAGTTGGCCCGGTGCACTGGCCGCTGGCACCACCACGCCGCCGGGGCACATGCAGAACGAATACACGCCGCGGCCGTCGACTTGCGTCACAAAACTATATTCAGCCGCGGGCAGATACTCGCCTCGGCCTTGCTTGCTGTGGTATTGAATCTGGTCGATGAGATGCTGCGGATGCTCAAGGCGCACACCTATGGCGATGCCCTTGGCCTCGAGCGCCACGTTTTCGGCCTTCAGCATGGCATACACATCGCGTGCTGAATGGCCCGTGGCTAGAATCACAGGACCATCGAAGGTGCTGCCGTCGGCGCACTTCACGCCCACCACTTCGCCGTCGTTCATCTGAAGGCCAGTGACCAGCGTCTGGAAGTGCACCTCTCCCCCACAGTCGATAATGGTGTTGCGCATGCGCTCAATGATGAGCGGCAACTTGTCGCTACCGATGTGGGGATGGGCGTCGATAAGAATGTTTTCCGACGCGCCGTGCTGGTGAAGAATGCCCAGAATGCGATCCACCGAACCACGCTTCTTGCTGCGGGTGTAGAGTTTGCCGTCGCTGTAGGCGCCTGCACCACCCTCGCCGAAACTGTAGTTGCTGTTAGGGTCGACGATGCCTTCGCGCGAAATCTTGGCGATATCCACACGGCGGTCCACCACATTCTTTCCGCGCTCAAGCAAAATAGGCTTCACGCCCAATTCTATCAGTCGCAATGCCGCAAAGAGTCCGCCCGGACCAGCGCCCACCACCACAGCCTGGCGCGTGCCGTCCACCTTATTATATTTAATAGGCGGAATGAGGTGAGCATTGTTGAGCGGTTCGTCGATAAACACTCTCACCTTCAAATTCACCATCACACGCTGCTTGCGGGCATCGATCGAACGCTTCAGAATGCGGATGCCCTTGATGCGGGTGTGACTGATATGACGCTCACTGGCAATGTAGTGCGCTATTTCATCGTGGTAATAAGCCACCTTGGGAGATACTCTTATTTGCAGTTCTTCTACCATAACACATTTAATTTGGGTGCAAAATTAGTAATTATAACCAAAAAAGCCTAATTTTGCACTCGCAATCAACTTTGAATTCTCACATATGACTAATAATAATATAGGAGTGCTCTTCGACCTCGACGGCGTGATCCTCGACACGGAGGGCATTTACAGCGAGTTTTGGGGCAGCATCGACGCCCAGTTCCCCACCGGTGTGGAAAATTTCACCGAGGTAATCAAGGGCACTTGCCTCGACGACATCCTCAACACATATTTCCCCAAAGAGAACCATGCCGAAATCATCGGCATCCTCCAGGACTTCCAGAAGAATATGCCCTACCGCTATTTCCCCCACGCCATCGAGTGGGTGAAAGCGCTGCACGAGGCGGGCATACCGATGTGTATCGTCACCAGCAGCGATGAGCAGAAGATGGAGGCCGTCTACGAGCAGCATCCCGAGTTTCGCGGCTTCTTCCACAGCGTGATTGTGGGCGAAATGGTGGAGCACGCCAAGCCCGCCCCCGACTGCTTTTTGCTCGGCGCCAAACTCCTGGGGAAAGACATCGCCGACTGCTACATCTTCGAAGACTCCATCAACGGCCTCAAAGCGGCACTCGCCTCGGGTGGCCGTGTGATTGCCCTCTCCACATCGAATCCTCCCCACATGCTCGCCGATGCAAGACTGGTGATACCGAGTTTTGAAGATTTTACCGTAGAAAAAATGTTGTCAATTTAACGAAAGCATGAAAATCGAACTCGCAGTAGTAGGAAAAACCTCCATCGGTTATCTCAAGCAGGGCATCGACGAATACGTCAAGCGCCTGAAGCATTACGTGACTTTTGAGATCAAATACATCGACGATATCAAGAACACGAAAAACATCTCCGAAGAGCAGCAGAAGCAGAACGAAGGCAACAAAATTCTCGCTTTGCTCGACAAGAGCGACTACGTGGTGCTGCTCGACGAGCACGGCAAGGAATACACCTCGATGGAATATGCCGCCTACATCCAGAAGCGCATGCTGAGCGGCGCGAAGAAGGTGGTGTTTGTGGTAGGTGGCCCCTACGGATTCTCACAGGAAGTCTACAAGCGCGCCAACGACAAAATCTCATTCTCAAAGATGACATTCAACCATGAAATGATACGCCTCATCTTCACCGAGCAACTCTACCGCGCCTACACCATCATCAACCACGAACCCTACCACCACGAGTAGGCAAGAAAAAATTACAATCACAACACAAAAATGCCATCAAAGGGACGGTTCTTCTGATGGCATTTTCCTATTTATTTATCTAGTTATCAACACCTTGGTTAAATCATATAAAACCACTTCCCTATTCTTCCCAGAGGAGGTCGCAGGTGATGGAGTCGGAAATGAGTGTGTTGTTTTCAGCGATGAAGTAGCGGTTTTGCTGGTGGCTGAGCATTCCGTTGGCCACTAGTTTTTCGGCCTTGCGGAGGAAGAAGCGGTGGTGCAGGTCGCCAAAGCGGTTTCTTAGGGCTTCAGCGTCGATGCCTTCGCTGGTGCGCAAGCGCAGCATCACATATTCATCGTAACGCTCATTCTCCGTGAGGTGCTCCTCCTCGGCAAAAGTGCCGCCATCTTCCATACATTGTATATATTTCACCAAATGCGACGGGTTATACCTTCTCACGGCGCCATCATAACTGTGTGCCGCCACACCGAGTCCCAAATACGGCGTGAGGTCCCAGTAACTCGAATTATGGCGCGAGTGATAGCCGGGCAAAGCAAAATTAGATATCTCATAATGCAAGAAGCCATGCTGCTTGAGGCTCGACACCAGGGTGCCGTACATGGCCGCCACCTCGTCGTCGCTCACTTCCTTGATTTTCCCCATCTTGCGCATCACCCACAGGCGCGTGCCTTCTTCATACATTAATGTATATGCCGAAATGTGGTGCACGCCCAGCGACAGTGCCTGATCCACATTCTGCTGCCAGGTGTCGATGGTTTGACCCGGGATGCCGTAAATGAGGTCGATGCTGATGTTTTCAATCCCCGCCTCCTTCATCACGCTTATCGCCTCAATGGCCTGTGCTGCGCTGTGGCGGCGGTTGATCAGCGCCAAATCGGCATCGCTGAAACTCTGCACACCCATGCTCACGCGGTTGATGCCCAGCGCTCTGGCGGCGCGCATGTAGGAAGGCGTCACATCGTCGGGGTTTACCTCGATGGTGAATTCCTCCACGGCCGAGAGGTCGAAGATTTCGCGCAGCCCAGCCACGAGCCGAGCCAACTGCGCCTCGGAGAGCAGCGAAGGCGTTCCGCCGCCCACATACACAGTCCTCACCACCTCGCCCGCAATCTCTTGCTTTCGCTGTGCCGCCTCTGCAAGCAGCGCGTCGAGGTACTGGTCCACCAAGTGACGGTTGCCAGCCATAGAGTAGAAATCGCAGTAAATGCATTTCGACTCGCAAAAAGGGATATGTAAATAAATGCCTGCCATAGCCCGGCAAAGTTACAAAAAGATGTGCACTAATCGCTACGAATGTTAAAGAAATAGCGCCATTTCATTTTTTTTTGAAAAATATTTAGATAATTATTAGAAAAACACTATATTTGTGACTGAAAACATTGAAACCTGCAATGATACCGCTTGATACCTATTGCATATCAGTGTAAAAACCAAAAAAGTAATACATTAACAAATTAAATTTACTAATACATGAAGGTTTATAAAACTAATGAGATTAAGAACATCTCACTTCTTGGTAGCAAAGGCTCTGGAAAAACCACACTCGCTGAGTCTATGCTTTTCGAGTGTGGAGTAATTAACCGTCGCGGTTCTATCGACAACGGCAACACCGTGTGCGACTATTTCCCCGTGGAAAAAGAATATGGCTACTCTGTATTCTCAACCGTATTCTATGCTGAATTCAATAACAAGAAACTCAACGTTATTGACTGCCCAGGTATGGACGACTTCGTGGGCAACGCCGTAACCGCGCTCAACATCACCGACGCTGGCGTGATCGTGGTCAACAGCCAGTATGGCGTGGAAGTAGGTACCCAGAACATCTACCGCACCGCATCTAAGATCAACAAGCCCGTGATCTTCGCCCTCAACAAGATGGACGCAGAAAACGTGGACTACGATAACCTCATCAACCAACTGAAGGAATCGTTTGGCAACAAGGTGATTCCTATCCAATTCCCAATCGCCACTGGCGCTGGTTTCAACTCAATCGTCGACGTGCTCATCATGAAGCAACTCACTTGGGGACCAGAAGGTGGCGCTCCCACCATCACCGACATCGCTCCTGAATACCAGGACCGCGCTGCTGAAATGCACCAGACCCTCGTGGAAATGGCAGCCGAAAACGATGAAACCCTCATGGACAAATTCTTCGAGCAAGGCGCTCTGAGCGAAGACGAAATGCGCGAAGGTATTCGCAAGGGTCTCGTTGACCGCAGCATCTGCCCAGTGTTCTGCGTGAGCGCACAAAAGGACATGGGTGTTCGCCGCATGATGGAATTCCTCGGCAACGTAGTGCCTTTCGTTAACGAAGTGGCTGCTCCAGTCAACACCGCTGGCGAAGAAGTGAAGCCCGATGCTAATGGCCCACTGAGCGTGTTCTTCTTCAAGACCACCGTTGAACCACACATCGGTGAAGTTTCTTACTTCAAGGTGATGTCGGGTACACTCAAGGCCGGTATGGACCTCAACAACATGAACCGCGGTTCAAAGGAACGCCTCGCACAGATTTCGGTAGTGTGTGGCCAAATCAAGACTCCAGTGGATGCCCTCGAAGCAGGCGACATCGGTGCTGCAGTGAAACTGAAAGACGTGCGCACTGGCAACACGCTCAACGACAAGGGCGTAGACCACGTGTTCGACTTCATCAAATATCCCGCTCCTAAGTACCAGCGTGCTATCCGCCCAGTGAACGAAAGCGAAATCGAAAAACTCGGCGCTGTGCTCAACCGCATGCACGAAGAAGATCCTACTTGGAAGATCGAGCAATCGAAGGAACTGAAGCAAACCATCGTTTCGGGTCAGGGTGAATTCCACCTCCGCACACTCAAGTGGCGCATCGAGAACAACGAAAAGGTGAAAATCGAATACCTCGAGCCAAAGATCCCATATCGCGAAACCATCACCAAGGTGGCTCGCGCCGACTATCGCCACAAGAAGCAATCAGGTGGTTCTGGCCAGTTTGGTGAAGTGCACCTGATCGTGGAAGCCTACAAGGAAGGCATGGAAGAACCAGGAACCTACAAGTTTGGCAACCAGGAATTCAAGATGAGTGTGAAAGACAAGCAAGAAATCACACTCGACTGGGGTGGCAAGGTAGTGATCTACAACTGCATCGTGGGTGGTGCCATCGACGCACGCTTCATCCCCGCTATCGTGAAGGGTATCATGGACCGCATGGAGCAAGGCCCAGTGACCGGTTCTTACGCTCGCGACGTGCGCGTTTGCATCTACGACGGTAAGATGCACCCAGTTGACAGTAACGAAATCTCGTTCCGTCTCGCAGCCCGCCACGCATTCAGCGAAGCATTCAACAATGCTAATCCTAAGGTGCTCGAGCCCGTTTACGATGCTGAAGTGCTGATGCCAGCCGACTGCATGGGCGACGTAATGAGCGACCTGCAGGGACGCCGCGCCATCATCATGGGTATGGAAGAAGCAAGCGGCTTGCAGAAGATCAACGCCAAGGTGCCTTTGAAGGAAATGTCAAGTTACTCAACCGCATTAAGTTCAATCACAGGCGGTCGCGCTTCATTCACCATGAAGTTTGCAAGTTACGAACTCGTTCCAACCGACGTTCAGGAAAAACTCCACAAGGAATACGAAGAAGCAAGCAAGGACGACGAATAATCAGTTCGCCCCTTCCCCAAAATACCAAAGGCCAATGCTCCCCCAAAAAGGGCATTGGCCTTTTTGTTCTTCAGCCCAGCCAGCCAGAAAACGCAATAATGAGGCATGCAACAAAAGGCTAGGCGACCGGTAGCCGACCGCCCTCCGCCGTCGGAGACGGCTTATTATGGTTAACTCCATGCAAGCGAGCGAATTGCGTAGCGATTCGAGAGCGCGGCTTGGAGGTAAAGAATCGCAAAGAAAAGAGCCTCGGAGAGGGTCGGTTATGGTAGCAACCCGAGTTTTCGGACGGCCACACACACCACCAGCGCCCATTCGCCGTATTTATCCATCTTTTTTCTACACATTATATAATATGCCTAGGAATTCTCGAAATAAATTCGTATCTTTGTAGCAAACTATACTTATATCATCAATTCATGAAATTCAGCGACGTTATTGGCAATCCTTCCGCCCAGGAAAGAATTCGCCAAATGATTGATTCCGATAGATTTCCACATGCCCTACTCATTCACGGACTGCCAGGAGTTCCCAAACTCACGCTGGCCAGGGTGGCGGCTCAATACCTGCAATGCACAAATCGCACCGGTGGCGAGCCTTGCGGGCAGTGCCCATCGTGCCTGCAGCATCAATCGTTCAACCACGCCGACACCTATTACTCCTATCCCATCGTGAAAATAGGAGAAAATCCCACCAGCAACGATTTCATCAACGAATGGAAGGAATTCCTTTCGGAAAACGAAGTGGAGGATTTCCAGAAATGGACCAAATATCTGTCGAAGGAGAATGCGCAGCCCATCATCTACCAGTCGGAAAGCGATCGCATCGTGCGCGACTTAAGCCTCGCGGCCTACACGTCGAAATATAAGGTGCTCATCCTCTGGCTGCCCGAGAAGATGAACGAATCGTGCGCCAACAAACTCCTCAAACTCATCGAGGAACCACACGCCGACACCAAATTCATCTTCGTGAGCAACGACGCCAAGTCGATCTTGCCCACCATCTTCTCGCGCACGCAGCGCGTGGAACTGAAGCGCCCCGCCACAGAAGACATCACGGCCTACATCTGCCGCAAATTCAACGCCGACCCCGAATCGGCAAGAATCGCAGCCACCGCTGCCGACGGCGACATCGCACAAGCCGAGCGCAACATGGAACTCGACAGCGAAACCGCACAGTTTCACCAGGATTTCATGCAACTGATGCGCATGGCCTACGTGCGCAACCTCAAGGAACTCAAAGCCTGGAGCGAACACATCGCCGACTACAAGCGAGAGAAGGCCCGCCGCTTCCTCAACTATGCGTCGAGGATGGTGAGAGAGAATTTTATCTACAACCTCCACAACCCTTCGCTCAACTACCAGACGCGCGACGAACAACAATTCAGCGTGAAGTTTGCCCCATTCATCAACGAATACAACGTGGAGCGACTCATCGCCGAATTCACCCGTGCCGAAAAAGACATCAGGATGAATGGCAACATCAAACTCGTGCTTTTCGACATGGCCATCAAAATCACTATTTTGATAAAAGTGTAAATACAAAATATTTTCTCAACAATACTTACAATTAACCCGTTATGAACAAGCCAGAAAAAAGCAACACACACGAGCCATTTTTGAAACAAATCGCTCAGCATTACCGCAATTTAGGCAAAGACGTGGAAAACTACTGCTTCGTGTTCCCCAATCGAAGAAGTGGACAGTTCTTCCTCAAGCACTACGAGGAAGCAGCAGCCGACCTGTGCCTGGCACCTCACGTGACCACCATCTCCGATTTCGTCACCGAGAATTCCAGCAACTCATTGGCCACGCCCATTGAATTGATTTTCAATCTCTACAAGGCATACTGCCAAGTGAGCGGTAACGACAGTTACAACTTCGACCAGTTCATCCACTGGGGCAACATCCTCGTGGCCGACTTCAACGACGTGGACCAGTATCTCGTCGACGCCAAGCAATTGTTTACCAACATCAAGGACTGGAAAGAAATTTCAGCCGATTATCTCGACGAAAAGTTGAAGGAAGAATTGACACGCTACTTCAACATCGATTTCGGTCCTTCTGACCCCGACAAATTATGGCGCACCCCTAACGGCGAAGTGCAGGCCGAAGTGCAGGATAAATACAAGAGACTGTGGGAGATCATGTATAGTCTCTACACAAAATACAACGAACTGCTCGAGGAAAAGCAACTCTCCTACCCCGGCAAGATGCTGCGCGAATATGCCGATGCGGTGAAAGACATGGCAGTGGAAGATTTCGCCTACGAGAAATATGTGTTTGTGGGCTTTAACCTGCTCACCACTAGCGAAATGATGATCTTCGACGCGCTGAAGAACAAAAACATCGCCATCTTCCACTGGGACGATGCTTCGCCAGCGCTGGCCAACGAAGCCAACAAGGGTCACAAGCACCTCGCCTTCCTCAGCAATCGCTACAAGGCGCCATTCGACCTCCAGGAAATCACAAAGTTCCCTCAGAACATCAACGTAGTGGGCCTGCCATCCAACGTGGCACAGACGAAATACGCCTTCACCTTAGTTAACACCCTGAAGAAAGAAGGTGAAATCAAAGCCCAGAACAAGGGCCTCGACACAGCCATCGTGCTGCCCGACGAAAACCTCTTCACCAACATCACCAACTCGGTGCCTGCCGATATCGACAACATCAATGCCACCCTCGGTATTCCGTTGCGCAACAGCGACTTGGCTTCGCTGATGCGTAACATTGCGAAGATGCATAAAAATGCCTATCGCCCCGGTGGAGAGGATTATTTCGGTTTCTATAGAGAATTCGTGAAAGAGGTGCTGTCGCACCCCATCATCAAGAGCCTCTATCCCGACGCCACCATCGAAATCAGCAACAAGATCAACAACACCACCGATTTCTACATCTCGGAGGAATACTTGTGCACAACAGCGCTGCGCAACATCTTCACCACTATCAAAGATAATAAAGATGTGGCAGAAGTGGGAGCGTTCATCGACCGCCTCATCGCCCTCTGCACCACCATCGCCACCATCAAGGAGAGCGAAAAGAAGAGCGAAAGCGACGAAAACGATGGGCCACAGGCATCGCTGCAAAACTATTTTGCGCAACTCTACCTCGAGATTCTTCACGAAACCAAGGCCCTCATCAATGAATATGGCATCCCCATGGTTGAGTCGTCGGTGCTCTACATCTTCGACCGCTTGGCCTCGCTCTACACCGTGCCATTTGAGGGCGAACCCCTGTCGGGCCTCCAGGTGATGGGTATGCTCGAAACGAGAAACCTCGATTTCGACAACCTCATTATCCTCTCGATGAACGAGCGCGTTTTCCCACGCAAGTTCTATAAGAGTTCGTTCATTCCGCCCAACATGCGCCGCTACTTCCTCATGTCGACCGTCGACGAGCAGGAAGCCATGAGCGCCTACTACTTCTTCCGCCTTATCTCAAGAGCGAAAAATGTGTATTTGCTCTACGACACCAGCACCACAGGGGTGGGCAGTAGCGAATATTCGCGCTTCATCAGCCAACTCGAGATGGTGTATGGCTGCACGATCAAATTCAAGAACATCAGCATGCCGGTGAAGCCAGAGACGTCGGTGCCCATCACTGTGGAGAAAACCGACGAAATCTACGAGAAAATCCTGAAATTCCAATCCACGGACGATAAGGTGAAGAAAAACCTGTCGGCAAGTTCTATCAAGAAGTTGCTCAAATGCCCACTCTGGTTCTACTTCCACTATATCGAAGGCCTTGACGACGACAACAACGAAGAGCAATTCATGGACGCCGCCACATTTGGTACCATCGTGCACGACACCCTCGAGAGCCTTTACTACCCAGCCGATAAAAAGGGAAAAGGCGGCACAAATGTGGTAAAAGTACAGGACATCAAGAACTTCAAGGAGAAGGAACTTGAAAAAGAACTCATCCGCCAGGTGAACAAGGTGTATCTCCGCAAAGACAACATCAATGATGCGCTGGTGGGCGAAACTGCCATCACCTTGGAAGCACTCAAGCACTACTGCAATCAAGTGCTCGACTACGATATCGAGAAAGGTGGAAAAGAAGGCTACTACACCGTCTACGAATGCGAGAAAGACAGAACGGTGCGACTCACGATGGGAAAGAACGAATTTAATTTCACCTACAAAATCGACCGTCTCGACCGCATGAACGACGAAAGTGCGTTCCGCATCATCGACTACAAGACCGGCAAGGACAATGTGCTTTTCAAAAACGTGGACGCCATCCTGTCCAACAAAGAGAGCGGCCGCTTCCAAGCAATCATGCAGTTGCTGCTCTATTGCCACGCTTTTGAAACGCAGGAGAGCGAGAAAGCGAAATGTGGCCTGAAGCCTATGATTTACAAAATCAAGGAAATGGATAAATCAGGCATTACCTACGACAAGAATGAAGGTAGAGGAACTAAAAGCGAACTTAAGTTCCCCCTCAACGACTACCTCAGTCACGACTTCGATGACCTGCGACAAGAGTTCACCCAGAAACTTGGAGATAAACTCGACGAACTCTTCGATAAGGACGTTCCCTTTACACAATGCGAAGAGAACAACGATGCTCCCTGCAAATATTGCAAATTCAAGGAATTTTGCAGAAGATAATGCTCTGATTTTTTGCTCATTTCAAAAAAAAAGAGTAATTTTGCACCGCTTTTAAGTCCCCGTGTGATGGGAAATTAAGAAGCATCTTAATTTTTAGTAACACAATTTTTTATTTTAAATGAAAACTTTTCAATTAAACGCTGAACCAAGAACCAATCTTGGCAAGAAGGCCGCTAAGGCAATCCGCAAGGAAAACAAAATTCCCGTAGTTCTCAACGGTGGTAAACTCATCCAGTTCGAAAAGAACGAAAATGGCGAATGGGTATACAACGGCAAACTCGAAGCAGGCCAAAAGGCTATCATGACCACTAAGGAAGGTAAGGGCGTTATCGCTACCGACCTCGTAGTTTCTCAAGCCGATGTAAGAAAACTCATCTACACCCCTGAAATCTACGTGATTGAACTCAACATCGCTGGCGTTGCTTGCAAGGCAGTTCTCAAGGACATTCAGTTCCACCCACTCACCGACGCTATTCTCCACATCGACCTGCTCCAGGTTTACGAAGAAAAGCCAGTAGTGATGGAAGTACCTGTGAAGCTCGAAGGCTTTGCTGTGGGTGTTAAGGCTGGTGGTAAACTCTACCTCAACCTCAAGAAGGTTAAGGTTAAAGGCCTCTACAACAACATTCCTGAACGCCTCGTAGTAAATGTTGAAGACGTTAACATCGGTCAATCAATCAAGGTTGGCGCGCTTAAGTTCGACGACTATGAACTCGTTAGCGCTAAGGACCTCGTGATCGCTGGCGTTCGCGCTACTCGCGGTTCTCAGGCTAAGGCTAAGGCTGAAGAATAATCTCAACAGTTTTAAATGAAGTACCTCATTGTTGGACTGGGTAACATTGGTGCAGAGTATCAAGGTACCCGCCACAACATAGGATTCACAGTATTGGATGCCTTTGCTAAGGCATCCAATATTTCTTTCTCCACTCAGCGCTATGGCGATGTGGCTCAGACGAGAGTGAAAAACAAGCAACTCATCCTCCTGAAGCCCTCCACCTACATGAACCTGAGCGGTGAAGCAGTGCGTTACTGGATGCAGAAAGAAAACATAGCGCTGGAAAACGTCCTCATCATCGTCGACGACATCGCGCTGCCTTTCGGGGCTATCAGATTGCGCGGTAAAGGTGCCGACGGCGGGCATAACGGATTGAAAAACATTGCATCATGCATTCAATCCACCAATTATGCACGACTGCGCTTCGGCGTGGGCAGCGATTTCCCCAAGGGCATGCAAATCGACTACGTGCTCGGCCATCCCTCCGACGAGGAACTGGCTATCCTGCCCGAGCGAGCCAACGTGGCCATCGAGGCAGTGAAGGCGTTTTGCCTTTCAGGGCTAAGTTTTGCAATGACTAATTTCAATAATAAGTAATGAGTGAAGTAAGAATCGACAAGTGGCTCTGGGCCACCAGAGTGTTCAAAACTCGCACTTTAGCAACCGACGCCTGCAAACTGGGGCGCGTGACGATCGACGGCATGAACGTGAAACCCTCGCGAGCCATCAAGGTGGGGGAAAAAATTTCGGTGAAAAAGCCACCCATCACGTTCACTTTCGAAGTGCTCGCGCTGCTCAACAACCGAGTGGGAGCGAAACTCGTGCCTAATTATCTGAAGAACATCACTTCGCCCGACCAGTACGAACTCTTGGAAATGGCCAAAATCAGCGGCTTCGTAAAACGCCAGAAAGGCCTCGGACGACCCACCAAGAAAGACGGTCGAGAAATGAAGGAATTCACCGAAGAAGCATTTTTCGGCTTTGATGATTGGGACGATGAGAATCCGTTGTGGACCGAAGAAGATGAAGCGAAACTCAACAATTCTAAATAAAATAAACTCCAAACATTGCATTACTCACATTAGCAAATGTTTGGAGTTTATTGTTTTTCAAAAATCCCAGAATGCTTATCAGCAGATGGATTTGATGATTTTTACTGAAAAAAGTTAGTATGTTTGAAGCTCTTATTGTAGTTTTATCTTGATTGCAATTTTATGACTCCAAACAGAAGAAAAGGTTTAATGAAGATTATGAATTTAACTTTCGTTAACCATTAACCAAAGATAAACTTAAATGCCTCTTCTACCCTACTAACTTCCACCACCTTAATCTTATCGGTGGCACTCATGCCTTTCATATTTCCTTTCGGCACCAGGATAGTGGAGAATCCCATCTTCTGAGCCTCCGAGATGCGTTGCTCGATGCGGGTGATGTGGCGAATTTCTCCCGAGAGGCCCACCTCGCCGGCAAAACACACATTTTTCGGGATGGCGGTATCGAAGTTGCTCGACAGGATGGCACACACCACCGATAGGTCGAGCGCCGGATCGTTCACTTTCAAGCCGCCCGCAATGTTGAGAAACACGTCTTTCTGAGCCAGTTTAAAGCCCACTCTCTTTTCGAGTACCGCCAGAAGCATATTCATGCGGCGCGGATCAAAACCGGTGACCGATCGCTGAGCGGTACCATAGGCGGCAGTACTCACCAGCGCCTGGGTGTCGATGAGGAACGGACGCGCGCCATCCACAGTCACACCGATGGCCGACCCCGAGAGCACGTCGCTGGTTTCGTTGAGCAGCATCATGCTGGGATTGGTGACTTCGCGCAGGCCATCCTCCTTCATTTCGTAGATACCTATCTCGCTGGTGTTGCCGAAGCGATTCTTGATGCCGCGCAATATGCGGTAAAGATAATGGCGGTCGCCTTCAAATTGCAGCACGGCATCCACAATGTGCTCCAGCACTTTCGGACCCGCTATGCTACCCTCTTTGTTGATATGCCCAATGAGGATCACGGGCGTATTGGTTTCTTTGGCATAGCGCAGAAAAGCCGCGGCGCATTCTCTCACCTGGCTCACGCTGCCCGCAGCCGACTCCAGCAGGTCGCTAGCCACAGTCTGAATCGAGTCAACGATCACGAGGCCGGGATTCTCATTCTTCAGGCAGGTGAGAATATTCTCAAGCGAAGTTTCGCACAGCAAGTAGCATTCACACTCCATCTTACCGCCCGCAATGCGATCGGCCCTCATCCTCAACTGCTGTGCACTCTCTTCGCCAGAAATGTACAGCACCTTGTGGGCACGGATGCGCAACACATTCTGCAGCACCAAGGTGGATTTGCCAATACCGGGTTCGCCGCCGAGCAAGATGATAGAGCCCGGAACAAGGCCGCCACCGAGCACACGGTTCATCTCGTTGCTCGGCAATCGCAAGCGGGGATACTCCTCGGTCTTGATTTGGCTGATTTTTACGGGAGCAAGAGATTTTCGTGGATCAGAAGTGAGCAGCGTTCCTTTTTTGGGCACCACCACTTCTTCCACAAAGGTGTTCCACTCGCCACAAGAGGGGCACTTACCCACCCATTTGGGCGACTCAGCACCACAATTCTTGCAGAAAAATGCCGACTTTGCTTGCTTTGCCATATTATTTCGATTTTAATGCACCACGACGGAATTCACTCACCACCACGGCCGCAGCCACGCCCACGTTGAGCGATTCGCTGGTGTCGCCACTGTTCCAAGAAGGAATGAGCAAGCGCTTGCTCACTTTCTTCGCCACCTTCTGGCCAATGCCCTGGCCTTCGTTGCCAAACACCACGAAGCCACGGTTCTCAAGCGCGGTGTTGTAGATGTTTTCGCCGTCGAGAAAAGTGCCCCACACGGGCAGTTCGGGATAATCGTCGAGCAAATCCACCAAGTCGCCATAGTGCACCTGCACACGCGAGATAGCGCCCATAGTGGCCTGCACCACCTTGTGGTTGTACACATCCACAGTGCCCACGCTGGCAAAGATGTTTTTGATGCCATACCAGTCGGCCAATCTTATGATGGTGCCCAGGTTGCCTGGGTCTTGGATATTGTCGAGCACAATGCTCAAGCCATCGCGCACCTCTTTCTCGTCGATTTGCTTCTCTGGCATTTCATACACAGCAATCACATCGCTCGGAGTGGAAAATTGCGACATTCGCGACATCTGCTGATTGTTGGCCAGCACAATCTTGTCGTGCATGGTGGCATTGGCCAGGCGGTCGTGCCAGGCGCGGGTGCAGATGAGCCACTTGCAATTGAAGTAGTCCCACGTGTCGCGCACGCATTTTGTGCCTTCAGCCACAAACAATCGCTCCTCGTCGCGATACTTCTTCACGGCCAGCGATCTCACCACTTTGATGATTCCGTTGTTGATGTCTTGCATATCTATTCGTTTAATAATTTTATCAATAATTTGATGGCCTCATTAGTGGCTCTGTTGATTACGCGCTCACGGTCGCCAGGGAAATGGCAGCATTGGCTCACAATCCTGTCGCCCATCTTTGCAGCCATCCACACGGTTCCCACAGGTTTGCCTGGCACTGCCCCACCCGGTCCGGCAATGCCGCTGGTGGAGATGGCACAGTCGGTATTCAGCGCTTCACAGGCCCCCTTCACCATCTGCTCCACGACGGGCTGGCTCACCACGCCATGCGCAATGATATCGTCGAGCGACACTTTGAGCACATTCTGCTTCACTTCGTTGGCATAGGAAACCACGGCACCATTGAAATAACTGCTGCTACCGGCAAAACGGGTAATCTCGTGGGCAATGTTACCACCGGTGCAACTTTCAGCAGTCGACACGGTAAGCCCCTTTTCCAGCAGTTTGTTACCCAGAATCTTAGCGAGCGGGAGGTCTTCTTCGCAAATCAACTTCTCTCCGAGCAAGTGGCGGAGTTTGGCGGCTTGCTCATCCATGCATTCCCGCAACTGACGCGCATCGCACGAATTGCCAGAAAGGCGCAGACGAATCAGCCCCGGCGTGGGCAAGTAGGCCAGATGAATGAAGGAAGGCAATTCCTTTTCAAAACCGTCGAGGTGCATCGCCAGGAGCGACTCAATGATGTCAATCACAATGAAGGTGCGATGTTCGATATGCTGGTCGGTAGCATAGGCCGCCACCAGTTTCGGAATGAGCACTTCTTCCATCATGTGCTGCATCTCAAATGGCACGCCAGGCATCGACACCAGCAACTTTTCATCTTTCCTGAACCAGAGAATGGGCGCTGTTCCCACCTTGTTTTGCACCACCTCGCATGTGCTGGGCACGTAGGCCTGATTGCGGGTGTAATCGTTCAACTTCAAGTGGCGCTTTTCCACCACTTCCATCACATTGGCGAGCGTGGTTTCGTCGAGTCTCATTTCGCCGCCGAAGTATTCACAAAGTGTAGATTTGGTGATGTCATCTTTTGTGGGACCGAGTCCGCCAGTGGTAAGCACCACGTCGCACTCTTTGAATGCGGCTTCAATGGCGCCAGTGATGGCAGCGCGGTCGTCGCTCACCACTCTCACCGAGCACAGTTCCCAGCCGTGCACACTCATGTTGCGAGCAATCCAGCCCGAATTGGTATCGGTAACCTGCCCTATCAAGAGTTCGTCGCCTATGGCAATAATGGCATATTTCATAGTGCTATTGTTCTTATTTTATATGATTACGCGCGCGAAAGGTGGCTCGGTGATGTCGCAGAATTTCTTGTCGAGAAATTTGTAGTAACCCGCCACGGCTATCATCGCAGCATTGTCGGTTGTATAAATTCGCTTGGGAATGAACGCCTTAAGGTGTCGACGGTCGGCATATTCCTGCACGGCATTACGCACACCCGAGTTGGCCGACACACCGCCGGCGATGGCAATGGTCTTGATGCCGGTGTCTTTTACGGCCTTCGAGAATTTGTCCATCAAAATGTCCACAATCGTCTTCTGGAGCGAAGCAGCCAGGTGGTTTTTGTTCTCTTCGATGAAATTGGGGTTGAGTTTCATCTCGTCGCGAAGGGTGTAAAGGAACGAGGTCTTCAAGCCGCTAAAACTATAATTATAGCCGGCGATATGTGGTTTTGAGAATTTGAATCGCGTGGCATCGCCTTCCTGAGCCATTCTGTCAATGATGGGACCGCCCGGGTAAGGCAAACCCATCGACTTGGCGCACTTGTCGAAGGCTTCGCCAGCGGCATCGTCGATCGTCTGCCCCAGGATCTCCATATCGGAATAAGAGTTGACTTTCACGATTTGCGAATTACCGCCCGAAATGAGCAAGCACAGGAATGGGAATTCGGGCACTTCGGTGCTTTCATCGTCTTTGATGAAATGAGAAAGCACATGGCCGTGAAGGTGGTTCACATCCACCAGTGGCACATTCAAGCCCAAGGCCAGGCCCTTCGAGAACGAGGTGCCCACATGGAGCGAACCAGGCAAACCCGGACCGCGGGTGAAGGCAATGGCGTCAATATCCTGCTTGGATATGCCAGCCTGCCTGATGGCCTCGCTCACTACTGGCACTATATTTTGCTGATGCGCACGAGAAGCCAATTCGGGCACCACGCCACCATAGTTCTCATGCACTTTCTGGCTGGCAATCACATTCGATTTCAGCACACCGTCGGCGATAACTGCTGCAGAAGTGTCGTCGCACGAAGATTCAATACCAAGAATTATTGTACTCATAATGAAAATTAAAATCTAAAACCTATTGTTACGTTCAAGTCGTGATTGGCGCTAAAGAGGCTGTGGAGTTTGGTGAGATACCAGCGTCCCTCGGTGAGCAGGTGCAAGCCGTAGAAAAACTTGCCCTTGTTCAGGATAAGCGCCATCTTCGCCCTGTAGTCGAACGACCAGAAATCTTTCTTGCCCTCAGAAGATGAGGAATAAGTGTGACGGTAGCCCACGCCGGGGATGGTGGTGATGTTGAACAGCCAGTGCTTGCCCAGCACCCAGTTGTAGCCATAGCCGAAAAGCAGACTGTAGCCATCATACTTATAGGAGAAATTATCTGGAATCTCATATTCGGGATGCTCTTCCTTGATCTGGGTGTAGTCCATGTTCACATCCTCATGAAAGGCATGAATGCCCGCCATAAACGAGCCCGAACTCTTGCGCTGATACTTCGAGAAGCAATAAGGCGCGGCTTGGGCATAGCGCTTGTGGTTGAAGATGTAGAACAGGTTGGCGCCATACAATGTGCGCGACACGCCGTCAAACTCATAGTCCTTTTTCAATCCATCGGTGTATCGGGCGAATTTGTGGATATAGTAAGGAAAATCATCACGATAGTAGTAAGAACTCAAATACAGTCGGGAGCAGGTGAACGAGAAATCGAATTTCTTGTTTTTCACCTTGTTACCCGTGAGAAGGTCGTTGAGGTTGAACATGTAACTCAAGCTCACCGCCATAAACGACAACTGCAGACCGAACGACGAGGTGACATTGGAGTGCATCGAGATGGGGAAGGTGTCGTCGTAGAGGTTGCCGTTGAACGAACTGAGCCAATTGTTGTTTTTGAGCATCAGTTTCCAGTTTTTGCGCGTGCCCACCACATAGGTGGTGTCGTAACTGTTGAATGCCTTGTCGCCCCAGCGATACACGTTCACGCAGAGGTTGAGAAACGACGGATACGTGACGGTGGTGTCGTTGATATCGAGTTTGCCGTGCTGGAGCGCACGCTTCCAGTAGCCGCTGTCGCGAGTGGTGTCGAAGGGCTCGGCCATCTTCAACTTTATTTGCTGTATCTTGTCCTTCACATTGAGTCGGGGCTCAGCATTCACACTTGCCAAACCCAGCATCAAAACCGATAATAACAACAAATATCTACGCATCATTCTGCTTTTATTGAATCATTTTTCGCAGCGGGAGCCGCCGAAGTTGAATCTTTTGGCTCCGCTGTTTTCTTCTTGTGAAGGAAATTAAACAGTCGGTCGAAGTCGTGCTTGAACACAATACCCACACCTTGAGTGGTCATCGCGTTTCGGGTGTAGAGGTTCTGGTCGTTGAAGTGATTGTAGGCCTTCAGCAGCCAGGTGCCCTTGCTGTTGAGCAAATATTCCACATCGAAATCACCGATGAAATTGGAGTTCTTGGTGTTGTAAGTATTGTCGCGGTAACCAAAGTTGCCGTTAAAGCGCAGGCGGTTGTTGAGCAGTTGGCTCGAGAGCGCCAAGTCGAATTCAGTGTCGGTGAAGTCGCCCTTGTTCGAACGGAAGTTTGGAGCGATGGTCCAGTTTTCGTTGATTCGGCCAAGGAGGCTGCTCAGTTGCGACGATATGGTCGACGAGGCTATCGAGGTCCACTCGTTGCCGGTGTTCACGCCGTTCATATACTCTGGTGTATAGAAGCGATTGAGCGCCAGCAGATAGATAATCTGGCGATTCATCATGTCGTCGGTGCTGATGATGCTCTTGATTTTGCGATAGGCTTCCGATGTGAGTGTGGGGAATTCCAAGTCGAAAGCAATATCGGGCTGACTGATCACGCCACTGGCTTTGAGCAGTGCATGCACGGGCACACTGGTGCGGTTCAGTTCTCGATCGTCGGCAAAACTCTGGTCAAGGTCGCGAATGTTGGCGTTGAGCGAATAGATGGCCTGGATGTCGAGTGTGGCGTTATACGGGTCGCCCTGAAACGAGATGGTGCTGCCGTTCTTAATTGTGAAGTCCTTCACAATGATGTCTTGCAACGTGAAATTGTAGGTACCTTTTTCAAGGGTGTATTTGCCGTACATTTCCAGTTTCTCGTCGGTGTTGTCGTATTTCATCTGAAGATTGCCGCGACCGGTGGCCTTGATTTTATCGCCGCCGATGGGGTCCATCACGAGATACATTTGCAAGTCGGGGGTGATGTCGCCCTGCAAGTCTATCAGGTATTTGGTGGGATCTGACTCGGTTTCTTGCTTGATCTTCTGGGTGAAGAGTTTCACGATGTCGGGGATGGTGTCGGCTTCGTCCACAGTGTCCTGTGGGGCGTTGAGCACATCTCTGTCGCGATAGGTGATAAACTTGTAGTCGTTGGCCACCTGGTCGTCCGACATCACGAAGGTGAATTTGCTCCTTGGTGCCGACTCCATGTTCACCTTGATGTTCACAAATCCTGGCTCGCCATCGACGAATGCCGATCCGTTGCCGTAGATGGTGCCATACCACACGGGGTTGTTGGAGGCGTTGGTGTCATAGCAGAGCAGGTCTTTTGCGCCAGTGACGGTGAAGTTGAACGATGCGTTATGGAATTGCTCGTGCTTCACCCATCCATTGAGGTTGCCACTGTGGCCGTCGCGGTCCTTGATTTTCACATTGGAGAATTGAATCAGGCCGGGGCGCATGTGTATGGAGTCGGTGCAGTGGTAATACACGTTGGAGAAATCCAGTTTCAGTTTCAGGTCTTCGGCATAGATGTCGCCAAAGAGGTCGATGTCCTTGAAGTTGCCGAAGAGCACGGCATATCCTGAGGCCATGCCGTCGATGTCGCTGGTGAATGCCGACATGAATGGCTTCATGAATTTCACATTGGCGCGGTCGACCTTGAATTCAAGGTAGAGCGAATCGGCCATCGGGAAGATGGCGCCATTGATGTAGGATTTGCGGCCGTTCTTCTGCGAAAGTTCGGCATTGATGGCTACACCTTTCTCTTCGTTGTCCCAGTGGCTTTCGATGTCGGCATCACCCATGTTGGCTTTGTTGTAGCACAGGTTATCGACGTGGAGATTTGGCGTGAGGAGTTTGGGCTCTTTCGAGAACACGTCTTTAGCGTAGAACACACCGGTAGCGATGCCGCCGAAGTCCACGTTGCTGATTTGGAGGGTCTCGAAAATGAAATCAAGGTTGATATCTTTCAGTTCGAGTTTGATGGCATCGTCGGGGTTCTTCGATGCCACGCCTTCGATGTCGATAAACTGCCCTTCCCTGTTGGCGTGGATGCCGTAGATGGTAATCACGCCTTTTGAGATATCGAATGCGCCTTGGTTCACTTGCCACACGGTGTCGTTTACCACAATTTGTGATGGGTTGATGTCGGTGTGCACGGCGAGCGACTTGTCGTCGTTTTTCGACAGCAGCACCGAGGCGAGCACATTGCCATGGAAGTCGCGCTCGCGGTTGAATTTCCAGCCCAGATCGGTGTCGATGCGTCCGTTGGCGGCTGTGGCGTTCAAGCCTATGGCGATTTTGCCGTTCTTAGAGGGGAACAGGGTGTGCACGTTTGCCACAAATGCGTTAGTGGCCGTGTCGTAGTAAGCCGACACCGCCGAACCCTCTATCAGTTTCTTGCCTTGCTGCAGATATGGGATGTTCACGTTCACCCATATATCCTTGTCGTTCATGTTCACATTGCCGTCGATGGTGGCTTTATGAAGCAGTTTCACTGGCAATTTCAAGAGGTCTTGAAGTTTCTCGTTGGGCTGAACAGCAATATTGAATCGGAAATCGTTGTTCGATTGCTGAAGGGGTTGCACCTGCGATGGATCCATAAGATTTGGAAGCACTTGCGAAACGAGCGCCTTGAAGGCGGGCACGAGTGTCTTGAAATCAAATTTGCCACTCAGTTCGCCTGTGAGCATTTCTGAGTCGAATCTCACCACCTGTGGCACCGAGGCATTGTCGGCGTTGAGCGTGAGCGACTCAAATTCGTAGTGTTTGCCGTTGCTGTGCACGAACGAGATGTTGTCGAGCATGGCAAAGCCGTTGATGTTGTCGAGCGAATTGCCTTCAAGCGAAGCCTTCAGGTCGAATGAGAATTCCTTGGGGTTGCCGTAATAGAGTTTCATGTTGCCCAAGTTCACATTACGCGCCATCACGCCGATGTCGAATTTCGACTTGGCACCATTTAGCACCACGTCGCCCGAGGCATCTATCACGCCATTGGGGTCGGTGACCGAAACCGCGCCCTTGTAGTGGTTCAGTCCGCCTGTCACATCGGCCACGATGTTGTGGAATCGGTAGCCTCTGAAATCGATGTAGGCCACATCGCCTTTCACCACGGCTTGGGCTATTTTCTTGCCCTCTACCCTAGCCTTCACCGTGGCATCGGCAGAGAGCGAACCTATCAGTTCGCTTTTCGAAAGCAGGTGGCCGAGGTTGAACTGCGGGGTTTTTACGTCGGCTGCCACATCAAATCCGGAGGGCAACTTCTTGGCTACGGCATTGAGGGCCAAATCGCCCACTGCCGAACGGATTTTTCCCTTGAAATCGATGAAGTTGCGGTTGCCTTGCACTGCCGCGTCGAGGTTCAAGTCGCCAATGTTGTTGATGATCGCATTCACATTGGGCTTGAGTTTCACCAGGTGACTGGTGATTTTCTGCGTTGTGTTTCCTTTTATCTGCAGTTTCAACTGGGGAATGTTGAACGAGATGTTTTCTTTGTGCTTCACATTGGCGAGCACGCCGTTGAATTGAAGGTTCAAGCCTTCGGTGTGGTCGCGAAGGTAGAAGCGCGAAACATTGATGCGGTCGAGGTTGCCGTCCACGCTGCAAGTGAGATACAGCGGGGTGTCGAAGTGCTGGAAAGCGGGCACAAACGAAGCCAAATCGGCAAGGGTCACTTTCGCGTCTTTCAGGTGCACATTCAGGGGCGCATTCTTGATGGCTCTGCCTATGTGCTTGAGCGAATCATATGTGAGCACTTGCTGATTGAGCGCTATTTCGCTGTGTGGCAGTTCTATCTTCAGGTCGGCCACGGTGGTGCTGTGGGCTGTGATGGCCAGGTGAGTGGTGATTTGCTTCACCTCGAAGCCCGACTTCTCGGCGAACGCCAAGCGCTTCACGTCGATGAGGAAGTCGTCGTTCTTCAAGCGGGGCAAGTCGATGTCGGCGCACAAGTTCTGCACACCGATGTGATTGGCATCAAAGCCGCTTTGCTTTTTGGGTTCACTGAGCACATCGTAGGTCACGTCGGTGTTGCGAATCACGATGTTGTGAATGGCCAGATCAAACTTTTTCGGGGGCTTGTCGCCTTTGGGCTTGAACGCGTCGATGATGAATTGAAGATTGGTGGGGCTGTTCTTGTCGGCCTTGGTGATGTGGCCATGGAGGCCCAGGAGTTCGGCATAGTTGATTTCGATTCTGCCGTCGGATATCAGTTTCTCGATGTTGATACCCGCCCCTATCACGTCGATTTTCACCAGGTCGTGATTCTGCTGGTCGGGTACGTTCACATCATAAAGTATCAACTGATTGAAGGGTTTTATCGAGAGTTCGCCAATGGTGACTTTCGTCTTGAGGAGTTTGCTCAATTCTTCTTCACCAACGCTCTTGATGCGCTGTTGAACGGCTGGAATGCACAGCAACACGTAGAGCGAGGCATAAAGAACGACTACCGTAACCAGCGTGGTCACGATAATCGTGCGTATGATGTTATATGTATATCTTATTGCGGGATGCATTTAGTGGTCATTGCTATTCGGGTAATGATTCACATTCTTTTATCCAGATGGCCGATGCGGCGTCGCTTGGCATGCGCCAGTCGCCACGTGGAGAAAGGCTGATGGTGCCCACTTTTGGACCGTCGGGCAAACACGAGCGCTTGAATTGCTGAGAGAAGAAGCGCCACATGAATTTCGTGAGCCATTTCTTTATCGTCTTGCTGTCGTAGTCGGTGCCGAATGCCTCTTTCGCGAGCATGAATATCTTGCGGGGAGTGTAGCCGTAGCGCAGCATCTGATAAAGGAAGAAGTCGTGGAGTTCGTAGGGGCCTACGAGATCTTCGGTCTTCTGCTTGATGTTGCCCTGCTCGTCGGCGGGAGTGAGTTCGGGGCTGATGGGGGTATTCAGCACGTCGATGAGGGTGTCGTGAATGAGGGCTTCCTGGGCGATGGTTTTGTCCATCGACAGGGCAAACCATTCTACAAGATACTTCGCCAGCGTCTTTGGAATGCTTGCATTCACGTTGTACATCGACATGTGGTCGCCATTATACGTTGCCCAGCCCAATGCCAGTTCTGAGAGGTCGCCGGTGCCGAGCACAAGGGCGTTGTATTTGTTCGACAGGTCCATGAGTATCTGGGTGCGCTCGCGGGCCTGGCCGTTTTCGTAGGTCACGTCGTGCACGTTGATATCGTGGTCGATGTCTTTGAAATGCTGCTTCACAGCGTC
>JAUNCU010000215.1 GCA_030526455.1 Bacteroidales bacterium | reverse complement strand
ATCCAGGAACTGATGACCGGTGGCGATTGCGATGCCGACGTGTATGTCGACTGCATCTCCCACAAGCCTGTGGCTGTTTTCTCTAAGAAGAAGATTGAAAGCCGCATTGGTGGCGCCAGCAAAACGATTTCGTTTAAAGACCAAAAACTCTTCGACTTCGTGGAAGAGGTGTGCTCGGTGCTCGAACTGAACGGCCCTTGCGACATGGACTTCTTTATCAAAGACGGCGAATACTACTTGAGCGAAATCAATCCTCGCTTCGGTGGCGCCTATCTTCATGCCTATGGCGCTGGCGTGGATTTCATCAAGTTGATTCTCAACAATATACACGGCATTGAGAACGAAAGCATCATCGGCAATTACGAGGAAGACATTATCATGATGATGTACGACGAAGTAATTATCGCAAAAAAGAGTGAATTATTGAGCGATAATTTCTCGTTATTATAACAAGAGCAAATTTCACTAAACCATCATATTTATACCATATCCTAACATCATAACCACCACTTTTTATGAAGAAGAATATTTTAATTAGTTGTGCGGGGAGGCGGGTGGCGCTCACTCGTGGGTTCAAGGAGGCGTTGAAGCGCTTTTTCCCTGGCTCGAAGGTGCTGGCCACCGACTGTCAGCCCCACCTGGCCGCTGCCACCTATGTGGCCGACGGCTGCTATCAAGTGCCTCGACTCTCCGACCCTTCTTATTTCGATACGCTTTGCGAAATATGCCGCAAGCACGACGTGAAGCTTATCATACCCACCCTCGACACTGAGTTGATGCTCCTGGCATCGAAGAAGGAGGAACTGAAGGAAATGGGCGTGAACGTTGCCGTGAGCGATGAGTCGTTCATCGCGATGTGCCGCGACAAGCGCAAGACCATCGCGTTTTTCAAAAGTCACAATATGGATGTGCCCCGCGAAGTGGACAAGCACAACCCCACTTTCCCGCTCTTCGCGAAGCCCTACGACGGTTCGCTCAGCGCCAACCTGCACCACATCAAGTGCGCCGAAGAACTCACCCCCACCATTCTCGCCGACGAGAAACTGATTTTCATGGAATACGTCGACCACTCGCAATACAAGGAATTCACCGTCGACATGTACTACGGCACCGACCACAATGTGAAATGCATCGTGCCACGTGAGCGCGTGGAGGTGCGCGGCGGCGAAATCTGCAAGGGGCGCACGGTGAAAAACGATATCATCGACTGGCTGAAGGACCGCCTCGGCCACATCGAGGGCTGCGAAGGCAGCATATGCGTGCAACTCTTCTACCACCCTGTGGAAAAACGAATCCTCTGCATCGAAATCAACCCTCGCTTCGGCGGCGGCTATCCGCTGAGCCTCGAGGCTGGAGCCAATTTCCCCGAGTTGCTCATCCGCGAGCATTTCCTCGAGGAGGAAATCCACTACTTCGACTCGTGGACCGACGGCAAACTGATGCTCCGCTTCGACGACGCCATTTACGTGTAACCGCCCCTTGCCCCACATCAGCCCCATGAAAGTGATTTGTTTCGACCTCGACGACACGCTCCACAAGGAGGTGGAATATCTGAAGGCTGCCTATCGGCTCATAGCCCAGGAGGCAGCGGGCGAAGCATGGCAGCCGTTTTTTGAGCAGATGCTCGCCTGGTGGAAGGCTGGCGACGACGTGATGGCGAAGGTCAGCCTGCTGGCTCCACGGCTGCAGAAAGCCGCCCTGCTGGAGATGTATCGTTACGGCGTGCATCAGTTGACCCTCGACGCCGAGGTGGAAACAGTGCTCACTACCCTGCAATCGCGAGGCGTGGCACTGGGGCTGATCACCGACGGCCGCACCCGCACGCAGCGCACCAAGATAGCGGCACTGGGCCTCGAGAGGTATTTCCCCGAGGAAATGATTGTGATTTCGGAAGCATTCGGCAGCGAAAAACCATCGGCCGCCAATTACGAACATTTCATGCGGCTATTTCCCGAATGCCACGATTTCACCTATGTGGGCGACAATCCCAAAAAGGATTTCATAGCCCCCAACGCGCTGAGGTGGACCACCGTTTGCCTGCGCGACAACGGCGAGAACATCCACCCGCAAAACTTTGAGGCAACGCCCACCCACGCGCTGCCCCAAAAGAGGATAAGCGCCCTCAACGAATTGCTACTTCTCTGATATAGAGAGTCTTCTAATTCTCATTTTTTCAAACAAGCAACACTACTTTTAAGAGACCTGCCTTCCTCCCATCAAGCACTTTCACTACATGGGCAGGAATGATACAGATATATATGGATAATAACGTGAAAATATCGGTGATTACCGTGGCTTATAATGTAGCCAACGAGATCGAACAAACCATCAAATCGGTAATCGGCCAGACTTATAAGAATATTGAATACATTGTGATCGACGGCGGTTCGACCGACGGCACGGTCGACATCATCAAGCGCTACGCCGATCGCATCCACTACTGGGTGAGCGAACCCGACAAGGGCATCTACAACGCCATGAACAAGGCGCTGCGCCACGTCACTGGCGACTACGTGAATTTCATGAACGCAGGCGACTGGTTTGCCGACGAAAATGTGGTGAGCGACGTGTTTGGCCGCATGGTCGCTGCACAACAAATCCCGGTGAAGGAAAAACGCAAAATCACGGCCATCTACGGTGACACCTATGACAAATACGTTTTTGGCTACGCTCTCCGCCAAGGCCTTGACGTGGACAAGCACATGCTCACATTGCATTGCTTTAGCCATCAGTCGGTGTTCATCGACGCCGATGTGATGAAGGCAAAGAAATACGATGAAGGATTCCGGGTTTGTGCCGATGCCAATTTCTTTTATCAAATCTACGTAGAAGGCTACACATTCAAATATGTGAAGCGAGTGATTGCGGTATTCGACAAGGGCGGCCTATCCTCTGCCAGCCACGCTACTGTGTATAGAGAGCATAGCAGAATTTTAGGCAGAAAACGCAATGGCAAATATCACATGAAACTCAACCTGTGGCGAATGCGCCATTACTTGATAAAACTTGCACCCAAAAGTTTCATCAACCGAAAACGCGAGCAGAAGTTAACACTCGTGGACTACAACAATCCATTCGACAACAACGAATAACAACATACATACATCATATTATTCTTTACACAGATATGAGAGACAGAATTTACCTTTGCCTGGCTCACATGAGCGAGGATGGCATGGAACAGAAATACGTGAAAGAGGCATTCGACACCAACTGGGTGGTGCCTCTGGGCCCCAACGTGAACGGCTTCGAAAAAGACCTCGAAGCATTTGTGAACAGGATAGAAGCCTCTCCTGAAGCCTTTGTTGAAGGGGGAGATTTAGAGGAGGCTTCATTGACCCACAAAGTGGTGGCTCTTTCTGCTGGCACTGCGGCCGTGCATTTGGCACTCATTGCATGCGGCGTGAAGGCTGGCGATGAGGTGATTGTGCAAAGTTTCACTTTCTGCGCATCATCCCACCCCATCACCTATCTGGGCGCAAAGCCTGTGTTTGTGGGGTCGGAGGCCGAAACGTGGAACATGGACCCCGCTCTGCTGGAGCAAGCCATCGTCGACCGCAAGGAGAAGACGGGCAAATATCCTAAAGCCATCATCCCTGTGGCGCTCTACGGCATGCCCTACGATTGCGAGCGCATCATGGCCATTGCCAATAAATATGGCATCCCCGTGATTGAAGATGCTGCCGAAGGCATGGGTAGCCGCTTCAACGGTCAGGTGCTGGGCACTTTTGGCAAATATGGCGTGCTGTCGTTCAACGGCAACAAGATGATTACCACCAGCGGTGGCGGTGCATTGATTTGCGAAAATGCCGACGACGCCAACACCGTGATGTGGTATGCCACTCAGGCACGCGACGCCTATCCCTACTATCAGCACACCGCCGTGGGCTACAACTACCGCATGAGCAACGTGTGTGCGGGCATTGGCCGCGGACAGATGACCGTGCTCGACGCCCACATCGCCCATCATAAGCATGTGCAGGCGCTCTACGAAGAATTGCTCGCCGATGTGGAAGGCATCCACATGCACAAGCAGCCTGCCGACCCTCGCTACGACGCCAACTTCTGGCTCTGCGCTGCCACTATCGATGCCGATGTGAAGATTCAAGGTCAGGAAAACGCCTATAAAGAGGTGATTACAAGCGCCGTGGGTGGCGCGGCTGGCGTAATTCACGCCGTGGATTCAGCCACCACCGATTGCCAGCCCAACGAGAACGTGGAAGCGCTGCGCATATTCATGCTCGAGAAAAACGTGGAATGCCGCCCATTGTGGAAACCCATGCACAAGCAGCCCGTGTATGAGGGCGCTGCGGTTTACACTAATGAAGTGGAAACCAATCTCTTCAAGGTGGGCTTCTGCCTTCCTGCCGGTCCATGCGTGAGCGACGATGATGTGCGCTACATCGTAGAGTGCATCAAAGAAGCCATCGTAAAGTAAGCAAAACATCCCCTCAACTCATATAACAACCCACCCCTGCCAGTCTGAAAACTGGCTGGTCTACCTCAAAGACGCTAGGCAACCACCCTACAAACGCCAGGCGAC
>JAUNCU010000214.1 GCA_030526455.1 Bacteroidales bacterium | reverse complement strand
TTAACTCCATGCAAGCGAGTGAATTGCGCAGCAATTTGCGAGCGCGGCTTGGAGAAAAGGAGATGCAAAGGGATGAGCCTCGGAGAGGGTCGGTTATGGTAGCAACCAGAGTTTTCGTAGAGCCTCCCTAGAATTCGCAGAGCCTTCCAAGGTGAAAACAACATAGTAGGGACGCGACACATCGCGCCCGCGCCAGGCGGAGGCTATTGCATTGATTACCAACTACCTATATCACACAAAACACCCCAAATATGCCATCAAAAGAACCGTCCCTTTGATGGCATGATTACCAACTACCTATATCACACAGCACACCCCAAAGATGCCATCAAAAGAACCGTCCCTTTGATGGCATATTTGGGGATTATTTAATTGAGGGTTAATGCTTTAGAATTCAGTAAAACTCAGTGGGAGTGTACTTTTTATGCTTTCTAGGCGGTAGATGCTGTCGCGGCCTATGAGGATCACTTCCATGGGATGGCCGGCCTGGACCTCAAATTCGAGCAGGGCCTGACGGCATACGCCGCATGGTGCACATGGCTCCTGCACGAAGTCGCCGTTCTGGAAGGCTGTGATGGCCACTTTCTTGATGCCTACGCCTGGGTAGTTGGCGCCGGCGTTGTAGCAGGCGCTGCGTTCGGCGCATATGCCGGCAAAGGCGGCGTTCTCCTGGTTGGCGCCTTTTATCATCACGCCATTGTCGAGCAGCAGCGCCGCCCCCACGTGGAAGTGACTATAGGGCGCGTAACTGCTTTTGGTGGCCTCTTTTGCGAGATCTACCAATTTTTTATCTTCATCGTTTAGTTCATTGTAAACTAAAACTTGTATCTTTGTGGTTATATTTTTTTCTGTCATAGTTTTTAAGTATTCGTTGATATGATGCTATTTCAATGCAAATATATTGATAATTTTCCAATTGCCAACCTAAAAAGATGGATTTGCTCACTTTTTCTTGCCGCAGCGGCTGTTGCGGGCAGTGCGCAGCAACTCTCTAGCGTGTTTTTGGAATACATCGACAAATATAAGCACATCGCCATACGCCACTGCCAGGAATATGGCATTCCCGCCTCCATCACGCTGGCGCAGGGGCTGCTCGAGAGCGGTGCGGGACGCAGTGCGCTGGCCAAGGGCAGCAACAACCACTTCGGCATCAAGTGCCACGACTGGGAGGGCGAACGCACCTACGTGGGCGCCGCCACTGCCTACAACTGCTACCGCAAGTATGAGTCGGCCGAGGAGGGCTACGAAGACCACGCGCGCTTCCTCAAGCGCAGCCGCTACCAGCGCCTCTACGACATCCCCGTGACCGACTACAAGGCTTGGGCACGAGGGCTGAAGGCCTGCGGCTACGCCGAAAATCCCACCTACGCGGAGAAACTCATCCGACTGATCGAAACCTACGAACTCCACCAGTACGACACTGGCCAGCCGAAGATGGCGAAGGCCGAACACAAGCACGAGAGCGCCGAGCAGAAATACGAGAAGGAACTCGACCAGAAAGAGGCGCTGAAGAAGGCGTTCATGGCCCACGACATTCACCGCAAATGGCACAAATACTACATCGTGGCAAAGCGCGGCGACACCTACGAATCGATAGCGCTAGAGTTCAACAAAAAGACGAAGGAAATACTTGACTACAACGACATTACCGACCACAGCGCCCGTCCGCGCGAAGGCGAACGCGTGTGGGTGGAACGCAAGCACGAAAGGCATCCCGAAGTGGAATTCTACGTGGCGAAAAAAGGCGAAACCCTACACGCAATTTCGCAAGAATTCGGCATGCGCATGAAGAACCTCTACAGGATCAACCACATGAAAGCCGGAGAAGAACTCCTCCCCGGCCAAAAAATATTTTTCCGCTGAAAAAAGTTGGCAGTGCTGTTTTTACCAGGGTTCGTCGTGGGCTAGGCGGAGGCCCATGTCGTAGATTTCCTGGCTGGGGCCGCACTCGCGGCGCATGGCCACGCGGCAATAGCGGGCATACATCTGCACGCCGCCGCCTCGGTGCACGTGGTCGAGGCCTTTTTCGGGGCCTGTGGGATTGGTCTTGGGGCCTGATGGATAAGGGGCGTAGACGTCGGCACACTGCTCCCACACGTTGCCGGTCATGTCGTAGAGCCCCAGTTCGTTGGGCTTTTTGAGTCCCACGGGCATGGGTTCGCACTGAGGCACATTGGTGCAGCACCACCCCACTTCGTTGATGTTGTTGCTGCCGCTGAACTTATAGCCTCGCGACTTGTTGCCACCGCGCGCCGCAAATTCCCATTGCGCCTCGGTGGGCAGGGCGAAGTGCAAGCCAGTGAGCAAGTTGAGTTTGCGCACGAAGAGCAGGCATTTCTTATAGTTGAGCGAACCAATCGCCTTCTTCGGATTCTTTTCGAGGCTGTGGTTTTCGCCCATCACGGCCTCCCATTCGGCTTGCGTCACCTCGTAGCGGCCAATGTAGTAATTGGTGAGCGTAACTTCGTGAACGGGTTTCTCGTCTTTGTGCGCATCACTGCCTTGATCGGGCGTGCCGCCCATCTTGAAAATGCCGCCGTCGACCTTCACCATATTGTTGATAAGCCGCTGAAGCACGGCTTTTTGCGCGGGCGTCACATCTTCGCGCCAGCGGGGGTGCAAGCCATTGTCGACCGCCTCCACCACTTCAGTTTTCACCGTCGCAGCCTTCTTGGCGGCAGTGCGCTTTTGAGCGCCCACCGAGAGCACACAAGCGGCCACAGCCACAGCACCCACCAGATATTTCATATTTTTCTTCATAAAAAACTCAATAAGAATTAAATAACGCCACAAAAATACTAAAAAAACTCGAAAGCCGCGTGCATCGGCGCTGAAAAAATTTGCATTTGCAAATGTGGGCGGAGCGGGCGGAGAGACGGAACAATCGGAGAATTAGGGCACTGACACAGGTTGTTAATAACTTTTTGGGCGTTTTGGGAAAATTAGGCGATTTAAATTTGTAAATTTTCTGGAATTATAAGTAACTTTACACCCTAAAAATCGCGTGCGCGCACCTTATATAGGCGAAAGCGGGGCGGAATGGCTTCAAGAAGCGAGCCTGGCGGCTTCCCAAAACGAGCCTCGAGACCTCGCAAAGCGGGCCAAATGGCTCGCCGAAGCGGCCCCAAAACGAGGCTGTGGCACACGCGGAACAAGGCGAAAGTAACCAATAAGATTTCAAAACTCTGTGTAACCCCTACTATGGCAGAACAAACAGTATACCACATTCCCGCACTGCTGCACGAGTGCATGGAAGGACTCGACATCAAGGAAAACGGCACCTACGTGGACGTAACCTTCGGTGGCGGAGGCCATAGCCGCGAAATCATCAAGCACCTGGGCAAGGACGGCCGTCTCTACAGCATGGACCAAGACATGGACGCCTGGGCTAACCGCATCGACGACGAGCGATTTACATTTGTACACGGCAACTTCGCCTTCCTCAAAAACTTCATGCGCTACTACGGCGTGGACGGTGTGGACGGCGTGCTGGGCGACCTGGGCGTGAGTTTCCACCACTTCGACGACAGCAAGCGCGGCTTCTCCTTCCGCTTCAACGGACGCCTCGACATGCGCATGAACCGCAACGGCGGCCACGACGCGGCATGGGTGATTGCCAACTACAGCGAGGAGCAACTCGCCGACATGCTCTACCTCTACGGCGAACTGAAGCAGAGTCGACGCATGGCGGCAGCCATCGTGAAGGCACGCGCCGCACAGCCCATCACCACCACCGAGCAACTGCTGCAGGTGGTGCGCCCTTTCATCAAGCCCTCGCAGGAGAAGAAGGAACTTGCGCAGGTGTTTCAGGCACTGCGCATAGAGGTGAACAACGAAATCGACGTGCTCAAGCGCATGCTCCAGCAGGCACTCGAGGTGCTCAAGCCGGGCGGACGCCTCGCCATTATCACCTACCACTCGCTCGAAGACCGCCTGGTGAAGAATTTCATGAAGAGCGGCAACATCGAGGGCAAGGTGGAGAAAGACTTCTTCGGCCGAGTGAACTGCCCGCTGAAACTGGTGAACAACAAGGTGATCGTGCCCAGCGACGAGGAAGTGGAACGCAACCCTCGCTCAAGAAGTGCCAAACTGCGCATCGCCTACAAGAAAGAAACTGAATAATTCACCCCCCTAAAACACCCAAGAGAAAAGAAACAGAAAGTAAGCAACAACACAAACAAACAACACGGCAGCATGGCAAAAGAGAAAAAGAAAAGCGGCAGCATCACGAAGGTCCTCAACCGATGGATCCAGGGCCGCAGTTTCCTCACACTCGACTTCTTCCGTCGCAATTTCCTCTACATTCTGGGCATTACGGCGCTGATAATGATGAACATCAGCAAGAAGTATGAATACCAAGAATGCCTCCAGCAAGTGATTAAACTGAATTCCGAACTCAACGACGTGCGCACCGACTGCGTGAACGCCAGCGCACAGTTCAACTCCAAGATACGCGAGAGCGAGATGAAGCAACTCATCGACACCTGCCGTATCGACCTGTTAACCCCCGATCAACCACCTTTCAAACTCACAGAAAAATGAAAAATT
>JAUNCU010000213.1 GCA_030526455.1 Bacteroidales bacterium | reverse complement strand
GCCGGTGGCCACGTAGCCAATGTAGGTGGCGCTATTGATGCCTATGGGGCCGGGCGTCATTTGCGAGATGGCCACAATGTCGGTGAAAGTCTGGCTGGTGATTTGAGGGCACCAAGGCTGGTTCACCACCAGTCCCTGGATGAGCGAGAGCATCGCGTAGCCCCCGCCGAAGCCGAAGAGGCCGATTTGCAGATAGGCCCAGATGAGGCGCAGATAGGTGGCAATCATGCTTCGCCCTCCTTTCTTTGCTTCAGTTGGCTATGGGTGAAATAGAGATAGCCCCCTATGGCACCAATGATAATGAATATCACAGGATTGGAGATGATGGGCAGGCCCGAATAGATGAGCAGCGCCACCACCACGGGTATGGCTATCGTCTTCATATTGATGCCCGCCGACTTGGCAGTGGTGATCACTGGCGCAATAATGAGCGCCACCACGGCAGGGCGTATGCCCTTGAAGATGGCCGAGAGGGTGGGGTTGTTTTTGATGGTGTCGGGTGTGAGGAAGATGGCAATCATCAGGATGATGAGGAAGGAGGGGAGAATGGTGCCCAGGGCGGCTGCCACGCTGCCTTTCACGCCTTTGAGTTTGTCGCCTATCACCGTGCTGATGTTCACAGCAAGAATGCCGGGCATCGATTGTGCGATGGCGAGCAGGTCGAGGAAGTCCTCTTTCTTGATCCACTGGTGCTTGTCCACGATTTCACGCTCTATGATGGAGAGCATCGCCCATCCACCACCGAAGGTGAAACACCCTATCTTGAAGAAGGTGGTGAAGAGTTGGAGATATATGTTTCGCTTACAAATCATCGTTGAAAATTTTCTAAATGCGAGTGCAAAATTACGGATATTTTTCCGAATAGCGCTTTTTCTGCCCCCTGAATGCAGGATTTTGCCTCAAAATTTCGTAACTTTGCAAGAGTTTATGTAAATTTTTGTGATTGTTTTAGGGCATCATCGCTTAGGGAGGGGTAGTCCTCCCGTAAAATGCATTATTCATCAATACATCAACTTGAGAGTGTGAAATGAAGCAATTAGTGATATCTCTGAGTTTGCTACTGCTGGCTTCGGCACAGGGCGTGAGCGCTATGCCGGCTGTGCTTGCCGACACTGTGGCCGCCGACTCCTGCTCGGCAGCACCGGTGAAGAAGTCGTTTTTCCGCAAGGTCTACGACTACTTCTCGCTCGACGGCGGTAGCAGCACACCCAGCACCAGCACCTTCAGCGTGCTCGGTGGCCCTTATTACGAATCGGTGTCGGGACTGGCAATCTCGCTCGTGGGAGCGGCGTCGTTCCGCCTCAATGGCTGCGACACCACCACCCAACTCTCCAATGCCCAACTCTCGGGCACCTATACCACCAACAATTTCTGGTCGCTCAACTTCAGTAGCAACATCCTCTTCCCCAACGAGTCGCGCCTCATCACCAAGATGGCTTTCGAGTATCAGCCTTCCTACTACTGGGGCATGGGCTACGACAATGGCAACATCGACGCCAACAAGATGATGCAGAAGAAATACGTGGCCAGCATCGAGGCTGAGTTGCTCTTCGCCATCACGGGCGACTTCCGCATGGGTCCGAAGGTGCAGTGGGACTACGTGAAGAGCGACACCATTGCCAAGCCTGAATTGCTCGAGGGCCAGGACCGCGTGCTGCGCAACTATGGCGTGGGCTTCGCAGCCGAATACGACACCCGCGACATGATTACCGACGCCAAGACCGGCTGCTACCTCTACCTGGGGCAGACGTTCCGTCCCAAATTCCTCTGGAACCACTACGCATTCTCCACTACCGACATAAAGGCTAGTTACTACCGTCCACTGTGGCGCGACTGTACGCTCGCCGCCGACTTCAGTGCCATGTTCAACTTCGGCAACCCTTCGTGGGCGAAGATGGCGCAGATAGGCGACACCCATCGCATGCGCGGCTACTACCAGGGCCGCTACCGCGACAAGCACATGCTCACCGCTCAGGTGGAATTTCGCCAGCACATCTGGCGCCGCAATGGCATTGTGGTGTGGCTAGGTTGTGGTAATGTGTTTCACGATGCCAAGAGTTTCAAGCACATCTTGCCCAACTATGGCATCGGATATCGTTTTGCCTTCCGTAGGCGTATGAATATTAGGCTTGACTACGGCTTCGGAAAGTCGGGTCAAACCGGATTTATGTTTAGTTTAAATGAAGCATTTTAAGAAAATTCTCCGATTCTTCAAGAATCAGCAAATCGTGTTCTGGACCTTTTTGGCAATGCTGATTTTGCCAAATGTGATGATGTTTTTCACCGAGTCGACCTCTACGATCGCTCGCCTCACCACCATCGTGCTGCCTTTGGGCCTCTACTGGCTGGCTATGACCTTTAGCGCTAAGCCCGGCAAGATGTTCTGGTGGCTGTTCTTCTTCATCTTTATCGACGCCTTCCAGATTGTGCTGCTCTACCTCTACGGGGAGTCGCCCATCGCGGTGGATATGTTCCTGAACCTCACCACCACCAATCCCACCGAAACCACCGAGTTGCTCTCTAATCTGCTGCCCGCCGTCATGTTTGTGGTGGTGATCTACGTGAGTGGCATCATCGTGTCGATTCTTTCGATTCTGAACAAGGAAAAACTCACCCCCGCCTTCCGCAAGATTCAGCGCAAGATTGCCTGTGGCGTGATTGCCCTGGGTGCCGTGCTGGTGGGCGTGGCTTTCACCACCGACAAGAAATTCGTATTCGAAGACGATGTGTTCCCCTTCAACGGCTGCTACAATGTGCTGCTCTCTATCGAACGCTCAAAACTCACGCTCAACTACGATGAGAACGTGAAGAATTTCACCTATAAGGCCTCTTGCACCCACCCCGACAGCGTGCCCGAAGTGCTGGTGCTCGTGATTGGCGAAACCGTGCGTGCCGACAATTTTGCCATCTACGGCTACAATCGTCCCACCACGCCTCTGCTCAGCGCTATGGGTGGCGATGTGGTGGCTTACTACGACGCCATCTCGATGAGTAACACCACCCACAAGAGTGTGCCCCTCATGCTAACCGCCGTGGGTAGCGAAGATGATTTCGAGGGCGTGTACAAGCAGAAGGGCATTATCACCGCATTTAAGGAGGCTGGCTACAGCACTGCTTTCTACAGTTGCCAGCGCCGCAATCACTCGGTGATCGACTTCCTCGGTTGTGAGGCCGACGATGTGAAGTATCTCAAGGACGACCTTGGCATGATGGAACAACTCTCCGACGAGGCGCTCGTGGCCGAACTGAAGAAGAAACTCTCCACTTTCAAGGGTGGCAAACTCTTCGTGATCCTGCACTGCTATGGTTCGCACTTCAACTACAACGACCGCTACACCCGCGAAGAGGCGTTCTTCACACCTGATGAAATTCCATCGGCAAGCGGCAAGTATCGCGACAATATGGTGAACGCCTACGACAACACCATTCGCCAGACCGACCGCGTGATTGCGGGCGTGATCAATTCGCTCAAAGCGCTGAAAGTGAATGCCGCCATGTGCTTCGTGG
This sequence comes from Bacteroidales bacterium, assembly GCA_030526455.1. Taxonomy (GTDB): domain Bacteria; phylum Bacteroidota; class Bacteroidia; order Bacteroidales; family Muribaculaceae; genus Sodaliphilus. The sequence goes on along the minus strand of JAUNCU010000213.1, from coordinate 1,050 downwards.
GCGACCACGGCGAGGATATCTTCGATGATTCGCGCCAGCGTTTCCTCCACTCTTCGCCCATCGCCACCTATTATCAGCTGCGTGTGCCATTCCTGCTTTGGGCATCGGCAGAATACAAGGCTGCTTATCCACAGAAGTGGCAAGCCATCGTGGCCAACCAGAAGCGCCCTGTTTCATCCACTCGCGTCACCTTCCACACCATGCTCGACCTCGGCGGTGTGGCCACCTATAAGTTTAAGGCCGATGCGGCGGTGAGCAATCCCGCTTTCGAGGAAAAGCCTCGCCTCTACGTGAACGACCACAACGAGTATCGCACCATGGACGATTGCGGCCTGAAGGACCTCGACGCCGAGCAATTCAAGGCCCACGGTCTGCAATATCCCTGATAGAGAGATATGGACGAGAAATTCACTTTGCGCCCCGCCACCGAGGCCGATGTGCCACTGCTGGCAATGGTGGTGGCTGAGGCGCTCGACGATGATATCATGGAGCAATATGAGCGCGCTGGCGGGGAGATTCCCGCTGAGCGACGCGAGCGTATGGCTCTCATCGAGCAGGTGGTGAGCAATCCTCACACGCTCTACACATGGCATCATGCCACCATATCCTGCGCCCCCGACGGCACTCCCGCCGGAGCGCTGGTGGCCTATTCAGGCGACGATTACGCCACCCGCCGTGGGGTCACCTTCCGCCTCTTCACCGGTGCCCTTTCCTTCGATCCCGAGCAGATGGATGCCGAAACCGTGCCGGGCGAGTATTATCTCGACAGCCTGGCGGTGATGCCATCGTTCCGCGGTAGGGGAGTGGCACGCATGCTCCTGCAGAGCGGCATCAAAAAAGCCCGCGCCCTCGGCCGCCCAGCCATCCTAGCCTGCGCCCCCGACAACCACGGCGCCAAACGCCTCTACGAGTCGCTGGGCTTCAAAGAAACCTACATCTACTCCCTCTTCGGCCACCCCTACCACCGCATGATAGTGGAGTAAGGAAACAAAAAAGCCACGTTACAATCGTTACTATCGTTACAGTCGTTACTCACGTCACAATCGTCAC
>JAUNCU010000212.1 GCA_030526455.1 Bacteroidales bacterium | reverse complement strand
AAGCGAGTGAATTGCGCAGAAATTCGCGAGCGCAGCTTGGAGATAGGAAGCCACAAAGGATAGAGCCTCGGAGAGGGTCGGTTATGGTAGCAACCCGTTCTCTCGGACAGCCTCCCCCTGTGTTTTTCCACTGGTGCTCAATCTGCCCCCCTCCCGCCTCACACGCATATATAAAAACAATCAGAGCCATCCTCACGAACGGCTCTGACTCTGCTTGTTATATATTACGAATTATTCTATTATTTCAAATAGTTTTTACGATTACTCAATCACACGGCAGGCGCCCACGTAGCGCACCTGGTAGTAACTCTCCGAGGAGTGGCTTTCGCGCACGCCCTTGCTTGCAGCGTGGATGAACTTGAAGGTGCCGGCACCATTGTCGGCTTCGGTAACGATGCCCACATGGCCGATGCGGTTGCCACGGGCGCGACCGTTGAAAAACACGAGGTCGCCGGGTTTCAACTCGTTGCGGGTCACCTTGCGGCCGTTGTTCACCTGGTCGCGAGAGGTGCGGTCCAGATTGTAGCCAAACTGGCGGAACACGTAACTGGTGAAGCCTGAGCAGTCGAATGCGCCGGGGCGAGAAGCACCGCGCACGTAGGGAGTGCCACGGAAGGTGAATGCGAGTTTGATGAGCGCATCCACTTTCTGGTTTTTATAGTTGATAGCCGCGTTGGCCATTTGTTCTTCGATTGTTCCGCGGTGGGTTTCGTTAGGATTAGCCAGGCGCTGAGCATTCATCGCGAAGGCAGCGACAGCCATAACAGTGAAAACCAACAGGCGGGCAAATGTATTTCGTGCTGTAGTAAAAGTCATATTTTTTTTAATGAAAAATCCCTGTTTTTGAGGAGTTTCTTATTTGTTTTCTTCTCAAAGTTACGAAAAATGCACCCGGCAGGCAAATAAGTGAAACACTCTTAAACATTTACTTTTGCAAACTCCCCAGCCGCCCTCCGCGCCCATATCACCCCTCTCACACCCCTCATTCCCCCAATATCGCCTATTTCGTTTCACAAATTCCGCCCATCAAAAACTGAAAAACTTTACACATTTTAACAATAAAACATATCTATAAACGCACATTTTTACGCATTTTTGCACAAATCCCCACATCTGTGCATTGCCCTCCCGAAGATCACCCCCGCCCTCGCGCTCACCTCCTCGCGCCACCTTTGAAATTTTGCTGATTTTTCAATTGTAAGGTGATTTGAAGCAATTGCCTTCAATCGAATATCCTTCGTCTACAACTTTGAAAATAATCCTCAAAAGGTTTATTTTTGCGATTTTTTTAGTATCTTTGCTTGTCGTGTCATGAACAATAGCAAATGAAGACTCTTCACATCATAGCAGGCCCAAATGGAGCGGGGAAAACTACCGCATCCTTAACGATGCTACCTGAGATATGGAAGTGCCGTGAGTTTGTCAATGCTGATGAAATTGCCAAAGGGCTCTCGCCATTCAATCCCGAAGGTGTAGCAATAGAAGCCGGTCGATTGATGCTTAAGCGCATTGATGTTCTGCTCGAAGGCGGTGATTCCTTTTCTATCGAAACGACTTTGAGCACTAAGTCATATGCAAAGTTGGTAGAGAAAGCGCATGCTAGAGGCTTCAAGGTGCAATTGCTGTTCTTTTGGTTGCCAACTCCAGAGGTTGCAATAGAGCGAGTGAGGCAAAGGGTTATTGAAGGGGGGCACAACATCCCGACCGATGTGGTAATACGCAGGTATTATGCTGGTATTGATAACCTTTTCAAGATATTCATGAACTGCGTTGACTCATGGATGCTAATTGATAATTTCTCTGTTCCGCGAATTGTTATTGCCAGTGGTGGCAATGCGTCTCCTTTGCAAATAAACAATGTTGAACTTTTTAACAAGGTAAAGCAATATGTCAGATAAGGAATATGAAATTCTGGTGAAAGGGTTGGAGAAAGCCGAATACAACACTCTCCGCATGAAGGCTATGCGTAACGAAATGGTGTTGCAGACCGACGCCAATGGCGACATTGTGCGCGTGCCAGCCCGTGAAATATTTGAGAAACTTTACAATGAGCCAGCGCCTACGTTTTAGTAGTTGTTGGGATCGATTATCTGTGTCTGTATAGAGTGTAATTTGTATCATAAACAAGGTTTGACTACTTGCCAGCAAAGGGTAAACTGCAAGTGCTTGCTTATTCTTCTTTGCGGGTTTGTTGCGTCGTTACACATCGCATCCACCAGCGCGCCACGCCTGGTTTCGCTCATGCCGTGGGGGGTGGCTGCCTCGATTTTGGCCCTCCTCGCGCCTGCCCTTTCGCCACATTATTATTGATTTATAGGAAAAAGGGTGGAGGAATGTTTGTGGGTAGCGTTTTTTTCAGTAATTTTGTGGTAAATTAGAATAACTATGAGCGATAGAAAAATGCTGATTGTGGTTGACCCACAAATCGACTTCATAAGCGGTTCGCTTCCTGTGCCGGGGGCGGCCGAGGCTATGGACCGCCTGGCGGCCTACGTGCAGCAGCACAGCGCCGAATATGCCCTGATGGTGGTGACCAGCGACTGGCACCCCTACGACCACTGCTCCTTCGCCCCCAATGGCGGACCGTGGCCCGTGCACTGCGTGCAGAACAGTGAAGGCGCCGCCACCTACTGGCCTCTGCTTGAGGCGCTCTACAAGAGCGAAACGCCCACACTCTTCCTCCAGAAGGGCGACCTCCAGCACCGTGAGGAATATTCCATCGTGCAAAATTCAGCCGCGCGCGAATTCTTCGAATGCACCCTCGCCGACGATGCTGATGCCGACGACTGCACTCGCTACGCGATGGTGGACGTGTGTGGCATAGCGGGCGACGTGTGCGTGCTCAACACCCTGCGCGACCTTCTTCCCCTGGTGGGAGCGCAGCGCCTGTGCGTGCTCACGCAGTTTGCCCCCTCGCTCGACGGCGGCAAGTCGCTCAATCAGTTCATCGAGGAAAACCACCTCGCCACCAAGTAATTAACGCAAAAACAACGACAACGACGATACATTATGAGAATCGACATACTCTCGGTGATGCCCGAAATGCTTGACTCGCCGCTCCACTGCTCCATCCTGCAGCGCGCCCAAGACAAGGGCCTCGTGGAAATCCACGTTCACAACCTGCGCGACTACTCCCTGCGCAAGCACCGCAAGGTGGACGACTACCCCTTCAGCGGCGAAGCCGGCATGGTGATGCAAATCGAGCCCGTGCACCGCTGCATCGAGCAACTCAAGAGCGAGCGCCACTACGATGAGGTGATCTTCACCTCGCCCGATGGCGACATCCTCGACCAGCCCATGGCCAATACCCTCTCGCTGGCCGAAAACATCATCATCCTCTGCGGCCACTACAAGGGCGTGGACTACCGCATTCGTGAGCACCTCATCACCAAGGAAATCTCCATCGGCAACTATGTGCTCACTGGCGGCGAACTCCCCGCGGCCGTGATTGCCGACTCCATCGTGCGACTCATCCCCGGAGCCATCGGCGACGAGCAAAGCGCCCTCAGCGACTCCTTCCAGGACAACCTGCTCGAAGCCCCCGTCTACACCCGTCCCGCCGACTACAACGGTTGGCGCGTGCCCGAAATCCTCCTCAGCGGCAACCAGGCCAAAATCGAGGAGTGGAAAATGCAACAGGCCCTCGAGCGCACCAAGCGCCTCCGCCCCGATCTGCTCAAATAAGCCACAGCAATGAAGATATTTGGAAAAGAATTCGCTCGCCCCGCTTGGGTGCCTCGATGGATGAGTTTCACCCTCGTCTTCTCCGTGATCATGATCGCGGGCCTGTTTTTCATGGGCCCCAACAATTTCTTGCGCGTGGTGCAACTGAAGCAGGAAATCAAAAACCTCAAGCAGGAAATCAAGGAAAATCGCGACACCACCGCCATCTACGAGGCCAAGACCCGCGAACTCAACACCGACCGCGTGTCGCTTGAGCGCATCGCTCGCGAAAAATACGGCATGAAGCGTCTCAACGAAGAAGTTTATATCACCGACATCCCATAATCCCCCCCCCTCACCCCCCCTCTACACATCATGTTATCCGACAAAGCAAAACAAAAAGCCCAATACATCATGCTCTCGCTGGCAATGCTCCTGCTGGTGGGCACGGCCGTGCTGCCGCTGCTCAACGTCTACTGGGAGCCAGCCAAGTGGATCTACGCCTTCGGTGCCGTGCTCGCCCTCGCTGAGCGGCTCACCGAGCGCTACCAAGGCAGCAACCTGCGCATCCGCCGCCTCTACATGATGGGCAAAATCTCGGCATTGCTCTACTGCATCTCGGCCTATCTGCTCATCTTCTCGCCCACAGGCAAAACCACCGACTGGCTCGCATTCCTCATGGCGGGCGCCGTGATGCAAACCTATTGCATGCTAGTCTACGACCACGTGGCAAAGAAAGAGCAGCAGGGCAAAAAGCAGAAATAATTCGCCCTCCCCTCCGAGCGCCGGGCGTCTACCCAGCCTGTCTGGAAACTCAAAAAAGCGGCAGGCCTCAGGCTATAACGCCAGGCGTCCACCCTCCGCCGTCGGAGACGGCTTATTATGGTTAACTCCATGCAAGC
>JAUNCU010000011.1:18194-29396 GCA_030526455.1 Bacteroidales bacterium | reverse complement strand
TGATTTGCGACAAAAATCGGTGTAACTTACTCGTGATTTGTGACATGCGTGTATGTAATATGTTCTGTATCTGGAGATACAAAAAAATCCCGGGGCTGATTTTTGCCTCGGGATTTTTTTTGGGGGATATAAGTGATATCAGTTATGGCTTATTTTTTGCGGTTGCGCACGCTTCGGGTGGCGCCTCCGCTTGATTTCACTTCGCGGGTTTTAACCTTTGCGGTTTTGGTCTTTGGCTTCGACTCTTTCTTGTCGGCCGAAGATGCTGAACCGCGCTTGGTGGTCGATTTCTTTACGCTCTTCTTCTTCTCTTCGGTGGCTTCAGTCTTTTCTTCTTCGGTTTCGCCATTGGCTTCGCGCTCGGCTTTTTCCTTAGCCTCTTTTTGGGCTTGGAGTTCTTCGCGTGAAGGTACCCAGAGACCCTTGTCGAACTGGCGCAGGCGGCGCTCGATGCTGTCTTGCGCGTGCTTGTAGGCCTTCTCGTCGGGGAATTGCTGGCGCAGCGTCTGGTTACGCAGGTTCTTCACCTTGTAGATGTCGCCGGTGTACATATTGAGTTTGAAGAAGTCGTCGAGGTTGTAGCGCAGCAGGTTGTTGTCGTTGTCGGTGAACACGAATTGCTGTGCGATGTAGGGGCGAATGTCGTTGAGTTTCACCCAGAACATAGGCCACTTCTGCACCACGCCGAATTCGTCCTCGCGGTGGAGCACAGGGCAGATGGCATCCACGCGGCTGCGCATCTTGTTGCTGCGGGTGTCGAATTCCCACTTCTCGATGATATAGTAACTCAGCACCTCGCTGCCAGGGATGTCGGCATTCTCGATCACGTATTTAGGCGCCTTTTCGGTGCTGCCCTTTGCGTGGGCGTAGAGAATGTGGAAGCGGTCGAGCATGGCGCTCACCTTGTATTTGTAGGTGTCGGTAAACATCTCGCGGCCGTCGAGCCACTCATACACGTTCACCTCGCCGTTAGCCACATGGCGCATGATGATGTAGAAGAGGCTCTCGCCGTCTTCGTTGGGCTCTTCAGGATAGTAGAGCGCTGCGTTTTTGCCCTTGGTGAGGTCGAGTTCGCGGTACACGATTTTCTTCCACTGCAAGTCGGCATCGCTGGGTTCGGGCACTTCGTAGAACGATTGCTGACGCGCCGAAACCTGCTTCTGTTCCTTTTTCTTCTTGTCGGCTTCAGAAGTTTTTTTCACCACCTGTGCACTGGCCACTGAGGCTGTGCAAGTGATCGCCACCACGGCAATGATTAATTTGAGAAACTTCATATCTAAAGTTTTGAAATATTATCTAAATAAAGTGTTATCAGTTCACAATCACTTCCATAGGAGCGATGTCGCGTGTCACGCCGTCGGGGCCGGTGGCCTTCACGCGCGAGATGTAGAAGCGCTTGCCGTGCTTCATCTGCTTCATGGCCTCCTTTTGGCGAGGCGAGAAACTTGAGCCTGCCGACTTTTCGCTCATGGCATTGCCCATCTGGTCGAAGAGCACCATTTCGAAACTCACCACGCGGAAGTCGATTTTCAGCAGGTCGTCGTCGATGGCGGCGTCAAGACCCTTGGCGGCGAGGAGCGTGCCCTTTGAGAAAGGCTTGCCACCCTTGTAGATGGCGCGCTGGCCGTTGCCGTCGGTGTAGGTGATGAATGGCATTGGGTCGGGCAACTTGCGCACGCGGAAACTGGTGGTGCCCACGTTGGTGCGCTGGCCGTCGATTTCTGCCGTCACGGTGATGGCGCATTCGCTGCCGATGGCCGAGGAGCGTGCCACCCAACCCTTATCGGTCTTGGTGAGCGTACCGTTGGTCATCGTGGCCTGGATCGACTGTTGTGGCACACCTGCCACGGCAATCGAAACGGGGTTGTCGATGCCGGCGTAGAACACATTCATCATCGTTGCCGATACGGTAGCGAGCGGGTCGATCACGGTGTACGACGACTTGAATTCGCGCTTGGTCACCGAGCCGTCGCGGGCGGTCACTTCGATGAAGCCCGAGAAGTCGAACTTGCCGGTGCTGCCGGTGCTCACTTCGTAGTGGCTGCCGTGAATTTGGCTGCCGTTCACGAATACGCGCGGACGCGCAGTGGTGTCGATGGCGGCCATCACGATTTCTGCTGAGTATTTGCTGCCGCGCATCACCATCTTCGATTCAGGCACCACGAAGGCTTCGAATTGGTTCACGCGCAGTTCGCCAGTGTCGAGATTTGAAATCATAGAGCCCAGCGCCACGCCTTCGGCAAAGCGCACGTCGTTCTGCAGTTTCGAGAGCAGCGTCACTGCCGCAATCGAAGGCATGCCTTCGAAGAGGCTCTCTTCCCAGAGTTTTTCGCCGTGGGCAGTCTTCACCTTGGCGGTGGAGAGGGCTTCTTCCACGTTTTTCTGGGCGTCGGGGTTGTCGAGCAGGCCGAGCACGAATGCGCGGTATTGCTCAATGCGGGCACGCAGTTGGGCGCCCTTCTTGCCCGTAGGGGGCAGCATCACTTGAGCGGCGGCATCGAGGTTGTCTTCGGCCACGATGTTGTTCACATCACCTTCAGGGCCGTCGCACTGGCGCACGATGTCGAGTTTCAGCGATTCTATGTAGTTGTAAAGACTGTCGGTCTGCGTGCGCACCTGCGTACCCAGGTCGAGCCACTGGCGGCCCTGCTTGGGATACTTGTTGTAGAATGCCTGAATCTGGTCAAACATCATCTGGCTGCGCGACGTGAGCGTGCGATTGGTGCGCGAGAGACCCTGCTGCACTTGGCGGAAGCCACTGAGCACATCGCTCGACACATTCAAGGCAAGCATCGCCGTCAGAACGATGTACATCAAGTTGATCATCTTCTGACGTGGCGACATGCGACCCACGGTCTGGTTTTTAGCGTTTGCCATGCTTTATTCTTCAGAGTTTTCGTTTTCACCGAGGTCTACGCCAGGCATGCCACCCATGGGGCGATACATGTTCACGGTCATAGCCTTAATCATTTTTTCGTATACACTGTTGAGTTGCTTCATGTAGCGAGCCATCTTTTCGGTTTCGTCGCAGTAGTGAGCGCTTTCTGCCGCCGATTTCTCGTACATGTCGCGAATATCCTTCAAGCCACGGTTCACGCGGTCGATGCTGTCGAGTTGTGAAGAGATGCTCTTGAGTTGGATTTCGTAGATGGTGTTCAGGCCGCCGATGTTGCGGTTGAGGTTTTCCATCTGTTCCACGTAGCCGGTGCTGCTTTGGGTGATGCTTTCGCTGTTTTCGGTAATGGCGCGATAACTGCCCAGCAGGGTTTCCGACACCTGGTTGAGCGCGGTGGTGGTGTCGTTGAGGCGCTGCATCTGTTCGGAGATGCTCGCCATCTGGCTCAGGTATTGCTGAGTGGCGTCGGTGAGTTCGGCCATGCGGCTCAGTTGGTCGCTGGCAGCGGCCATCTTGGCAATGCTTTCGCTCAGCGATCGCGAGTCTTCTTCGGTGAGGTCGATGCCCTGTGGCAGGCCCACGGCAGCCTTGGCTTGAGCCTCGCTCACGCCTTTTTGGGCAGGAGCCTGGCCCGCAGCGCCGCCAATCACGATGTTGCCACCGCCGGCGAAGTCGGGACGGTCTTCAGGGTCGCCTGAAGCGAGCACGGGGAACACCTGTTCCCACTTATAGTCGTTCTCGGGGCGGTCGAAGGCAGTGAGGATAAACATCACAACTTCGGTACCCATACCTATGGTGAGCATTTCGTTACCGCCTTCAAGGTGCAGAATCTTGAACAGTGCACCCAAGATAACGACAGCCGCACCAATACTGTAGGCAAAGTTGAAGAAACGCTGGCCGGTTTCGCCCGAGAGGAAGCGTTCTATCACGTTTTTATATTTCTTTATTTTTCCCATGATCCGGTATTATGTTGATTTAGTGGAAAATATGCTTGTTATGATTAGTTTTTCTTTCTTTTCACCTTGGTGTAGCCCACCTTTGAGCGCACGCAGCGGAAACCGATGTAGGAGCGCTGCTCGTTCTGGTATTCCCACATGCGCAGGTCGGCGCGTATGTTGTGGGCCACGTCTTTCCACGAGCCGCCACGCACGATTTTGCGCGACATCTTGTAGGGGTCGTCCTTGGCCACATTGTAGCGATACTCGGGGTTGAGGTCGCTGGTCATGCGGTCGATGCTTTCGGTGTAGGCAGTAGAGGTCCATTCGCTCACGTTGCCGGCCATGTCGAAGAGGCCGAAGTCGTTAGGCTCATAGGTGCCCACAGGGGCGCTCACGATGCTACCGTCTTTCACGTAGTTGCCTTCCATGGGCTTGAAGTTGGCGTAGAAGCAGCCTTCGTCTTCGGTGAGAGGCAGTTCGCCTTCCCATGGATATTTGTTTTTGCTCACACCCGCACGTGCTGCAAATTCCCATTCAGCCTCGGTGGGGAGGCGGTAGGGCTCGATGTAGACGCCTTCCTTGCCCAGCGACTTGCGCAGGAATTCGGTGCGCCAGTTGCAGAATGCGTTGGCCTGTTCCCAACTCACACCCACCACGGGGTAGTTGTTGTAGTTGCCGCTGGCGAAGTACATGCGCACGTAGGGTTCGTTGTAGGCGTTGTCGAAGTCGTTCACCCAGCAAGTGGTGTCGGGGAACACGTTCACGATATAGGTGTTCACGAAGTCCCACTGGCCTGAGAGCGGACGGTTCACGGTCTGACGCACGATGCGGCCATTGTCGTCGATGTAGGCAGTGTCTTTGCTGATGATGGGCACCTCGGTGGGCACTGCGTGATCGGTGTTATAGTCGCGAGTGGCGGGGTCGAGACGGTGCTTACGCTTCACGGCCTCGGTCATGTTGTACACTTCGTAGCGATAGTTCATCTGAGTGGGGTCGAGTTCCTTCACACCGGTGATGGGGTTGATGCGATACACACTCTCGATGGCACGCTCTTCGTCTTCGCTAGGATTGCGCCAGGGAATGTTCTTGCTCCAGTCGAGATGTGGCTTCACAGGGTCGCCATACTTGTCTTCGGTGATCTTGAACTCGTCGTTGCCGCCGTAGGCAGGGTCGGCGAGGCGTTCACGGATGATGGAGTCGCGCACCCAGTAAAGGAATTGCTTGTACTTAGAGTTGGTGATTTCAGTCTGGTCCATCCAGAATGCGTCTACCGACACGCCGCGCGCCGTAGAGTCGATGCCCCAGAGCGAATCGGTCTGCGATGGGCCTTCCTTCATTGAACCACAGTCCACGAGCACCATGCCATAAGGCGTAGGCTCCACAAAGTAGGAGCCGCCCACGCCAGTCACTTCGCCACCGTAGGCCGAAACCGAGCGGCGGCCCGAGAAGCAAGAGGTGAGCACAGTTGCAAACACGAATGTGGTGAGACAAATTAATAATACCTTTTTCATATTCTACATTAATCGAATACTCTTATGTTTATTTTTATTTTTTTCGCCTAAGTTGAGTTTCACGTTATAGTTCACAAACACCTCGTGGCTGCCTGAGGTAGCCTTTGAGATGTCGGAGATGGGGTAGTCGTAGGAGTAACCCACCACGAAGTTTTTAATTTCAACCCCCGCCACAAGGCTCACGGCGTCGTTGTGGCGATAGGCCACGCCGCCGGTGATGAACTTGTTGTAGCGCACGCGCATGGTGGCCTCGGCCTGGAAGATGTTGAAGTCGGTCTTCACAAACACGGAGGGCTGTAATTCAAATAACGTATTTTTTACGGGAATATTGCCACCGGCCATAAAATAACACATGCGGCCGGCCTCAAAGATGTAGAGGTCTTCCTCGTTGCCTTCGGTCTTCATCTCCACGGATGGCTGGTTGAGGTGCGTGGCCGAGATGCCCGCCCACCAGTGCTTGTGCTGATAGAAGATGCCCGCGCCCAGGTCGAGGGCATTGCCCGAAACGTCGGTCTTGGGGATGGCGTCGTCCGATTCCTCGCCACCCACTTCTATGATTTTTGAGCCTTTGAATTTCTCGTTCACCAGGCCCACCTGAAAGCCGGCGCTCAGCGTGCCGCCGAAGAGTTTGTGCTTGTAGGCGATTTGTGCCGACGCGTTGAGGCCAGAGTAGAGACCCATGCTGGTTTGATTGATCGACACGCCCGTGGCGAAGCGCTTGTTGAGGAACTTGAATGGCATGTCGGCAAGGCCCACGAAGGAGAGGGGCGCGTGCTTGATGCCTATCCACTGCGCGCGACTGCCCACGGTGATGTGGATGTAGTCGGTGTTGCCTATGGCCGAGGGGTTGTAGTAGCCTGGCACCATGTAGTATTGGGTGTACTGGTTATCCACCTGTGCCTTCAGCGTGGTAGCGCACGCCATTGCCACAAGTGCCATCAGCCAATATTTGAGTAAGCCAGTCTTCATTCCCGCTGTGTTCTTTATAAATTATAATGTGAATTATTCGAAATAAAATGTCACCACCACCATGTTGTTGGTCACCTTGTCGACGCTCTGCGTGAATCGCAGCATCTCGGGGTTGTCCTCCAGGTCGGGGCGGTTTTTCTTGAGCACGTTCTTCAGGCCGAAGCAGAATTTCACTTCAGGGCACAGTTTGAAGAAGGGCAGATAGATGTCGCAGCCCATGCCCACGGTGAGCATGGCGTCGGTGCCAGCCAGGCGCAGTTGCTCGGTGCGGTCTTTCGCCACGTCGAAGAGTCCCATCACGCCGCCGGTGAAATAGGGACGGATGTTGTGGTAGCGGTTGGCCGACACTTTCAACTCCAGCGGCAGCACGATGTAGGTCGACTTGATGTTCTGGCTCTGCTGGCGGCGCATGGGGTCGGTGACCTCGGCGGGGGCGGAGGTGTTGATGTAGTTCACCACCTTGTTGCCAAAGTACATGCCGGGCGAGAAGCGCAGGTTCAGGTGCTTGTGCAGGCGCAGGTCGGCGAGCACATTCACGCAGAAGCCGGGCGAATGCTGGGGCACATCGGCAAACCAGGTTTCGCCGTCTTCGGTCACGAAACCATTGTTCACGATGCCCAGATCCTGAAAATTAGTACCCACCGAGAAGCCGAAGTGCACCTTCTTCTGGTCGGCGTACTGGCGGTTCAGAATCTTGTCGTTGTCTTGAGCCCAGGCACTTAAGCCACACATCATGAGCACAAGATGCGCGATATGTCGTGTAAAGTTAATATTCATCTCAACTTTATTAACGCAGTTTTACGTAGGTTATTGCCACGGGGGTGAAAAAAGTTGCGCTTCTCTGCCGCCCCGGGCCTTCGCTTAGGCGAATATGCGTGCCACCCATCGCGTGAGCGGGCGGGTGAAGTAGCGGCGGCACAGCCACGCCAGCGGCAGCAGCACGAAGAAGATGCCCACGGCATATTGGTCGTAGATGTGGATGCCGAAATGCCCGAAGAATGGCGACACGAGGTAGGCGTAGATTTGCCCCGCCACGGCCTGCAGGATGTAGATCTCGAGGCTCAGTTCGCCCAGCCACAGCAGCGGGCGGCTGCACACGAGGCGTGTGAGGGCGTCGGTGCGCCCAGCCGTGAGCGCCGAAAGCAGCACCAGTGCCGCTACGGGCAGTTGCCACATCACAAATTCGTTGAAATAGTCGATAATCGAGCCTTCGGCCAAGCGTGTGAGCACAAACATGGCCACGATGCCGCCCACCGTCGTGAGCCACAGCCCTTGCACCTTGGCGTCGGTCCATCGTGTGGCGTGCTCTTTCACGGCGTCGAAGCAGTGGCAGAGCACCATGCCCATCCAGAATTCAAAGATGCGTATGGGCGGGAATGTGTAGCACGCCGTGAGGCGCTCGAAGGGCACGAAGCAGCCCATCACCACCCATAGCAGCGCCATCACCGCGCTTGCCGCTATTACTTGGGAGCGCAAATTCATGCGGCTTCCCAGGGCGCGCAGCAGCGGGTAGAGGGCATAGCACAGGAGCAGGTCGCCCAGAAACCACATGTGGCCGTTGAATGAGAATATCACGTCGTGGTCGCAGGAGAAGATTTGCACGAATAGCAAATTGGGCACGAAGGCGTCCCAGTTCACTCCCTGGCCGCGTGCCACTCCCATCGCCATGGCGATGAACGCCGCGAGCATGGCCCAGTGCATGGCGTAGAGGCGAAGGGCGCGGGCGCCAATGAACTTGGCGTAGTGCCTTGGCCCCAAGTCGAGGCAGCGGTGCTTCATCTCCAGCAGGAAGCCGCTCACCACGAAAAAGAAGGTGACACCGAATTTTGTGGGTTCGGTGAAGGCCTCCACTCGGCAGTGAAACAGCACGATGCACACGGCAAAGATGCCGCGCCACGAGGTGAGCGCAAGGATGCGCGATGTGCCGGCAGGGTTACTCATACATGCTGGTGAGGTTGGTTTTGCGGGTGGATATGCCGCGCATGCGGTAGTAGAGCGTGAGCACAGGGCGCCACAGGTAGAACAGGGGCACGCTCAGCGTGAGCCCGGGTGCCTGAAGGGCCTGGCAGCAGCGGTTGAAGGGCAGTATCACCATCACCCACGAGAGGATGAGCAGCAGTGCCGAAGCGCTGATGGTGAACACATTGGTGTAGTCGATCGCCACCGCCGCAATGAGTGCACCCAGGCGCAGGTAGTTCATCCACGAGAAGAAGGCCTGCGCATAGAATGGTGCCTTGGTCGACACGAATTGGGTGGTATAGTCGCGGCGCAACTTCAGCAAGTGGTGCGCCTTTGGCACGTTGTCGTAGTAGGTTTGCACCTGGCTTTCGGGAGCCAGTTCGAGGCGGGTGTTGGTGCCGTCGGCGATTTCGCTCACAAACACGTCGTCGTCGCCAAATTTCAGGTCGAGGCTCTTCGAGAAGCCCGAGTGCTGGAAAAACACCTCGCGGCGATAGGCGAGGTTGTCGCTGATGCCGCGGTAGGGCTTGCCCTTGATGGCGCTGCCCACCCACTGCAGCGAAGTCACCACCGAGTCAAACACGCGGTAGAAGCGCCCTCCGCTGGTGTCTTTGCGGTAGCGATAGTGGGAGAAACCGAGCACCACGTCGATGCCGGGCACGAAATTGCGCATCATCGAGCGCAGCCACTGGTCGCTCATCACGCGGCAGTTGGCATTGGTGGTGAGTACCACCTCTTTTTGCGAAGCCTTGATGCCGATGGTGAGCGCGAGTTTTTTGCGCGAAAGCGAGCGGGTGGCTTCGGGAGCGAAGGTCACGCGCAAGTTGCTGAAGTGGGGGAGCATATCGCTCAGCAGGTCGCGAGTGCCGTCGAACGAGGCATCGTCAACCACCACCACGTCGAAGTCGGGATAGTCTTGGTGCAGCAGCAGAGGCAGGAAGCGCTCCAGGTTTTCACACTCGTTGTGGGCATACACCACCACCGACACGCTGGGCAGGTGCTCCTCGTCGACGTATTCGCGAGAAGCCTCGCTGGCGGTGAATTTGCGCAGTCGAGCAGCACGGCGCCAAAGCACAGCCGAGCACACCACCGTGAGCAACACAGCCACACCCAGCAGCACGTACACGTAAAGAATATTTAGGGTTTCGAACGAAAAAATCATAATTATAAAGAGAAAATCATAATCACATTAGTAAATTAAACTACAAAATTACGCAAAATCACCGTAATATCACGCATCTATCCCCATGATTTTGACGAAAGTTGTAATCAGGGTCAGACCCTAATGACGAAAATGGGTGGAAAAGTTGTCATTAGGTCAGACTCTTTTGACGAAAATGGGGTAGGGTGGGCTGGGGGGCGCGGGGTGGGTTTGTGGGTGTGGGGAAAAAGTGGTAACTTTGCAAATTGGTATGTCGCGTGCTGGCGGCTTGGGTCTCTGCTTCGGGTGGGGCGATGGCTGTGGTGGCGCGTGACGATGATATAAATGCCTGGCAATAGTGTAAGGCAATGATGTAAATGGCTGAAAATAGTGTACATAGCAACGCGGGTGGGCGCATGTCGAAGATGATGAAAGACATGGGCATCTACGCCATTGGTAACCTTGGCTCTAAGGTTATCACGTTTCTTATGGTGCCGCTCTACACTTATTATGTGGAGAATACGGCCGATTTTGGCTATTACGACATTTGCCTTACGGTGGTGTTTTTGCTGATGCCTTTTGTCACGCTCCAGTTGCGCGACGGAGCCTTCCGCTTTTTGCTCGATGCCGATAGCGACGACAGTCGCCGAAAGGTGGTGTCGATGACCTATAAAACGCTGGGCGCCATGCTTATGCTCTCTACTGCGGTGGCGCTATGCATCGCCACGTGTGTGACGGTGCGCTACCTCTGGCTGGTGGTGGCACTGCTGGCTGCCATGTCGGTTCAGGAGGTGGTGTCGCAGGTGTTCCGCGGGCTGGGCAACAACAAAGCCTTCGTGAGCGTGGGCATCTTGAGCGCGTTCTTCATAGGCGCATTCAGCCTGCTCTTCGTGGTGTGGCTGGGCATGGGCATTGAGGGCGTATTCATTGCCAACATCCTCGCGCGCTTCGCCGCCGTGGGGCTGGTGGAACTGAAGATAGGCACGCTGCGCAAATACTTCAGCGTGAGCGTGAAATACCGCGAAACTGCGCTCGAAGTGCTCAAATACACCCTCCCGCTGCTTCCCGGTTCCCTGTGCTGGTGGCTCACCGGCAGCAGCGACCGCTGGTTTATCCAGGAGTATCTGGGCCTCGAGGTGAATGGCGTCTACGCCGTGGCAGTGCGCTTTATGAGCATTCTGCAGACGCTCGCCCTCATCTTCTACCAGGCATGGCAGGAAACCGCCATCAACCAGTATCACAGCGAAGATCGCAACAAATTCTTCTCGCAGGTGTTCTGCAACTACATCTTCGTGACGAGCCTGCTGCTGGTGGGCTTCTGCTTCGGGCTGAAGATGTGCTACGGCTGGCTGGTGGAAAGCAGTTACCAGAGCAGCCTGCAATATATATTCCCGCTGGCGCTGAGCACCGCCATCTTTGCGATAGTGGCCTATTTCGACATGGGCTACCAGTGTGCCAAAGACACCAAGCGCACCCTTCCCGCCATCGTGCTGAGCGCGGCGGTGAACGTGACGCTCAACTTCCTGCTCACCAGCCGATTCGGCGTGTGGGGCGTGATCGCCACGCTCAACATCACCTATCTGGTGCTGGTGGTGTATCGATGGTACGACACCAAGCGCTACTTCACCTTGAGTGTGAACCGCGGACTGCTGCTGCCTATCGCCGTGATGCTCGGCAGCGCCGTGCCATTCTACATGGGCACCGCCCTGTGGCACGACCTTCTGGCCCTGGCGGCGACCCTGGCGCTGATGGTGGCGTGTTGCCCGAGCGAAATCAGGCGCGAGGTTT
>JAUNCU010000011.1:5277-18184 GCA_030526455.1 Bacteroidales bacterium | reverse complement strand
GTTTTTGGCAAAATCGTGTCAAAATTCACGCACCGGGTATAATAAAACGTGCCACCCCCACGTTAATTTATATATTATAAAAACTACTTACACTGCATAAGCATAACTGAAACATATACACAATTCACTATATATGAACATTAAAAGCATCATATTAGGCATGGCTGTGGCGCTGGTGTGCGCTTCGTGTGGCACCACCAAAGAAGCACCCAAATTGCCTTATTTCCAGAACTTAAAGGAAGCCGACGGCGCGCTGCCCGAGAATGTATCCAACTACAAAATACGCATTCAGCCCGACGATGAACTGATCGTGACCATCACTTCGGCAGTGCCCGAAGCAACGGCCATGTACAATGTGCCGCTGGGCAACCCATCGACCCGTGGCAACGTCAACGTCACCTCCTCGCCACGCATGCAGACCCACATCGTGGACCGCAACGGCATCATTCATCTGCCCGTGATAGGCGCAATGAAGGCAGCGGGCATGAGCACCGACGAACTCGCTGAAGTGATAAAGAGCCGAGTAGCAGAACAGGTGAAAGACCCCTACGTGCGTGTGGAACTGCTCAACTTCACTGTGAATGTGATGGGTGAAGTGAAGTCGCCCCAGCGCATGGCAGTGAACAAAGAGCGCTTCTCGGTGCTCGACGCACTGGCTGCGGCGGGCGACCTCACCGAATACGGCAAGCGCGACAACGTGCTGGTGATTCGCACCGAAAACGGAAAGAGCACCTATCACCGCATCAACCTCACCGACGGCAGCCTCTACGCCTCGCCCTATTTCTACCTGCAGCAGAACGACGTAGTGTATGTGGAGCCTAACGACATCAAGGTCGACAACTCGAAGTACAACCAATTCTCAGCCTTCAAACTCTCGCAGATGTCGCTCATCGTGAGCGCGGCGTCGGTTATCGCCTCGCTGGTGATTGCACTGGCTGTGAAGTGACGAAGAAATTGCAATTATCCATATCCTATTTTGGTAACAATTGATTATGAATACTACAGCAAATCAGCATAACGCCGCCACAGGCAAGTCGATGGACATGAAAAGCATGGCCCGCACGGCACTGCGCTACTGGTGGCTCTTCATCTTGTCGTTTGTGGTGTGCTTCGGCCTGCTCTTCCTCTACCTGAGAAAGACCCCCGACACCTACATCATCTCATCGACCATGCTCATCGAGGACAACTCGCTGGCAGTGTTTGGCGGCAGTGGCAGCGGCAGCAAAAGCAACTCCATGCTCAAGAGCATCATGGGCGGCGGCGATGTGAACGTGAACAACGAAATCGAAATCCTCTCTTCAGAAAGCCTCTGCGCCAAAACCATCGCCGAACTGGGCATCAACTGCCGCTACTATGAGAAGAAGGGCTTCATGAAGAAGCAAGACCACTACGGCACATCGCCCATCGTGGTGGAAGCACCCAAGGAACTCTTCGACACCCTCTCGGTGACGCTGCCCTTCAAGATCAAGGTGCATGCCGACGGCAAGGCCGACATCACCGTGAAGAAGGGATTCTTCAGCAATTATGCTGAACTCGAAGGCGTGCAACTTCCCGCCACAGTGAAGACCCCTTACGGCCTCTTCGTGGTGAAGCCATCAAAATACTTCACACCCAAGCACGAATATGAAATCGCTGCAAAGGTGGCGGGCTACGTGCCAGCGGCGCTGAGCCTGCAGAAGGACATGACCATCGACCTGAAAAAGAAAAAGACCGACGTGGTGTACGTCGACGTGGCCGACAGCGACGTGAAGCGCGGACGCGACATCCTCAACACGCTCGTGCGCCTCTACAACGAGCGTACCCTCCAGGAGAAAGACCGCCAGGGCATGACCACCGCGAAATTTATCGACGAACGCCTCTCGCTCATCTATAAAAACCTTATCGGCACCGAAGCCGAAATCGAGGCCTACAAGAAGGCGCACAACCTCATCGACCCCGCCGTGCAAGCCAAGGCGGTGGTGGCTAAGGACGACGCCAACGACAACACCGTGGTGGCACTCGAAACACAGCACCGCATTGCGGGCATGATCATGGGATTCATCACCGACGCCTCCAACAAGCACTCGCTCATCCCATTTGAAGCCGACGACCACTCGGCTCCGCTGGTGAGAGCCTACAACGCCCTCATCACCCAGCGCCAGCACCTCGAAAACTCGGCCATGGACGGCAACCCCGCCCTCGTGCAACTCGACCAGCAGATTGAGGCCATGCGCGCCAACCTCATCGGCAGCGTGAACAACTCGCTCGACGCCCTGCGCATTCGCATCAACAAGGCCAAGCAGCGACTGGGCGAAAGCCAAGGCGAAATAGGCGACTTCGCCACCGCCGAACGCAACACCCGCAGCCTCTACCGCGACCAGGCCATACAGAACGAACTCTACATCTTCCTGCTCCAGAAGCGCGAAGAAAACGCCCTGAAGATGGCAGCGGCTCAGCCTAAGGGCAAAACCATCGACGCCGCTCACCCCGGCGAAGACCCCGTGAAACCAAAGAAACTGGTGGTGTTCTCCCTCGCCCTGCTCTTTGCCATGGCACTGCCTGTGGGCTGGATCTACGCCAAGAAATTGATGGACAACAAGGTGAACACCCTCGACGACCTCCGCGCCCAGTCGGCTAGCCCAGTGCTGGCAAGCATCGCCCACGCCAAGGCATTCGACCACATCGTGAGCGAAAACGATGAGGCGGCCGACGAATTCCGCGTGCTGCGCGACAACCTCCAGTTTATGCTGCCCGTGGGCGCCAGCAGTGTGGTGGCCGTCACCTCGTGCGGCCAGGGCGAAGGCAAAACCTATGTGGCAGCCAACCTCGCAGGCTCATTCGCCATGCTGGGTAAGCGCGTGGCACTGCTCGACCTCAACATACGCCAGCCACAAGTGGCTGAAGCGGCAGGCCTGCACGCCGTGAAAGCGCTCACCACATTCCTCTCGCAAGAAAGCATCAGCCTCGATGATATCGCAATGCAGAGCGGCAGCCTCCCCGGCGTGGACATCTATCCCGCCGGCACCGTTCCGCCCAACCCATCGGAATTGCTCCAGAGCCCCCGCACAGCAGTACTCTTCGAGCGACTGCGTGCTAACTACGACGTGATCGTGGCCGACACCGTGGGCATCGGAGCCGTGAGCGACACCCTCTCAGTGGCACGCCATGCCGATGCTGCCGTGGTGGTGGCGCGCGCACATGCCACAAAAGACGCCGACGTGGCACGCATCAACCAACTCGTGGCCGACGGCAAACTCAAGAACGCAGGCGTGGTGCTCAACGACGCCGACCGCGCCTAAAGCCAGCGCCCCCCCCCTCAAGCAAATTCTTACTCACAACAATTATGGGCAGCACCCCACCAGAGTCTGCCCATAAATATATTAAAAGCCAATCATTTAACAGCAACGCATGGATAGACTTGCCATCATCGTAGTGCTACTCATTGCATTTATCATCCTGCACATGCGCAACCTCAAGCGCAAGAGCGAGGAAGAAAAATGCGAGGGCGTGATTGCATTCTACATCTTCTCATGCTGCTTCACCAAATTGTATTTGCCACTGATTACTGTAGATGAAGAACAGCATTACGGTTCGTTTGGCCAAAGTCTGGTGATATGGCCCTATCTGCTTTTCTGCATCTATCTCCTGTGGACAATCAAGCGCAAGTATGGCGGATTGCTATCCAAGCCAAAGAAGCAACTTGTGGCTTGCTTCCTGATTTTTGCGGGCTTCAATTTAGCGAACCCCAACAATGCGATGGTTAGTTCTACGATGCTGGCCGTGTTTTTCTTGGCTACGCTGTTCTTGTTCTTATTCTTGCTAGGCAACGCCTTTAGCCTCAAGACACTCGTCAGAGGCATCTATAAAGGCCTCGCACTCACCATCTGTTTACAAGCCGTGTTGTGCATCATGTTCCCCATCTTGGGCATGAAATTCATCACTAAGGTGTTTGTTGAAGGTGCCGGGCTTCGTGGCGAAGTGGGCGGCCGTTTCGAAACCGTGGGCACCTTTGCCCACCCCAATGGTCTGGGTGTGTATGGATCCTATGTGTTCATGTTCTTCCTGGGCTGTGTGATGGCCAATTTCCAGCGCCGCAAAAGTGCAGTGCTGCTGGCAGTGTGTGTGTTTGTCACTGGTCTTTCGGGTAGCCGAAGCGCTCTGGCCTCAGCGATGGTGGGCGCCGTAGCGCTCAGCATCTTCTACGTGCTGCGTCGCTATAGTTTGCTCAACCCCAAGGTGCTGTTGCGTGGTGTGCTGCCGGTGCTCATTGTGGGCGTAGTGTTGGCTATGGGTCCTTTGAAACAACTCTTCGCCGATGCCGACAACCTTGAAGAGATGGCCACCTATCGCCTGATGCACTATTACTGCGCCGGTGAAATCGTGGGAGACCATCCACTCATAGGCGTAGGGCTCAACTGCCACCTGCATTATTTGCTTCACAACACCTCGCTGGTGGATTTTGAGGCGATTTTCGACACCTCAGAAATGTGGGAGCCCGAAGAGTTCATGTTCCGCAACCCTGTGCACAACATATGGCTCATCCTTCTTGCCGAGATGGGCATCATCGGTTTCTTGCCCATCCTGGGCTTTGTGATTTATTATTTCGCCACGTTCAAACGGCGAATACGCAAGGCTCAAAACCGCTATTACCACATCGTGGCATGCACAGGACTGGGCATCATGTGCGCCCTGCTTGTGCAAGGCAACTCCGACTGGAACCCGCTCTCGCAGCAGCAACTCATCATATCGCTCATGTTCCTCTGCTTCTCGCTCAATCGACGCTTCATGAGCGACCAGTATGGCGACGAAATGGACATCTTACAACAACCCGCAACCCCCAACGAAGATGACGCAGACTCCCTCCCGCCAGCATAGCATCCTGTTTCTGGCCACCGAATATGCCAGCGGCATGCGTCCCTACGCGTGCACCATCATCCACAACATGTGGAACGACCGTTCGCATGCCATCGTGGTGGTGAAGGATGAGAAATACAAGCAAGATTTTGCCCACCTCGATCCCGAGCGGGTGCATTTCATCACCTATCCCACTGGCAAACTGGGCAAACTGTGGTTCAAACTCCACCCTACAGCGCTGATAAAGGAAATCGATCGCATTCTCGAGCAAGCGCACATCGACGTGGTGTATTCGCTCACGGGCGAACTGGTGCTGTGCTCTTCTATCGCGAAGATTCAGAAAAAAGTGCCCGTGCTCTACACCGTGCACGACGCCATCCCACACGAAACCAAACTGCCTTTCGTCACGCTGGTCAAGGAAAGGCTTATCGTCACCTGGCCACAGCGGGCTTTGTTGAGAAAAACGAAAAACAAAATCACCAATAGCCAGTGCCAACTTAATTACATCAAGGCACACTATCCTCACTCGGAGGCGCACTATGCCCCATTTCCTTCGCTGGTGAACGCCGATATCGCCAGCGGCACACAAAAGGTGAAAGAAACCGAAGGCATAGCCGACTACATCCTTTTCTTCGGCAACGTGGATATATATAAAGGTGTGCACTATCTTCACGAGTGCTACGTCAAGCATCCCGAACTTCACGACCGCGCGCTGGTGCTCGCAGGCGCGGGGCATTACTACTTCAGCATTCCAAACGAGCAGGGCCGCACTGTGGTAATCAACCGCTTTGTTGACGACAAGGAATTGGCCGACCTCTTCAATAAAGCCGCCGTGGTAGTGTATCCTTACATGTCGGCCACGCAGAGCGGCGTAATCTCCATCGCTTCGTTTTTCAAGCGCCCAATTGTGCTCTCCGATGTGGGCTACTTCAAAGAGGTGGCAACAGGCTTCGAAGGAATCTCATTCTTTGAAAACGGCAACATCGACCAAATGGCTACTGCCATCATGGGCGCAATCAATAGCGAAGAATCATCACAGCGCATCTACAAGGAGGTTTACAGCCCCCATGCAATGGTTGAAGCCATTACATTGATTTTACAGAAACTCATATAAAAATTATCTCATGAACAGGATTTTACAAATACTCTCCATAATAGGCATTCTCCTGTGCGCATCAGCAGCATGGGGAAAAAACGTGGTGATCGACCTTGGCCCGATGGTGGGTAGCGATGTGACGCGCACGCTGCGTGCCCAACTCCGTGGCCTTACGAGTGCCGATATGGCAACCATCAACCTCAGCAAAAAGGGCAAGTACTACGTGAGCGGCACTGTGGAGGCCAAGTGCAATATCAAGATTGTGGGGCAGGGCAGGAAGAAGAGCCAATTTGTGCTGTGCAACGGGGCCGATTCAAAAGATTTCAAAGCCTTCACCGACGACACCTTCTTCGGTTTTATGGGCACACTGCAGAATCCTATCACGGTTGAAATCAGCAATGTGGACATCAACCTGAAGGAGCATGAGGGATTTTGGTGGATTAACAAAAACGACGGCATTCGCACCGAGAAATTTGCCGTGAAAATTTATCACGCCAAGAAGGTGGACGTGAGAAAGGTGAACAGCAAACTGAAAAATGCAGTATGCACCAATTTCAATATGCGCGTGTGCTCCAACATCACCTTCCAGGACTGTGTGCTCGAAAACTACAACAATTGCATAGCAGGCGGCATCATCTGGATTGAGGGCGCAACCTCTGAGGTGAACATCAGCCGTAATGTGATCAGCAAATACGGCAACGACGAGGCACTGGCAATCTATGCCAGCCAAATCGATATGAAAGGAGGCCGCCCCGTGAATGGTAGCATCGCAAAGAAGAATATTCGCATTGCCAACAATACCTTCAATTACGCCTACAGCGGAAAGGACAAGGCACAAGTGATGAACGATGTGCTCATCACCTTCTTCAGTGAAGGAAAAGAGGATAGTCCCTGCACCCTCGAAGACATGTGTTTCGAAAACAACTCCCTGAATATAGCCGACCCCGTGCGCATCACGCTCATGGCAACTATCGCCAAGAGCGACTACATCAAAAACGTGCGCGTGAGCAACAATGAGTTTCTCAACGCTGTGGGCAACGATGGCGGTCAGCAATTCTACAAGACCGATATCAAGATCATCGACCACGGTAGCCACGACAAAGGCGATCCCATCACTATCAGCGACAACACTTTCACCAACGAAAGCAGCGTGCTCACACGTTGGGGCAGCACTGGGCTGTCGCACATACAGATGGCTGCCGGAACCGTTGATTTCCGCGACAACATCATGGACAACTCCCTCGCAGCCCAAGAAAATCAGGGCGCATCAATCGCCTACATCACTGCCGGTTCCGCCATCAATCTGATCGACAACAAGGCTACAGGACTTGCAAAACTAAGCGTGGTCAGCAGCAGCGAAACCATCGATAAGGCGGCTATCAATGCCTCGGGGAATGAATTTGAGGGTGTGACCACCATCTATTGCGACAATGTGACCCGCCTCGACCTCAACTTCGACAGCAACATTTTTCGCAGTGCCAACATGAATTTCTTCCTGCAGGAATTTGCCAAGGAAGGAACGGTGATTTTCAACAACAACGACGTGAGAGTGGCTGGCGGCAATGGCCAACTGATGACGCACTGGTCGAATGCCGACGTGAGGACGCTGAAATTCCACAAACTGGAGGTGAGAAGCAACACCTTTTTTGGCGTAAAAAATGTTCAGGACATGCTCACCAATATTAAGACGGTCACAAATCGCAACATATCCAACAACATCTTTTATTAATAAGGAACGATTACTCGCACATATTAACCGCACGCTTCATATATGAATATCCTTATCCTCAACCTCATCCTCTCAACTGCCGAACATGGAGTGATCAAGCGTCGTGAGTCGATTTCCGACACGATGATATGTACTTTCGCCCGTGGTTTTTTAGAATTAGGACACAGCGTTACAATTGTGGCCGCTGAAGAGTTTCGCCCTTCTGGAAGTGTTCCCGAGGATGTGGAGGTGGTGTTCCTGCCCTCGCGCATGCCCAAGGTGTTCAAGCCGTCGCTGCTTCCGTGGCCAAAAGGGCTCGGCAAATTTTTGGCCGACAACAAGGACCGATTCGACATGGTGATTTCAAGTGAGGCATTCTCGATTGCTACGCTTGTAGCCAGCCGATACTGCCCCGACAAACTCGTTATTTGGCAGGAGATGGCCTATCACCAGCGCAAGATGAAGAAGATGCCGTCGAAATTTTGGCATAATGTGGTGATGCGACTGTTGATGAACAAGTGTTTAGTGGTTCCGCGCTCGCAACCCGCAGCCGACTTTATTAGGCATTACTCAAGCCATGTGAGCGACCAAATCGTGGACCATGGAGCCGATGGCCAAGCGCTTTACCCAGCCGATTCGTCAACCGATTCCTTCGTGATTGTGTCGCAACTGGTCGCTCGCAAGAATGTGGATAAGATGATTGCCACTTTCGCTAAACTGGTTGCCATCCCCGACTTTAAGCATTATCACCTTCATGTGATAGGCGATGGCGACATGGCGGCCTCGCTTCAAGCGCAAGTAAAAGCGGCGAATCTTGAGCAGAATGTGACATTGCACGGCTTTTTGACGCATCACCAACTGGCTTCATATTTGCGACAGGCAAAGGCGCTTTTGGTGAATACCAGCATGGATCTTAACATGGTGTCGATACCAGAATCTATCGTCAGCGGTACTCCCGTGGTGATGAACACCATGCCCACGTCGGCCAGTTTTGTGAACGACAACCACTTGGGCATCGCCAAAGACAACTGGGATGAGCACACGCTTATTCAACTCATTTCTGATTATGAATCTTATCATGAAGCGTGTGTGAAAGCGCGCTTCGGTCTCACTAACGTGGGGTGCGCGAAGAAGATGATCAGCATTTTTGAACAAAGAAAGCGCCGCTAAACAGAATAAAACAGCCGCTTTCTCGTTATAGATATATTCATTGATATATTTATGGCTCAAAAGATATTACTCGTAAATAAATTCTACTATCCTCGTGGCGGCGACTGCGTGGTGATGATGAACACTGAGTCGCTCCTGCTCTCGGCGGGGCACGATGTGGCGGTCTACGCCATGCAGTATCCCGAAACGGTGGATTCCCCCTATAAGAAATACTTTGCCCCCGAGGTGAGTTTCGCCGGCGGGGTGAAGGCTAAAATACAAGGACTCAAGCGCACTCTGGGCTTGGGCGACATCACCGCATCATTTGAGCGCCTGCTCGACGATTTCCAGCCTCAGGTGGTGCACCTGCACAACATCCACTCCTATCTCTCGCCCGTGCTGGCGAAAATCGCCAAGCAGCGCGGGTGCCGTGTGGTGTGGACCATGCACGACTACAAACTCCTTTGCCCTGCTTATTCCTGCACCCGTGGCGGCCATCCCTGCGAACTGTGCTATAGCGGCAAGGGCGGTGTGCTCAAGCACCGCTGCATGAAAGGCTCGCTGGCGGCGAGCGCCATCGCATGGCTGGAGGCGAAGAAGTGGAACCGCAAGGTGCTGGAACAATACACCGACGCCTTTATCTGTCCCAGCGCATTCATGGCGCAGAAGATGAAGCAGGGCGGATTCAGCCCCGAGAAGGTGAAGGTGCTCTGCAACTTCGTCGACCCCAAGAAACTCGCGCTGCTGCGCGACACCGACGGTACCCAGCGCGGCGATTACTACTGCTACGTGGGCCGCCTGAGTGAGGAGAAAGGCGTGCGCACCCTGCTTGAGGCCGCCGCACAGAGTGGCCACGAGTTGCGCATAGCCGGTGGCGGTCCGCTTGAAGACGAACTGAAGGCGAAATATGCCCACTGCAGCCACATCAAGTTCCTCGGCCATCTCGACGCCCAGGGCGTGACGTCGCTGCTGAGCCAGGCGAAATGCTCGGTGATGCCATCGGAATGCTACGAAAACAATCCGCTGGGCGTGATCGAGTCGCTCTGCGCGGGCACTCCCGTGGTGGGGGCGCGCATAGGCGGCATCCCCGAACTCATCGACGCCGAAACCGGCATCACCTTCCCCTCGGGCGACGCACAGGCCCTGGCCGCCGGCATCCACGAGGCCATGGGTCGCCAATGGCAGCACGCCGCCATCAAAGCCGCCGCCATCAATCGCTTCTCGCCCGAGAGCCATCAGTCGCTGCTTGAAAATATTTATAAAGCGTAATGGTGTTATAAATCAAACACTTATAAAATAGCCATACTGCACGCGTGAATTCTCATGCGTGCAGTATGAGTTTTTTTTTGTAACTTTGCACAATAATGTGCACATTTTTGTGTTATTGAGATAAGTACGTACAAATATCATTTATGAAGAATATAGTTCAAGGCAGTCTGATTACCACATTCCGCTGCAATGCGAAATGCAATATGTGCAACATCTGGAAGCACCAGACCAAGCCTACTGAAGAAATCGACCCATCATATTACGAGAAACTCCCCGCTGGCCTGCGCATCAACATCACCGGCGGTGAAGCCACTATTCGCAAGGATATCGACCGCATTTTCGAGATTCTCTATCCAAAGTCGTCGCTCCTGGAATTGAGCACCAATGGCTACAACACCGAGAAAATCGTGGAACTGGCCAACAAATATCCCAACATCCTCATCCGCGTGAGCGTGGAGGGACTTCCCAAAATCAACGACGAGAAGCGTGGCTTGCACAACGGCTTCGACCACGCGCTGCGCACCATGCTCGAATTGAAGAAAACCAAGTGCAAAAACATTGGTTTCTCGGTGGTGATCTCTCCCGACAACTACATGGACCTCGTGTCGCTCTACGAACTCTGCGTGGCGCTGGATGTGGAACTTGGCAACTCGGCTGTGCACAACAGTTGGTATTTCCACAAAGACGACAACCAGGTGGAGAGCGAAGAGGCGCTCAAGCAGCACGAGCGCTTCGTGAAGGCGCTGCTCACCAGCAAGCGTCGTCGCTTAAAAGATCGCCTCAAGGACTATGGCCGTGCCTATTTCAACCGCTCTATCCACCGCCGTCTCCGTGGCGACGAGGCTGGTTACCGCCCCGCTTGCGGTGCGCTCACCGACTTCTTCTTCATCGACCCATGGGGCAACGTTTCGCCATGTAATGGCAGTTGCGAGGAATGGGTGATCGGCAACATCAAGGAGAACAGTTGGGAAGAAATCATGGACGAAGGCAACAAGAAGTATCAGGAAGCGCTCCAGAAGGTGAAGTCGTGCGACCGCAACTGCACCTTCATCGTCACCGAGCGCCACGATATGGTGCGTCGCCCATGGGTGCCCATCAAGTGGATTCTCAAAAACATGTGGCGCGCGCGCAAGGGCAAAGACCTCTGCTGGGACTAATTCCCGCACCCCTCTCGCGATAGCGCCGAGATCTCCTCACACAGCACATAGATTTATTAGCAACTAACTATTCCACCCCACCATGACCAAAATAGCAGTGATAGGAACACGTGGCTTCCCTGGCATTCAGGGCGGAGTGGAAATGCATTGTGAAAATATTTACCCTCGCATGAATCATGTGGGGGTAACCCTTTATAGGCGCAAGCCTTACCTCACCGAGGCATCGGCGCACACTTTTCCCGGCATTAGTTACGTCGACCTTCCATCCACGCGCGTGAAGGGCTTCGAAGCGGTGCTCCACTCGTTTCTGAGCGTGTGCCACTGCATTGTGCACCGTCCGCAGGTGGTACACATCCACAACATTGGTCCCGCCATGTTTGCGCCGCTGCTGCGCCTCTTCGGTCTGAAGGTGGTGCTCACTTACCACAGCCCCAATTACGAGCATAAGAAGTGGGGCATGGTGGCTCGCACCCTGCTAAAGATGAGCGAATCACTCGCGTTGCGCTTCAGCAACCACATCATCTTCGTGAACAAATTCCAGCGCGAAAAGTTTGCTGAGAACATTCTGGCGAAATCCACCTACATCCCTAATGGCATTCCTGCCGTTGAGCGCAGCGAAGCCACCGATTTCCTGCGCCGGCATGGCATCCATCTGGGCAAATACATCCTCAGTGTGGGCCGACTCACGCCCGAAAAGGGATTTGAATACCTCATCGAGGCCGTGCAGCACATGCCCGATGTGGAGCAACTGGTGATAGCGGGTGGTAGCGATCACGACACTTCCTATTTCGAAAAACTCAAGCAACTCGATGTGAACGGCAAGGTGGTGTTCACGGGCTTCACATCGGGCGAAGATTTGCGTCAACTCTATAGCCATGCGCAACTGTATGTGCTCTCGTCGGTGAACGAAGGTTTCCCTCTTGTGCTGCTCGAAGCCATGGCCTATGGTCTTCCATTGGCGGTGAGCGACATTCCTGCCACCCACCTGGTGGATCTTCCCGCCAGCACCTATTTCGCCAAAGCCGACGCCGAATCCATGCGCCGCTGCATCAGCGCTCAGTTGGCCGCCTCAGCGGGAACCCCTGTGGCCTACAACCTGACGGAATTCAACTGGCCCTCCATCGCCCAGCGCACCCAGGAAATCCTGGCCGCAGTACGTTGAGCCCACACCCATCACAGCCTATTTTTCCCCCCATAATAAAAAGCGCTTTCCCCATTTCTCTTGAGGAAAGCGCTTTTGATTCTTTTTGCTGTGCCGCTTGGGGCTTATACGTTGAAGCGGAATACTACGATGTCGCCGTCTTGGAACACGTATTCCTTGCCTTCGATGTGCATTTTACCGGCTTCTTTCACTGCGGCTTCGCTGCCGAGGGCGATGTAGTCTTCATATTTGATGATTTCGGCGCGGATGAAGCCTCGCTCGAAGTCGGTGTGGATCACGCCCGCACACTGTGGTGCCTTGCTGCCCTTGTGGAAGGTCCATGCGCGCACTTCCTTGGGGCCGGCGGTGAGGAATGTTTCGAGGTCGAGCAGGGCGTAGGCGCTCTTGATGAGGCGGTTCACGCCGCTCTCTTCGAGGCCTATTTCCTGGAGGAACATCTGGCGTTCTTCGTAGGTTTCGAGTTCGGCGATTTCGCTTTCGGTCTGTGCCGCGATCACGAGGATTTGCGCGTTTTCGTCCTTCACTGCTTCGCG
>JAUNCU010000011.1:0-5189 GCA_030526455.1 Bacteroidales bacterium | reverse complement strand
GCTTCCACGTAGGCGTTGCCGTCGGCAGCGGCGGTGTCGTCGACGTTGCACACGTAGAGCACGGGCTTATTGGTGAGCAGGAAGAGGTCGTGAGCCACCTTTTCTTCTTCCTTCGACTCCAGTTGCACCATGCGTGCGTTTTTGCCTTGCGAGAGCACCTCGCGGTAGCGGTTCATCACGTCGAATTGCAGTTTCGCGTCGCGGTCGCCGGCGTTGGCCATCTTCTGGATGCGTGTGATGCGGCTCTCGATGGTTTCGAGGTCGCGCAATTGGAGTTCGGTGTCGATTACTTCCTTGTCGCGCACGGGGTCAACGGAGCCGTCGACGTGAGTCACGTTCTCGTCGTCGAAGCAGCGCAGCACGTGAATGATGGCGTCGGTTTCGCGTATGTTGGCCAAGAACTTGTTGCCCAGGCCTTCGCCCTTGCTAGCGCCCTTCACCAGGCCGGCGATGTCAACGATTTCGACGGTGGTGGGAACGATGCGCTCGGGGTTCACGAGTTCGGCGAGTTTATTGAGTCGTTCGTCGGGCACGGTGATCACGCCCACGTTGGGTTCGATTGTACAGAAAGGGAAGTTGGCCGATTGCGCTTTCGCATTCGACAGACAGTTGAAAAGCGTCGACTTGCCCACGTTGGGGAGTCCGACGATACCACATTGAAGTGCCATATTTTATTTATTATCTTTAATTTATTTCGTAATTCGCCTGCAAAGTTACAAAAACTTTCACTTAAGGGCAAACTCCCACCGCCACCATCGTGAAAACTATAGCCGCAAATCCCCGTTTTTCCCTCGCCAGCATGTGGGGCGGGGTGTAGAAATCGGAGATTTGCGGCTATGCGATGAGGCGGGTGCAGCGATGCTTACTTTCCCGCGAGCACGTTGTTGATGAGCGCGGTGATGTCGCTCACGTTGATGGTACCGTCTTCGTTGATGTCGGCGATGCCGTAGCGTTTTCCCCTCAGGGTGTCGTTGATGAGCGCGGTGATGTCGCTCACGTTCAGTACGCTGTCGCCGTTAACGTCGCCGCTGAAGTTGCGCTCTTCGATGCTGGCGAAACTATTCCAGTAGGGTGTAGCGGCATAGTCGGTGGCGGTGCCCTGTGGCACGTAGAGTGTGGCGGTGGCGCACTCGGGGTAGAATGCGCTCTTGGGGCACTCTGGGAAGTCGGCCGATTTGCAGTTCACGCTTTTGAGCGCGGTGCAGCCGTCGAATGTGCCATTGCCCACGCTCTTGAGGGTGGAGGGCAGCGTGACTTCTTCAAGCGCTACACACAGGGCGAAGGTGCCGTTGAGGCGCTCGATATTGGCGGGGATGATCACTGATCTCAGTGCCACGCAGTTCACAAACACGTTGTTCAATTCTTTCAGTCCCTTGCCCAGACTCACGCTTTTGAGGCTGTGGCAGTAGTCGAATGCCAGGGCGCCTATCTCGGTGACGCTGCTGGGAATGTCGATGGCGCTGAGTTTCTGACACGAGAAGAAGGCTTGGTTGCCTATTTTCTTGAGGCCTTCGTTGAGCGTGATGCTGAGCAGTGCATTGCTTGCGCCGAGGTTGTAGAAGGCGTAGTTGTCGATGATTTCCACGCTAGCGGGGCACACCACCTCGTGCAGGTTGGGGCACTTGCTGAAGGCCCATTGTCCGATTCTCTTCACGCGTGAGCCCATCTTTAGGCGTTCCACACCCGATGAGGCAAAGGCGTAGTTGCTGATGTCGGTCACGCCGTCGCCTATGTTCACGTCGGCGAGCGCCGAGCAGTCTCTGAAGCAATATTCACCCAGCGAAACCACGCTCTCGGGGATGGTGATGGCAGCCAGTTTCTTGCAGCCTTCAAATGCCGAATAGCCCAGCGATGGGGTGGCGGCGCCTAGGGTGGCGGTGGTCAGTGCCGAGCAGCCGAAGAAGGCCAATTCGGGAACGGCGCATGCGCTCTCTATCGTCACGCCAGCGAGCGATGAGCAGCCCTTGAATGCGTTTTTGCCCAGCGCGCTCACCGATGCGGGTATCACGATGGCGCTGGCGATGCCTGAGCATCCTTCAAATGCGCTGGCGCCTATCGCGGTGCATTTGGTGCCCAGATGGAGCGAAGTGATGCCGGCGTCGCCTGCGAAGGCCGATGCGCCTATCGCTGTGGGCGAATCGTTGAGGCTCACTGCCGTGAGTGCGGAGCAGCCGCTGAAGGCGTTGTCGCCTATTTTCTCCAGGGTGGCGGGGAAGGACGCGCTTTGCAGTTTCGGGCATTGGCTGAAGGCTTGGTTGCCTATCTCGAGCACGCCTTCGCCAAAGTTCACGGTAGCAAGTGCTTCACACATGAAGAAGGCCTGGTTGCCGATGCGCACCTTCGAGTTGCGGAGGTCGACGCTCTGCAGACTGGTGCAACCACGGAATGCGCCGTCGCCAAGGGTGGCTGTGGCGCCGTCGATAACCACGCTCAGCAGTGCCGAGCAGCCATTGAAGGCGTTGCTGCCCACGGCGGTGACGGTGGCGGGCAGTGCGATTTCCTGCAGATTGAGGCAGCCTGAGAAGCAGGCGTCGCCCACCGATGCCACATGGCTTCCCAACTGGGCCACTTTAAGCGTTTTCAGCGAGTAGAATGCCGAGCCACCCAGGCTCACGCTGGAGTCTTCTATCACGAGGCTGTCGATGCTAGTGCCCTTGAAGCACGATTTGCCTATGCTTTCCACCGCGGTCGGTATCACCACTTTTGTAATGCTTGCGCAACTCTCAAATGCACCATCGCCTATTTCCTTGAGCGAGGCGGGGAGTAGGGGAGAGTCCAACTTTTTGCAATAGAAGAATGCCGAGGCACCGATGTGCGTGAGCCCCGTGCCAAAGTGCACCTTGCTGAGCGACGACTGGTAACTGGCGAAGTTTTCGGGCAGGCGCTCCACCTTGTTGCCCATGTAGATTTCCTTCACTAAGCAGCCGTAGAGCCATTCTGGGGCTGCACCCATTTGCGCTGCGTGATAATGGAGTGTGCTGAGGTTTTCGCAGTTGCGGAACACCTCTTTGCCCACCTTGGTTACGCCCGTGCCGATGGTGGCTTCTGTCAGCGCCGTGCAGCCGGAGAATGCCCACGAGCCGATTTCCTTCACGGCGTCGGGCACCACGATGCGCTGCAGCGCCGAGCAACCGTAGAACGCATCGTTGGGGATGGCGGTGAGGCTGCTGGAGAGTGTGGCTTTCTGCAGCAGGCTGCAATTGGCAAACGTGTGATCGCCGATTCGGGTCACGGAGTTGGGTATCACCACTTCCTTGAGTGCCGAGCAGCCGGCGAAAGCATATACGCCCAAGTTGTTCACGCCGCTGCCTATGGTCACGTCCTCTAATTGGCTGAGGTTGCTTGCCAGATAACTTGGGATGCTTTTCACCTGTTCGCCTATCACCAGGTGCTTCACGGGGCACTCAGGGAACCCGATGCAATATCTTGTCCACGTGGCCCCCTTCTGCACGGCGATGGTGCAGTTTTCGGGCAGATAGGTCACCGTTTCCAGTGCCGAGCATCGGAGGAAGGCGTCGGCGCCTATGCGGTGCAGCCCTTGTGGCAGGGTGAGTGCGCTCATGGTGGCGTTGTCGGCAAACGCCGAGTCGGCCACTTCCACCACGGTGTAGGTGAGGCCGTCAGCGGTCACTTCGTAGGGGATGGTTACATTGCCCGAGGCTTGTGCGCCGCTGGTCACGATGGCAGAGTCGCTGTCGATAGAGAAGTCAATGCCGTTGAGGCTAACGGTGCCTTTAGCGAAGGCACCAAAGGCGCCAAACACAACGAGTGCCAGCGTCAATGAAAGATGTTTTCTATTGTTCTTCATCGCAGGAATAGTTATGATGAATTAAAGCGTAAATGCTGCATGAAAATGCTTTACAAAAGTAGTGAAAATGTGGAAATAACTGCCGAATCCTCAAAAAAAAACACTATAAGCCCACATTTTTACACTTTTGTGTAAAATTCCTTACCAGAAGTGTATTTTTTCCCCACTTTTGTGTGGTCCCTTGCCGCTTTGAAGAATTAAGCGAATCTTTCAAAAAAACGTTCTTATCGTTCGTAAAGTTCGTATCGGTTGTAACGTGAATCTTACACTGACGGGTATCGTCTTCTTTAACTACTTCACTTCTTAACTTCTTAAAAAATCCGCTTTTTCTGTGTGATTTCCCGATTTTATCTGCTATCTTTGTAGGTTAGAATTATTTGCGAATGAAAATGGTTGAAACTCCCACACTGGTCATCATCGTGCCTTGCTTTCAGGAGGAAGAGGCGCTGCCTGGCACCCATGAGCGGCTGAGCGGTTTGCTCGCTGGCATGGTGAGCCGTGGCGAGGTGTCGGCGCGAAGCCGCATCGCCTACATCGACGACGGCAGCACCGACGCCACTTGGCATCTCGCAAAGGGCTATGCCGATGCCACCGAGATGGCGTGCGCCGTGAAACTCTCGAGCAACGTGGGCTTGCAAAACGCCATTATCGCCGGGCTGGAGACGATGCTCGATGAGGCCGACATCTTCATCACCATCGACGCCGACCTGCAGGACGACATACAAGCCATCCCCACGATGGTGCAGCGCTACAAGGAGGGCTACGAAATTGTGTACGGCGTGCGCACCAACCGCCGCTCCGACTCTTGGTTTAAGCGCACCAGCGCCATGGCGTTCTACCGCCTGATGCACCACCTGGGCACCAGGAGCGTGTACAACCACGCCGACTTCCGCCTCATGGACCGCCGCACTGTGGCCGAACTGCTTCGCTATCCCGAGCGCAATCTCTTCATGCGAGGCATCGTGCCGCTGATGGGCTTCAAGAGCACCACGGTGGAATATGAGCGCGCCGAGCGCACCGCCGGCAAGAGCAAATATCCGCTCTCGAAGATGATGGGGCTGGCGGTAGACGGCATCACCTCGTTCAGCATACGCCCCGTGAGGCTCGTGCTGGTGATGGGCGTCGTCTTCGTGTTTGTTGCCATCATCATCCTCGCCTACGTGCTCTACTCCAAGTTCAGCGGCCATGCCGTGACGGGTTGGTCATCCACCATCCTCTCGCTGTGGTTCATAGGCGGCTGCATCCTCATAGGCCTAGGCGTAGTGGGCGAATACATCGGCAAAATCTACATGGAGGTAAAAGCCCGCCCCCGCTACCACGTGGACCAAAAAATAATCAAATAACTCACGAATTAAATATATGTTCACGAATTAATTATGTG
>JAUNCU010000211.1 GCA_030526455.1 Bacteroidales bacterium | reverse complement strand
CAAAGCGCCACGAGGAGGCCGCTAAGATGGCCAGCACCACCTTTTTCCTCTCGAGTG
Organism: Bacteroidales bacterium; assembly: GCA_030526455.1. Taxonomy (GTDB): domain Bacteria; phylum Bacteroidota; class Bacteroidia; order Bacteroidales; family Muribaculaceae; genus Sodaliphilus. The sequence goes on along the minus strand of JAUNCU010000211.1, from coordinate 4,540 downwards.
TGGCGGTCGTGGTGCTCGGTGCCATTGCACTGTGCTTTCTTGAGCCCATCTCCATAGCCTTCGGCAGCACGCCCACCATTCTCCCCTACACCACCACCTACCTGGGCATCATGCTGCTGGGAGCGCCTTTCGTCACTGCCACCATGACGCTCAACAACCAACTTCGCTTTCAGGGCAATGCCTTCTGGGCGATGATAGGCATGCTCACGGGGGCTGTGCTCAATGTGGCGCTGGTGCCGCTGTTCACCTTCACCTTTGGGCTGGGCATCGCCGGCACCGCCATAGGCACGGTGCTGAGCGAAATCTTTGGCTTTGTGGTGCTCTACGTGATGGCGCTGCGCAGCGAGAGCATCAGGCTCAGCATCAAGAAAATCACCTTTGCTCGCCACTACATGGTGGAGATGGTGAAAGGCGGCACGCCATCGCTTTCGCGACAGGGGTTGGCAAGCGTTTCCACGATGCTGCTCAATTTGGCGGCTGCCTCCTTTGGCGACGCCGCCATCGCTGGCATGAGCATTGTGGGCCGTGTGAGTTTTGTGGTATTCTCAGTAGTGATTGGTATCGGGCAGGGATTTCAGCCTTTCTGCGGATTCAATTACGGCGCGGGGCTCTACAAGCGGGTGCGCCAGGGATATTTCTATGCTATCAAACTCAGCCTCATCTTCTTGGCAGCGTGCTGCCTGGGTGGCTTCATCTTTGCCGAGGGCATCGTCGACCTCATGCGTCACGATGCTCAAGTGGTGGCGGTGGGTGCCACTGCGCTGCGATGGCAAATCGCCACGTGGCCGCTCACGGCTTTCATCATCATGAGCAACATGGCGCTGCAGACGAGCGGCTGGGCTATTTCGGCCAATGTGGTGGCGGCGCTGCGCAACGGCCTCTGCTTCATTCCGCTCATTATCGTGCTGCCTACGTGCTTCGGCATCCTGGGCGTGGAGATGTGTCAAACCTGGGCCGATGTGATTTCGGCCGCCATCACGCTGCCACTGATGCTGCGCTACTTCAAAGCGCTCTCGAAAATGGAGGGTTCTACTGCTGCAACACGAGGCCCACGAGGGCAGTAACGTCGGTCAAATCGACCTCACCGCTCACGGTGGTGTCGCCTTCGTTTTTGCTGTAGGCGAGGCTGTCGACCACAAAATCGTAAGCGCTGGCGGTGACGCTGGCCACGGCCAAAATCGAGAGGAGGAGCAGTTTTTTCATTGCAATGTATTGTTTTTAATTATGTTAATGTTCTGAAGCCGTTAAATAATTCCAGTCATGAGCATTGATGCCCATAGAGTAAAGTGAAGGCTGAAAAGCGGTTCTCCCGGTGGAGCACACTGCCTTTCAGCCTCAAATTTAGTGAATATTTTTCAAAAAGCGAAATTTGCGAGTGCGCAATCCGCTGATTTTTTATGGGTTGAGCACCTGGAGCATAGGAGCGACCAGCGATTTTGGGGCGATGAGGGGCGAATAGCCTCGGTCAGGGCGAAGGCTGTGGATTTCGCAACCCGCCTCCTGGGCGATAAGATAGGCGGCGCACACGTCCCAGATGTGGAGGTTCAGTTCCCAGAAGGCGTCGAAGATGCCGGCCGCGGTGTAGCAGATATCGAGCGACGCCGATCCCATGCGGCGGAAACCGCGCACGAGCGGGATAACGCGGGCAGCCTCGGCAATATTGTTGGCTGGATTCTCGGCCTTGTCGTAGGGGAAACCCGTGCACACCACCGCCTGTGCCATCTGCTGGCAAGTGGAGCAAGCGATGGGTTCGCCATTGAGGCGCGCGCCCTCACCCTTCACGGCGGTGAAAAGTTCGTCGAGCCGCGGCGCATACACCACCCCTATCACCGTTTCGCCCTCGTAGCGAATGCCTATGGAGATGGTGAAGTAAGGCAGGCCCGCCTTGAAATTGGTGGTGCCGTCCACGGGGTCGACCACCCATTGCCATGGGCTCTGCACATCGTCGGCACCCGTTTCCTCGCTCAGGATGGAATGCGTGGGGAAGAGTTCGTGCACGCGGCTCTTCACGAAGGCCTCGCAAGCCTTGTCGGCAGCGGTGACGATGTCAAAATCGTTACCCTTAGTCTGCACCCCCAGCGATGCCGAGCGGAAATGCGCCATCTGAATTTTTCCGGCTTCACGGGCGATGCCTATGGCGGCGAGCAGAATATTTGTAATTTCGGTCATGATTTTTTGCCATTTACCAATAAAAGCCCCATTCAGGTACCGCCGCATTCGGCATGCAAGTTGCTATAGCCGAAAGAGTTGCGAAACCTGAGCAGGGCTGCAGTTGTGTAGTTATAATCCGTTAGTGAGAATACCGCCTAAATCAGTCTTCCACAGGAATCTGACGCTTGAACACTTCCTTGAAAGTGATCAGTGTTTCGGTGCGTCCCAATCCCATTGTGAGGAACTTGTCGTGGATGAGGTGGAGCAAGTGGTCGTTGTTCTTCGCGTAGAGTTTCACAAACATATCGTACTTACCAGTGGTAATGTAGCATTCCACCACCTCAGGCATTTCCTGCAGGTGCTTCACCACTTCATCGTATTTCGACGAATCGTTGAGGAAGATGCCCACGTAGGCACAGGTGTCGTAGCCCACCGACGAAGGGTTGATCAAAGTGATAGAGCCGTTGAACACACCCATGCTGTACAACTTTTGTATGCGCTGGTGAATAGCGGCACCACTCACGCCACAAGCGCGAGCCACTTCAAGATAAGGCTTTCGTGCATCAATCGAAAGCATCTTCAAAATTTTGTAATCTAATGCGTCTAATTTTGGGTTAGCCATTGTTTATTTATTTTAGTAGTAATAATTTATTGTTTAGCCTTAATTTGGTTTGCATCAAGGTATGACAATCAGTTAAGCCATTTCACTACAAATATAAGCATTTTTTCTCATCAAGCCTAAATAAATAAACAATAATAATCATATTTCACATTCTTTTAACACTTACACTCTACAAGAAACCACCGGTAAATGGCTCATTTGTTGAAGATTCCACTACAGATTAAGGCCCACAAAAAAAATCTACAAGTCTACGAGTCTACGAGTCAACAGGTCTACAAGTCCGGAGGTTCCGGAAAAAAACACCGCCGCGCGAGAGGGCCGCTGATAGTAAGCAAAAAGATCCTATTACTTTCTGCTACTCAAATAATCAGCAAAGGCATACAGAGGGATGTTCTCAACCCATGGCTGACGTTCATATCCCCTCATGCTCAACCTAATTCCCGTGAGTTCTTGGTGAGAATCAATAAATACCTTCATTGATTTCGCTCTCACATTTTCTTCGGCTTTCACTTCCACAGGATACACATTATCAGCCAATTGAATCACAAAATCCAATTCAATTCGGGATTTCTCCACAGAATGGTAAAAGACCGGAACACCCGAAGACATCAACTGAGAACAAACATACACCTCAGTAAATGCGCCTTTGTATTCCTTAAATATGTTGTCGGCCACCAAAATCTGCCCTGCTGGCACATTGGCCATTGCCCCCAATAGTCCCACATCAAAAATGAACAGTTTAAATGCTTCGCGCTCTTCATAGAATTTCAACGGCATCTTCACCGAAGCCACACGATTCGCACGATACACAATTCCTGCATCAATTAGCCACTGGATTGCCTCTTCATAATCAGAAGCCCTAGAGCCTTTTCTTAAGGCTCCAAACACAAACTTTTTATTTTCTTTCGCCAATTGAGGAACAATATTCTGCCAAACCATTCTAATGCGCGGAACCACACGTGAAGAGGCATGCTTACTGAAGTCGCGCTCATAATCGGCGAGAATTTGGTTTTGGATTTCGCGCACAGTATTCAAGCCCCTGTTTTCAAAATAGGATTTAACAGCAGCAGGCATTCCACCCACATAATAATAAAGGCGCAACAAATCCACAAACTCTCTGCTGAGAGCATTTAATAAATTCCAATCACGATTCGCAAGAATTTCATAGAGTTTGTCGCGGCCCGAAGCCATCACAAATTCAGAAAAATCCATAGGATAGAGCGTCAATTCATCAACTTTCCCTACAGGAAAGGAAACACCTTCGTGCATGGCAATACCAAGCAAACTCCCGCATGCCACAATATGCACATCGGGAGTGTCTTCTGCAAAGACTTTCAAACGCGTTAATGCTTCTGGGCAGTCTTGAACTTCATCCAAAATCACAAGAGTGTCGTGTGCAGTCACATCTACCCCTGTCAATGCAGAAATGCCACGCAGCAATTTTTCAGCGCTCCGCTCTGTCTGCATCAATACACAAGCGGCTTCATCACGGTCAAAACTAATGAATGCAGTTTTCGAATACTCTTGGCTACCGAAATTTTGTAACAACCATGTCTTCCCCACTTGCCTTGCTCCAAACAAAATAAGAGGACGACGATGGGAAGATTTTTTCCAATTAAGCAAGTCAGAATACAGTTTTCTTTGCATATCTTTGGTTTTGAGAAAATTAAGTAATTAAATCACATTTTTTCAACGGAATTTTAGACACAAAATTACATTTTTTCAACGGAATAATCAATAAAAACCACATTTTTTCAACGGAATAAT
>JAUNCU010000210.1:3547-4610 GCA_030526455.1 Bacteroidales bacterium | reverse complement strand
TGGATTTCAGCCCAATTTTGTATACTTGAAAAAAGTTTTAGCGGACAGTAATAATTCTTTATCAATCACACCACCGACCCGCTGAACCGCGACTGCGAAATCATCGGGCAAATCCACGACCTCAGCGTGGCCGAACTCATCAAGCGTGTGGCGCCCGGCAACAAGAAAAAGGCGGCGTGGGTGCGTAGGCTCTACAGCGATTCGCCCGACGAACGCACGCTCCAACTCTGCACCGCGCTGGGTACCGACGCCCACACCGGCGCCGACTTCTGGTTTACCCACACCAGCAAATGCCGCGCCATAGAAGTGTGGACGCTCGAGAGCCAGGAAGTGCTCCTCTGCCATGACAAGGCCACTGCAAAGGTGTTCACCGCGCCGCTCTCGCAAGAACGCAAAATCAAGGCCGACCCGCAGATTGCCTATCGCTGGGACATTGCCACCGTGTGGCGATGCCGATGGTTCTCGCCCATGGGCGACCTGCTCGCCACCTTCGAATCCACCGCCCTGCATCGCCAGCACCCCTTCGTGGTGAAATTCTATCCGCTCACCGACGGCGAGGTGCACGGGTTCATCGAAGATGTGATCGACCAGCAAAAGTACATCAATCGCCTCACCACCATCGTCGACCGCCTGCTCAGCAACAGCGCAAAAGGCGTGCTCCTCTTCCCCCTGACGGCGAAGCCCAACTCCATCGACTGGAACACCCTGCTGCACATTTGGAACGAAAGCGGAGGCGTGCTGCCCTACGACCCCGCCGACGGCGTGGCGAAGCCCGAGCAGGTGAGCCACAACAACACCAACATAGGCATCTTCGAGATGATAAGTCTGCAGATGAAGATGATGGAAAACGTGTCGGGCATCACAGGCACTCTCCAGGGCCAGAACGTGAACACCAGCGGCAGCGCTGCCCTTTACCAGGCCCAAGCCACCCAAGCCAGCGTAGCCCTTACCGACATATTCGACACCTTCAACAACTTCCGCCACCTCCGAAACCAAAAACTCACCACCCAATAATCCCTCATCTTTATAACAAAAGAACCGTCCCTTTGTTATAAAGTTGCTG
>JAUNCU010000210.1:0-3535 GCA_030526455.1 Bacteroidales bacterium | reverse complement strand
TAATAAAAATAAATAATTTAATTAAAAAGTAAAATAAATTGTCAAATTTTAGATAAAAGGGACGGTTCCTTCTATCTATTTTTCTAGGGTGGTTTCTGCCCTTGGCCATCTGCGCTCTTTGGTCCCAAAATAGAATGGTGTCATCAAAAGTTTTTTCGCCTTTTGATGACACCGTTGTTTTCTTGTTGCCTTTTTGGGGCTTTTTGCTTGGCGCTTTATTTCTTGAATTTCAGCGTCACTTTGTCTTTTGCCACGTTCAGTTCCACTTGGCAGCCTTCTATGAGTGGGGAGTTCCAGGCTTCGTCGTGGCTGGTGGGGAAGTCGTAGCAGATGGGGATTTGATACTGGTCGAGGAATTCGTGCAGCATTTCATCCATGCTGTTGTAGCCCGAGAGGCCGGTCACCTCGGTGAAGCGGCCCACGATGATGCCTTTCACATGGTCGAGTGTGCCCTTGAGTTTCATCTGGAAAAGCATGCTAGCCACGCGGTTCACGCTTTCGCCCACATCTTCGAGGAAGAGCACCACGTCTTTGCCTTTCACGAAGTCGCGGTCGAGCAAGTCGTAGTCCTTCGATCCGCTCACGCCAGTAAACACGCTCAGGTTGCCGCCCAGCAGGATGCCTTTCGCTTTGCCTTGGTGGTTGAAGGCGTGTGCGGGTGCTTCCACATCGGGCATGGCTTCGCCAAAGAGCAGGCGACGCAAGCGCTGGCTGAACACGTCGTTGCCGCCAGTTTTCGCCAGGCGCGCGCACATGCTGCCGTGAATGCTCATGTGGCCCGAGCGCACCAGCCCGCTGTGCAGCGCGGTGATGTCGCTGTAGCCCACGAGCCACTTGTTGTATTTTTTCAGTGTGTCGATGGGCACATTATATAATATCTGTGCGGCGCCGTAGCCACCGCGAGAGCAAATGATCGCCTTCACCTCCTTCGAGCGCAGCGCCCACATGAGGTCTTCTGTGCGCTGTGCGGCGGTGCCGGCCCATCCGTGGTAGCGCGTGTTCACGTATTTTCCCTTCACGGGCTTCAGGCCCCAGCCACGCAGCACCTCCATCGCTTTCAGCACGGTGGAGTCGGGGGGCGTACTGCCTGGCGAGAGAATCGCCACCACGTCGCCAGCCTTCAGCGGCGCAGGCATTTCAATACCGTATTTTCCTTTGGCCATCGCCAAAAGCGCGGTCGCCATCATCAGCGACACCATAATTCTTCTCATCATCGTCGTAGTCGTTGTTAGAGGATCACAATAGTTTTACTCCCACAAAATTACAAAACTCAAGCCATTCCCACAAAAAAAGAGCCACGCATGCACTGCGCAGCCCCTCTGCAGAGTGATAATTACTCTAAAAAACCACAAATAAAAAATACTACAGCATGCGAGGGAACTCGGTCAAAAAAACGGCTGACAGAAAATCATGCTTTCGAGTGCCCCCGCCATATGTCTTCGTTTAGCGACAGCAGTCGGGCGCTTGAGCCTTTGCCTGAGGGCAACCGCCAGCCTTGAAGCCGCAGTCGTTGCGCCTGCAGTCGTGGCCTATGCTGTCCTTCTTGTGGCCGCGCTTTTTGCCTTTCTTGAATTTTTTGTCTTTTTTCTTCTTGTCGAAGTCCTTGTCGTGGTGCTTCTTCTCGCCCTTCGCCTTGCACTGGCCAGGGTGTTCAGCCTTCACAACTTCCACTTGAGGCGCCACTTGGGCCAAAGCCTCACTTGCCAAACCGGTGGGCAGCATCATGCCGAGCGCCACAACCGAAAGAATCATATACTTTTTCATCGTCAGTTTGCAATTTTTTAATAGGGGTTAATAAATCCTTTTGTCGCATCTTTGACCCACCATCCCTGCCAAAAGTTTAATACCACCCTTAAAAAATTACAGTTATCGCTACTGCCGAGCGTTCGACTCCAGCGATAACCTCTCAAAAAATGTAGTTATCGCGAAAGTCAAGCGCTCGGTTCTCGCGATAACTGCTAAAAAAATATAATTATCGCTGGAGTCGAGCGCTCGGTTTTGGCGATAACTTTTTTGTTCGTTATCTTTGCGATGTAATAAAAAGCATGCTTATGGAGATTATAATTGGCAGAAAACGAGAGCAAAAACTCTTGGGAGAGTATTGCGAAAGCAATCGTGCGGAGTTCGTCGCGGTGTATGGGCGCCGGCGTGTGGGTAAAACTTTTTTGGTGAAACACTATTTTCAGGAGCGTTTCGCCTTCTACATGACGGGCATATTCGAAGGCTCGCTCGCCGATCAACTCGCAAATTTCACCGCTCGCCTCAGCGTGCATTCGGGAAGCCCGCAGTCGATGCCCAAGAATTGGTTTGATGCCTTTGCGATGCTTCAAGCCTATCTGGAAAGTTGTGAGGGCGACCATCCGCTGGTGGTTTTCATCGACGAGTTGCCCTGGCTCGACACGCCCAATTCGCGCTTTGTCAAGGCTCTGGAACTGTTTTGGAACACCTGGGGCTCCACTTGCGCTCGGCTCAAGTTTATCGTGTGCGGCTCGGCCACCACGTGGATGCTCAGCAAGTTGCTTGGCGACCGTGGCGGGCTTCACAATCGTGTAACGCGCCGCATGTATTTGCGTTCGTTCACGCTCGCCGAGACGGAGGCTTATTTGAAAAGCAATGGTTTCGTGTACAGCCGTCAGCAGGTGATCGACACTTATATGGTGCTGGGAGGTATACCTTTCTATTTGAGCATGCTTCGCCCCTCGCTGGGCGTGGAGCAGAATGTTGACGAACTCTTCTTTGCCGAAGATGCCCCCCTGCGCGACGAGTATGGTTTCCTTTTCCGTTCGCTTTTTAAGGATGCGTCGAAATACGTGCGTGTGGTGGAACTGCTCGCCAAGCACGGCCAGGGGCTCACGAAGCCTGAGATTGTGAAGGCGCTGAAGGTGACCGACAATGGCACGTTCTCCGAGGTGCTCGACAACCTGGTGAGTTGCGACTTCTTGCGGCGTTACACCGCTTTTGGCAAAAAGGAGCGCGACATGATGTATCAACTCGTGGACCCTTACACCCTGTTTTACGTGCGGTTTGTGAAAGATGCCGGCCACGCCGACCATCATCGCTGGACCAATATGATGCTGCAAGGCAGCCAGAATGCGTGGAAGGGATATGCCTTTGAGCAAGTGTGCCTGCGCCACATCGACCAAATTAAGCAAGGGCTAGGCATTAGCGGTGTGCTCACGGGCGTGTGCTCGTGGTATTGCCCAAAGCAAAAGCCCACCACCGAAAGCGAAGGTCACAAAGGGGGGCAAATCGACCTCATCATCGACCGTGTGGACGGCATTATCAACCTTTGTGAAATGAAATACGGCACTCGCCCCTATGCCATGACGGCTGCCTATGCCAAAGAAATGGACGACCGCCGCGAACTGTTCAGGCTAAAGACCAAAACACCGAAAGCCCTTCATATCACCCTCGTGTCGCCCCACGGCCTGGCGCAGAACGCTCATGCTTCCACAATCCAAAGCCAAATCACAGCCGACGATTTGTTCAGGGAAGCATAACGATATCTGACGGGCACCCCCCAGCCTGTCCGAAA
>JAUNCU010000209.1 GCA_030526455.1 Bacteroidales bacterium | reverse complement strand
CGCAATTCACTCGCTTGCATGGAGTTAACCATAATAAGCCGTCTCCGACGGCGGCCGGTGGTCGTCTAGTGTTTCGGGTGTTATCTGTAGAATCCAATGCACTGTAGAATCTCGTTGCACCTCTTGTATCGAGCAAAGTTCAATCTGTGTACGTCCAATAATAATCAGCGAGATTTCTGTGTGTGGGGGCTTATTTCAACGAATTAAACGAATTACGCGAATTATTTTTGTTGAATGTGAGATCAGTGAGATCTGTGTGGGGCCTACTGTTAGTCTGTTAGACTTTTTCTGTGAGAGTGAGATTTGTGTGGGGCAGGGGTTTTCGGCTGTTTGTTTTCGTTTTTGTTTTAGTTTTTTGTAACTTTGCATGATATTTCACATTTATTCATTTAAAACCAGCAAGTTTTGAGTAGAAAAAGAAAAAATCTGCCCGTAGTTGAAGGGCTTGAGATAACCACTGTGGCTGCCGAGGGTAAGAGTATTGCCCGCTGGAACGACCTTGTGGTGTTCATTCCATTTGGCGCCCCTGGCGATATTGCCGACGTGAAGATCGACCGCAAGAAGCACAATTTCTGCGAAGGCCACATCGTGAACCTGGTGAAGCCCAGCGAATTGCGTTGCCAGCCTATGTGTGAGCACTTCGGCGTGTGCGGCGGCTGCAAATTCCAGCATCTGCCTTATGAGCAGCAACTCAAATTCAAGCAGCAGCAGGTGACCGACGCCCTCGAGCGTATCGCCAAGGTGGAACTTCCCGCTGTGAACGATATCCTCGGTTCGAAAGAAATCACCCACTACCGCAACAAACTCGAATTCACCTTCTCCAACAAGAGTTGGCTCACCTTCGAGCAACTCAACAGCGGTGAGGAGTTCAACGACCGCGACGCTGTGGGCTTCCACATCCCCGGCGCATTCGACAAGGTGCTCAACATCAACAAGTGCTGGCTGCAGGACGACATCAGCAACGAGATGCGCAACTTCATTCGCGACTATGCCAAGAGCAAGGGCTATACCTTCTACGATATTCGCAACAATGTGGGCCTCATGCGCATGATGATGGTGAGAATCACCAGCACCGGCGACCTGATGCTCGTGGTGGTGTTTGGCGAAAATGATGAAGCAGCCGTGGCCGACGTGATGGCGGCAGTAGGGGAGCGCTTCCCACAAATCACCAGCCTCATGCACGTGGTGAACACCAAGGTGAACGATTCGCTCGGCGACCAGGTGTTCGTACTCGACCGCGGCAGCGAATTCATTGAGGAAGAAATGGAAGGCCTGAAATTCCGCATAGGCCCCAAATCGTTCTACCAAACCAACTCTCGCCAGGCCTACGAACTCTACAAGGTGACGCGCGGCATGGCAAAACTCTCTGGCAACGAACTCGTCTATGACCTCTACACCGGCACCGGCACCATTGCCAACTTCGTGGCACGCAACGCCCGCCAGGTGATAGGTATCGAATACGTGCCCGAGGCTATCGAAGATGCCAAACTCAATTCGCGCGTGAACGGCATTGACAACACCCTCTTCTACGCTGGCGACATGAAGGATATCCTCACCGACGAATTTGTGCAAAAGCACGGCACTCCCGACGTGATGATCATCGACCCTCCTCGCGCAGGTATGCACGAAGACGTGGTGGGCGTAATCATGAACGCCGAGCCTAAGCGCATCGTCTACGTGAGTTGCAACCCCGCCACACAGGCACGCGACCTCGCCATGCTCGACTCGAAATACAAGGTAGTGGAAGTGCAGCCCGTCGACATGTTCCCCCACACTCAGCATGTGGAGAACGTGGTAGGCCTCGAGCGCCGTTTCTAACAGTCACTACACCACATAATTGTGACTCGATCACGAATTAACACGAATTCTTTACGAAGGAAATTCGTGTTAATTCGTTTATGAATTTGTGTGTTATCAGTTTGATGCTGATTCGCTTGTACATTTATGACCAAAAAATCAGCATTTTATGCCAATGCTGATAAAGAGATTTTGTCTAATTTTGCACACTGAATTGATTTGTAGAACATTATATAATCACATATTACGAAGAAATTGAAGGCATTACGTTATATCATCGCATTAGTATTCTGCATTATCATCACCCCATCATCGGCTGCAGCCACTTATCTCTATAAGGGCGTGATAAAGGATTCCATCGCCGACGAGCCTATCCCTTACGCATCCATCTACGTAACTGGCACTCAGGCCGGTGTGGTGGCAAGTGTAAATGGTCAGTTTACATTTAATTCGGGCATGAAAGACGTGGAAGTGCGTCTGCAGGCCGTGGGCTACACCACCAAGACGGTAAAACTCAAAGTGGGGGCAGATAATGTGATTTTCCTTTCATCGTCGTCGAAAACTCTCGACGAGGTGGTGATTAAAAAGCACCGCGAGAAATACTCGAAGAAGGATAATCCTGCCGTGGCTTTTATCGAGAAGGTGCGCTCGAAGATGAAGGAGAGCGACCCGCTGAACCACCAGTATTTCGTCTACGACAAATACGAGCGCATGACCTACGGCCTCAACGACCTCACCGACGCCGACACCCAGGAGTTGAAAAAGAAGTACAACAAGGTGAAGGAATTTGTGGATTCGTCCGACGTGACCCACAAGAAAATTCTCGCCATTTCGCTCAACGAGAAATTCAGCACCGAATATTACAGGAAATCTCCAAAGACGCATAAGGAATACGTTGAAGCCCAGCAGCATGTGGGCCTCGACGACTCTTTCGACGCCGAGAGCATCAAGAAATTTATGGACGACGCTTTCCGCGAAATCGACATCTTCCAGAACGATGTCACCTTCATGCAGAATCGCTTCGTGAGCCCGCTCTCGAATATCGCCACCAATTTCTACAAATTTTACCTCAACGACACCATTGAGGTCGACGGCGAGCGCTGCGTGGAAATCGATTTCGTGCCTCACAACAGCGCCTCGTTTGGCTTCATCGGCCGCATGTATTTCCCCGTGAACGACAGCACTTGCTTCCTCAAAAAACTGTGGATGAATGTACCTCGCTCCATCAATGTGAACTACGTGAAGCGCATCTTCCTCAACCAAGAATTCAAGAAGGCCGAAGACGGCACCCGCTTGAAGGTGATCGACGACCTGGTGATGGAATTTCAGGTCGTTGGCCCCGAACTCTTCGCCCGCCGCAGCACCTTCTACAGCGGTCACAACTTCAGCGAGCCGAAAGACTTGACCATCTTCAGCCACGATGCCGAGCAGATTCTGGCGCCGGGAGCCAACAAATATGCCGACGAGTATTTCAAGGAAAACCGCCCGGTGGCGCTCGCCCAAGACGGCAACATGATGCGCCAACTGCTGAAGCGACTGCGCAGTTCGAAACTCTTCTACTGGACCGAGAAATTCGTCTCGGTGATGGCGAAGGGCTATCTGCCCACTGGTAACCCTAGCAAATTCGACTTCGGTCCGCTCAACACCATGATTAGCGGCGACGAACTTGAAGGCACTCGCTTGCGTATAGGCGGCATGACCACAGCCCACCTGCATCCACGCCTGTTCTCGCGCTGGTATGCGGCCTACGGCTTCCGCGACAAGAAACTCAAGTATCAGGCCGAACTGGAATATTCGTTCCGCAACAAGAAATACCACAGTTACGAATTCCCCATCCACTCGCTCAAACTCTATCACAGTTACGATGTGGACAAACTGGGTCAGCACTACCTCTACACCAGCCAGGACAACGTGTTCCTGCTGCTGAAGCGCAAAACCGACGACAAGATCAAATACTTGCGCCAGACGAAATTCGACTACAAACTCGAATTGGAGAACGGCTTCAGCATAGGCGCGGGCTTTGAGCATAACATCCACGAGGCCACCGACTTCATTCCCTTCGTCGACGGCCACGGCAATGTCCACACGCGCTACCGCCAGGCTGGTTTCAACGTGACGCTGCGCTATGCCCCGGGCGAGAAATTCGTGCAGACGCGTTCTTATCGTTTCCCCATCAATATCGACAACCCCATCGTAACGCTCAGCCACACCTATCTGCCCAAGGGTTTCATGGGTAGCGACTTCGAGGTGAACAAGACCGAACTGGGCGTGCAGAAGCGCTTCTGGTTCTCGGCATGGGGCTACACCGATGTGATAGTGAAGGCCGCAAAGGTGTGGAGCAAGGTGGCTTACCCCGATCTGCTCCTGCCCAACGCCAACCTCTCTTACACCATTCAGCCCGAAAGTTACACCCTCATGAACGCAATGGAGTTTGCCAACGACCAGTACGTGTCGTGGGATGTGACCTACTGGCTCAACGGCGCGCTGCTCAACTATGTGCCCCTGCTCAAGCGACTGAAACTGCGCGAGGTGGTTTCGTTCCGCGGCCTCTACGGCTCGCTCAGCGACAAGAACGACCCCGAAAAGAATCCCGACCTCTACCAGTTTCCCGCAAGCACAGGCTGCAAGGGCCTCGGCAAGAAGCCTTACATGGAACTGGGCGTAGGCCTCGACAACATCTTCACTTTCCTGCGCGTTGACTACGTGTGGCGCCTCACCTACCGCGACACCCCAGGCGTAAACAAAGGCGGCGTAAGAATCCAATTGCACTTCACTTTCTAGGGAGTCAACGAGTCGACAAGTCAACGAGTCAACAAG
>JAUNCU010000010.1:10742-30221 GCA_030526455.1 Bacteroidales bacterium | reverse complement strand
AATACGCGGTGTAGTGTTATTAGTAAATATGTGGTGTACCATCTGTTTCGCTTTTGCGAAATTGAAAAAAACACGCCGCCGCCCACTGTCAATCCTGTCAGCCGCGGCTTCTCCCTGAGAATTGATTTCTTTGCTTGCGAAAAGTTTTGTAACTTTGTAAGTTAATGTGATTGACTACTTGAATATGAAGAATTTTGACAAGATATTTTTAGGAGCGGCGATGGCTGCTGCTTCGGTAATGGGCGCTCAGGCGCTCGAATTGAGTGACTTTGTGCTCTCTTATCGCCCTTATGGCATTGCTGCTACGCAGAAGGCTGTCAATGGCGAGTATTACTACCAGAAGAGTCCCGACGGGTCGAAGATCTATCGCATCGCCTACAAGAACGAGGCCGATGAGACGCCCGTTTTCGACAGCGAAGAGTTGCGCGACTGCAAAATCACCGACTGGGACGGCTATGAAATGAGTGCCGACGAAAGTAAAATCCTTCTCTACACCGACACGAAGATGATTTACCGCCACTCGTTCACTGCCGATTTCTACGTTTACGATGTGAAGAGCCAGCGCATCACCAAACTCACCGAAGAGGGTGGGGAAGAGATTGCTACACTCAGCCCCGACAACCAGAAGGTGGCTTTTGTGAAGAATAATAATGTGTATATCAAGAATCTTGCCGACGGCTCGCTCACCACGGTCACTACCGACGGCGAGAAGAACAAGGTGATCAACGGTGTGCCCGACTGGGTGTATCAAGAAGAATTCGGCATTCTCAACTCGCTGAAGTGGTCGCCTAGCAGCACTACGCTGGCTTTCATCCGCTTCGACGAGAGCGAGGTGCCCATGTATTCGATGCCCATGTATGAGGGCGATTGCAGTCCCAACAAGGCCTACAGCCTCTATCCCGGCAGTTTCGACTACAAGTATCCTGTGGCTGGCGAGAAGAATTCGGTGGTGAGTGTGATGGCTTTCGACCTGGGCGCGAAGCGACTCTCTAAGATGAACCTGCCCATCAGCGATGAGCACTATGTGCCTCACATCGACTTCGGCCCACAGGACCACCAACTGATGGTGAGCACGCTCAATCGCCACCAGAACGATTTGCGCATCTATGCCGTGAACCCCGCCACGGCTGCCGCCACCGAGGTGTATGCCGAGCAGGCAGCCACTTGGATCGAGAGCGAAACGCCTAACGAGGTGCGCTATTACGACTCGTTCTTCGTGATTATGAGTGAAAAGTCGGGCTATATGCACCTTTACCAATATGGCTACGATGGCACGCTGATGAAGCAACTCACTTCGGGCAACGACAACGTGACCGACTTCTACGGCTACGACAAGGCGCGCAAGCAGTTCTTCTATCAGCGCACCGATGGCCCGCTCAACCGCGTGGTGGAAACTGTCGACGCCGCAGGCAAGGTGACCACGCTCACCAAGGGCGAGGGCACTTACAGCGCAAAATTCAGCAGCAATTACAAGTATTACATCCGCACCTTCAGTTCGCAGCGCGTGCCCAATCAGTATGCCATCTTCAACCTCAATGGCAAGAAGGTGCGCGACCTGCAACTTAATGCCGAATATGCCGAGAAATATACTGCAGCCGAAGTGCCTCACCGCGAGTTTATCACCGTGGAGAGCGACGGCTACACGCTCAACGGCTACATCATCAAGCCCGCCGATTTCGACCCTAGCAAGAAGTATCCCGTGATTATGAACCAGTACAGTGGCCCGGGTTCGCAGCAGGTGGTGAACCGCTGGAGCCTCGACTGGCAGGAATATTTTGCCACACAGGGCTTCATCGTGGCTTGCGTGGATGGCCGTGGCACTGGCGGTCGCGAGCGTGCGTTTAAAAACGCTGTGTATCAAAAACTCGGTAAATATGAAAGCATCGACCAGATAGCCGCTGCCAAGTATATGGCCTCTCTGCCCTATGTGGATGGCAAGCGCATCGGCATCTGGGGATGGAGTTACGGTGGCTACGAAGCGCTTATGGCAATGTCGACCCCAGGCAGCAACTACGCTGCCGGTGTGGCTATCGCGCCCGTCACTTCGTGGAAGTTCTACGACACCATCTATGCCGAACGCTATATGCGCACCCCACAGGAAAACCCCGACGGATACCGCGATGGCGCACCACTTGACAACTACGATAAACTGAAAGGCAAACTCCTGATTATGTGGGGCAGCGCCGACGACAACGTGCACGTAATCAACTCGATGCAATACATCGCCAAACTCCACGGCCAAGGCACCCAATTCGACATGATGGTTTACCCCAACATGAACCACAGCATCAACGGCTGCGGCATCCGCCTCCCTCTCTACCAAAGAGTCCTCAACTTTTTCAAGGCGAATCTGCAGTCTGAAAGACTAAACATCAAATAGAGTAATATCCTTTTAGTCTTTTAGTCTTAATGTTAATATGAAACCTGAATTGATTGTTATTACCGGCCCAACGGCTTCGGGGAAGACCGGGAAGGCTGTGGCGCTGGCGAAGGCGCTCGATGCTGAGATTATCAGCGCCGACTCGCGCCAACTCTACCGTGGCATGGACCTCGGCACCGGCAAAGATCTCGACGAATATGGCGACGTGCCTTACCACATGATCGACATTTGCCCCGCGGGCTATAAATATAACTTATTTGAATTCCTGCGCGATTACCAGAAGTGCTACGACGACATTCGCAGCCGTGGTAAGCAGGTGATTCTCTGCGGCGGCACTGGCCTCTACGTGGAGAGTGTGCTCAAGGGCATACAGTTGCCGCCCGTGCCCCAAAACGATGCCCTGCGTGCCGAACTCGCCACCAAGTCGCTCGACGAACTAACCGAGATTCTGAAGGGCTACAAAACGCTGCGCAACAACAGCGATATCGACACCTGCAAGCGAGCCATTCGCGCCATCGAGATTTGCGTGTATTACCACGAGAATCCGTCGCTCAAACTCGCCACCGAGCCGCATCCGCTGCAGAACGCGCTCACCATAGGCGTGAGCATTCCGCGCGACGACCGCCGCGACCGCATCACCCGCCGCCTCAAGGCGCGCCTCGAGGCAGGCATGGTCGACGAAGTGCGTCGGCTCATAGAAGTGGAGGGCGTGCCCGCCGAAGACCTCATCTACTACGGGCTCGAATACAAATTCATCACCCAGCACGTGATAGGCATGCTCACGCATGACGAGATGTTCACCGGCCTCGAAACCGCCATCCACCAGTTTGCCAAGCGCCAGATGACTTGGTTCCGAGGCATGGAGCGCCGCGGCTTCCCCATCCACTGGCTCCCCTACGACCTAAGCGCCGAAGATTTCGTAGCCCAAGTAAAAGCCCTCATGGAGTAAGCCGAGAGAGGTGGTAGGTATAAAATCATCAGGCAGATTTCACGCAAGTGGTTATGCATGAAATCTACCTGTTTTGCTGGCGATTGTTGTCTAATCCTCAGTGTCGTTTGTCTCACGATGCTCTTTGTCGAGCGTCTGGAGGGTGTGGAGGCGTTTTAATCGTCTTTCGCGGTATTTCTCATCAAAGTCAAACCTGAAAAACACCTTGCTTGATTCATATTCGCCTCTCACATAGACCACATCGAAGGGTGGATGTTTTAGCATATATTCCTCGATAAGTGCCGTGAGTGATTTTTTGCTGATACCTTTTGGGTGAGTCTTAATGGTGATTTTCACCTTTTTCAAATTACCCTCAGCATTAATATCGCTTGCTTCTGCTGTGCCACCAACGGTCCCTCTATATTCGGGATGTAGGTTGAGGATGTGTTGTTCAAGTTCAAGAATCGCCAGTTCGGTATTTACATTGGTGACACGTTTATTGTCGAAATGCCGATGCGCCATCACTTTGCCATTCTTCAGCGTGTAGATGTCTTCGTTCTCAAAGACGCTCAAAAAGCCCATGTGCTCATACCTCACAATTTTGCCCGAAACCACTCTAATGTCGCCGCTTACCCAATCGGCGAGTATTCCGCTGCCGGTTTTGTGGGATTTGAATAATGGCTCGTCTACTGCTTTCACAGTAATAATTGTGTCGTTTGGTATTTCTATGCTGACGAGATAGAGACAGTCGTCGGTTAGCCTCCAGAAGCCAATGTAGTCTCTCCAAAGCGCAGTGCAACTTTTGGTGCAAGGGTATTTGCTCCTAAAGTCGTCGATATGCTTGTGTTGCTCCAGAGGCGTGTCGTATAATGATAGCCATGTGCTGTCAATCAAAATCCTTTCAGGATATTGGGCAGTGGCATTCGCCTTTTGCATAGTTGCAAATATTAGTGCCAATAGTATGAATAAAGTCTTTTTCATTAATTATTCACTTTTGGATTATCACGATGCAAATATATATAAAAAAAGGCATTAAAAAAAGTGATTAAAGATGGTTGCAATGCCGATTCTTCGGGAGAGCGAGATTGGGAACCAGTGGCGCTAAAATACACACCCCCAGCCTGTCAGAAAACTCAAAAATGCGGCGCGCTAAGCGGAAACGCTAGGCAATCACCCACCGCCGTCGGCGACGGCTTATTGTGGTTAACTCCATGCAAGCGAGTGGGGGTGTTTCAAAATGCAGAATGTTGTAGGGACGCGATACTTCGCGTCCGCGCCAGGCGAAGGTTATTATCCTGATTATCAACGCCTAATGCGGACGCGATGTATTGCGTCCCTACCATGAATTACCCAGTTCTGACCGTTTTCTGTCACCATCCCCCACATACCTACTGCAAAAAAAGAGGCAAAGACGCCATTTGTAGCATCTTTGCCTCTTTTTAGCCTTCGCCTCACAGGTGGGGTGGGCTAGTGGTGATGTGGGGGCCGCTTACTTCCAGGAGGCTGAAAGGTCGAACCAGCATTCTGTCTTGTAGCGTATCATCTTGCTCTCCATCTTCTTGTGGTATTTTTCAAGGCCCAGGCGGTCGTCTTTGAATTGGTTGTTGTCGTTGTATTCTTTGAGCAACTCTTCGCGGAAGATAAATGGGATGGCGGTCACTTCCACCGTCACCACGTCGTAGTGCTTGCCGTCGTGGCATTGCAGCGACTGGCCCAGCATGCGGCTTTTGCTGCCGAAGCAGCGGCTTCTCTTGGACTGGGAGAAGAACGTTTCGATAATGGCACGCTTCTCAAGAAACTCGGGCTCAAACATCACCGCAAACGCGTCTTTCTCGATGTCCAACACCACGGCGTCGTCTTTCGAGTAGCCCCATCCGCCGTGGAAAGGCCATTCTTCTTCAGGAAAATGAAGGCAAAAACATTCATGTGCGCTTTTCTTACTTCTGATCTTTTGTGCAGGAACGTCAATCATGTGTAAATCTAGTTTAAGTTAATAAAGATTGGTGTCGTGAAAGGGGGAGAAAACGCGTGTTTTTCTATCCCTTTTCTATCTATAAAGTTACTCATAATCCGTGAATTAACCAAAAATTTAGCCATCTTTTTCAAGAAAAAAACGCCCTTTTTTCATGGTTTTTCAGCGTATGGGAGAGGTCTTGCAACTCCTCAGAAATTGCCGCCCCATCGTCTGCATACTTCCATTTTTATGAAGGCATATTGAAGTTTTTTTTGAATAATCTTGCAAAAAAAACGATTATTGATGCTGGTTTGAGAAATATATTGTAACTTTGGTCGTCTAATAATTTTTAATTCAATAGTAGTTATGAAATGCTGTGTATTTTCGAAGGCTGTTTTCCTGGCGTTGATTGCGGGGGCGGCTCATAATGTGGCTTTCGCCAATGGGTGGAGTGACGACGAATCGGTGGTGTATGATGGCATCCACTACAGTGTGGTTGATGCAGAGAACACTGCCGAAACTCACTGGGCGCTATTTCCGCTCATCCGTACAGGCGCTCCCAAGCGGGCCTATTCCATTGAAGGCAAACATCAATCTTGCTTCTACGACAAGAGCGATAATTACGAATCGCTAGGGTCGCTGATTGTTCCCGACTCGGTGGGCGGCAAGTATGCCGTTACGGCTATCGGCAATTATTCTTTCAACAACAGCGGCATCACGAGAGTGAAGTTGGGCGCGAATGTGAATATCTTAGGCGAGGCTGCCTTTATATGGAATGAAAACCTTACCAGCATCGATTGGAACGGCAAAGTGGCCACGATAGGGGATTTCTGTTTCCGTCGTTGCACGGCGCTCACTTCGGCGACGCTTCCAGCCTCGGTGAAGGAATTGGGCTACGGCTGTTTCTCGGAGTGTTTCAACCTCGCCGAGTTCGCGTCGGGTGATGGTGTGGAGAGCATTCGCTACATCACCTTTGAAGCCTGCAAGAAACTCGCCACTGTGAACATAGGAGCGCGGGTGAAAGAGATTACCGGCGCTGCTTTTTGGGGCTGTGAAGCGCTGCGCAGCATCAATATTTCTCCAGCCAATTCACATTTCTCATTTGCCGACGGGGTATTGATCAACAACGACCACAAGAGCGTGGTAGAGGTATTTGCCCCAGGCGCCATCTGCCGCATCCCCGATGGCGTGGAGGAAATTCAAGAGTTTGCCCTGTGTTATCACGACGAAATCGAGAGCATGGAGATTCCCGCAAGTGTGGTGAAGATTGGATATTACGCGATAAGTGAATGCCCTAATTTGACGTCGCTTCACGTGAAGGCGACAACTCCGCCTGAAGTATTATCGGAGGTAGGTGCGTTTTTCAATGTGGCCAGCCACTGTAGGCTCCTGGTGCCAGCGGGCTCGCTCGACCTTTATAAGGCGGCTCCAGTGTGGAAAGATTTCATGGAAATCGTGGAGGTGGAACCATCGGCTATGGAAGATGTTCAAGCCACAGAAATCGCAGCCGATAGCAATGTCTACGACCTCAACGGCCGCCTCGT
This sequence comes from Bacteroidales bacterium, assembly GCA_030526455.1. Taxonomy (GTDB): domain Bacteria; phylum Bacteroidota; class Bacteroidia; order Bacteroidales; family Muribaculaceae; genus Sodaliphilus. The sequence goes on along the minus strand of JAUNCU010000010.1, from coordinate 23,415 downwards.
GAAGCCACATGCCACCACACTCGAAGGCCTCCCACAAGGCCTCTACATCCACAAGGGAAAGAAGGTGAGCAAGTAGGGAGGCCGTACGAGAACCTTGGCCACTACCATAACCGACCCTCTCCGAGGCTCATTGCTTTGTGGCACCTTGTCTCCAAGCCGTTAGTAATTAAAATAATAGTATTCGCCTGGCGCGGAGGGTGTTGCAGAACTCAAAAATATGCCCCAAAATGGGAAATTTATGGTAGGGACGCGATGTATCGCGTCCCTACCACATTCTACATTTTGACACACCCCCCTACCATATTCTGGGTTCTACAACGCTCTCGGTGGGTGGACGCCTGGTGTTTTTGTTATAAGTCTGCCGTATTTTCTGGCTTTCGTGTAGCCTGAGGGTGTGTGTCTACTGTGCGCTGAGTACGCGGAAGAAATTCCCGCCCCATATTTTTGCGATGTCGGTTTCGCTGTAGCCTCGCTCTATCAGTCGCATGGTGATGTTGATGAGGTCGTTGTCGGCCTCTAGCCCTGGAACGCCCCCGCCTCCGTCGAAGTCGGTTCCGATGCCCACATGGTCGATGCCTGCCACTTTCACCATGTGGTGGATGTGGTCGATAAAATCGTCGATGGTGGCCTTATGGTGGCGGCTGAGGAATTCATAATAGGCAACGGTCTGCACCACGCCGCCGTTGCGGGCGATGGCCCGAAGTTGGTCGTCGGACAGGTTGCGGTCGTTGTCGCATAGCGCACGGGCGCCTGAATGCGTGCACACCACAGGTTTGCTGCTCAGTTTCATCACATCCCAGAAGGTGCCGTCGCTGCAGTGTGAGAGGTCGATGAGCATGCCTTGACGGTTCATCTCCTTCACCAGTTTACGCCCAAAGGCTGTGAGCCCTTTCTTTGCGTCGGCTGTGTGGGTAGAGGAATGGCAAATCTGGTTGTCCCAAGTGTGGCAGAGGGTGATGTAGGTCACGCCCATCTGGGCAAGTGTTTTCACTTTGCCGATGTCGTTGCCCAGCCCGAGACCATTTTCCACGCCCAGCAGCAATGCCTTCTTGCCTTCAGCCTTGAGACGGCGCACATCGGCTTCAGAGCGTGCGAGATTGCACAAATGCTCATTCTGGCTGATTTGATCCTTGGCTACGTCGATGAGTTGCAGCGTTCGCTTCCATGCTTTGGCGAAGGTGGCGTCGGTGAGCGGTAGCGCCACGCTCTGTTTCTTGCCATCGACCGTGATGGTGGAGTCGGAGCCCACCCATGCGGCGAGGTACTGAGCGTCGAGCATGCCTTCTTGCATCTTGGCGATGTTCACGCGGTTTTGGCTGTGTTTCCCCAATTCGCCACGGCCACGCACGAAACTCAGCGGCGCGTCGGTGTGGCTGTCGACCGACAGCATGCGGCTGTGCATATCTTTTGCCTGCTTGAAGAGGCGCGTTTCGCCAAGGAAGAAGCGGAAGATGCTATTCATATCGTCGTCGGTGCCTCTGAATCCTTCGGGATGCCACTGTGTGCCCATGATGCGTCGGGTGGGGTAGAAGTCGATGGCCTCCACCACGCCGTCGGCACTCTTGGCAGCGATGCGTGCCCCTGGAGCCAGTTTGCCCACTGCTTGATGGTGGGCGCTGTTCACCTCCAGCGAGGTTTTGCCCAATATCTCATAAAACTTGCTCTCCTTCTCAATGCTGATGGCATGGATGCGCTTGGCTCCCGCAGTGATGCGGTGGGTGATGCTGGTGTCGGCCACTTGCGAGGGAATGTCTTGGATGAGCGTGCCACCGAAAGCCACATTCAGCATTTGGCATCCGCGGCAAATTCCCAGCATGGGGATGTTGCGGTTGGCGGCGAGGCGAATCAGTTTCAGTTCGTTCACATCGCGCAGCGTGTCCACGGTGCCAAGGCGTTCATGGGCTGTTTCGCCGAAAAATGATGGATCCACGTCGACGCCGCCTATGAGCAGCAGACCGTCGATTTGCTTCACCGCTTGGGCCAGATAAGCCGTGGTGGTATCCACCGGGATGATGAATGGAAGTCCGCCGGCGCGTGTGATGGCTTGATAATAGGTGCTGCTCACCACCGATGTGCCACGAGTGGTGGATGCGGTGATGCCAATGATGGGGCGTGAGGCATTGGTGGGTGTGAGGCTGGCCGCATCGGCTTCGCTGAAGAGTTGCTGAAGCGCGGGCGAAATGCTTTGGCTATGCCCAGCGAAGGCCAGGGCTATAGCGCATGCCAGCGTGAATGTCCATTTTTTCATGCTTGTGGAGAGGTGAGTAATGAAGGTGAATAATATGTTTTTTAATAGATAGCCGAAGGGGGCGATGCTTTACCACACGCCGTATTGCGAGCGGGAGGCGTCGATGCGGAGCAGGATGAAGAGGAGCGTGGTGAAGCCCCACAGCGATGAACCGCCGTAACTGAAGAAGGGGAGCGGGATGCCGATCACGGGGCATAGACCTAGCACCATGCCCACGTTGATGCTCAGGTGGAAGATGAGTATCGATGCCACACAGTAGGCGTAGACGCGTGCAAAGGCGGTGTGCTGGCGTTCGGCAATGGCGATTACGCGCAGAATGAGTGCCAGGAACAGCACGAGCACAGCCACCGAACCCACGAAGCCTTGCTCTTCGCCGATGGTGCAGTAGATGAAGTCGGTGTGCTGTTCAGGCACATAGCCGAATTTTGTCTGTGTGCCGTTGAGGAATCCCTTGCCCAAGAGTCCGCCCGAACCGATGGCGATTTTGCTCTGGTTCACGTTGTAGCCCTGTCCGCGAATGTCGTCTTCGATGCCCAGCGCCACTTTGATGCGCATTTGCTGGTGAGGCTTGAGCACCTCGTTGAAGGCGAAGTTCACGGTGAAGAGCAGGCACATGCCCGCTATGGCGAAACCGATGGTGGTGAGAATGCGGTGGTTGTTCATCCTGATGAATTCCCACACCAGGTAGATGAGCGAGATGATGATGACGGGGAAGAAGAAGAGGTAGCCATGAATGTCGAAGCCCAGGTAGTGAGCGCCGATGGCTAATGCGCCAGTGGCGAGATAGCCCAGCAGCACGTTGCGCGCCGCAAAGTGGGATTTGCAATAGATGTGGAGCATGCCCACGATGATGAGCATCAGCAGAATGAACACCACGAATTCGCCCATGGTGATGTCCATGAACGGCACGTCGGCATACTTGAGTGTGATCACGAAAATAACCACTGCCGCCAGGCCGGCAAAGAGCACGAGGCCCGTCATGCCTTCGCGGTAGAGCATAAACACGAGCGAGCAGTAGACCAGCGCCGAGCCGGTTTCGTTCTGCATGATGATGATGAGAATGGGCAGCATGATGATGCCCACGGCGATGGCCATGTTTCGGCCCGAATTGAGGTTGAAGCCGTAGGTGCTGAAGAGTTTAGCCAGCGCCAGTGCCGTGGCAAATTTCGCAAACTCGGCCGGCTGCAGACTCACTGGACCCAGCACAATCCACGAGTGCGAGCCCTTCACATTCGGGGCGATGAAGATGGTGAGTATGAGCAGCAATATCATTCCGCCGTAGATGGGGTAGGCGTAGGCCTCGTAGAATTTTCTATCGATCAGCAGCAGGGAGAAGCCCAGGCAAAGGGAGAGGATAATCCAGGTGAACTGTTTGCCCGAGAAGGTCTCGAAACTGAACAGGCTGGTGGCGTCGAAGTTGTATTTCGCCGCATAGATGCTGATGGCGCCATAGATGGTCATCACCAGGTAGAGGATGATGGTAAACCAGTCGATTGACTTGAATATGCTGTTTTCGTTGCTGCTCACGTTTAGGAATTGTTTTTTGCGTTGGTTAGTTGATTCTTGCGTTCATCATTTGATTTTCCATATCGGTGCGCTTCACCTCGCGGTTGAGGTATTTCTCAATCATGAGGCTACCGATGGGCACACCGTATTCGGCGCCGAAGCCACCGTTTTCCACATACACCGCCACGGCAATCTTGGGATTGTTCATAGGCGCGAAGCCCATGAAGGCGGAGTGGTCGCGGCCGTGAGGGTTCTGTGCCGTACCCGTCTTGCCACACACCTCTATGCCTTCGAGGCTGGCTCTGCGGCACGTACCGCCCGTGACGGCGCCACGCATGCCGGCCACCACCTCGGCGTAGTATTTCTGGTCGATGGTGGGCACGCGCTTTTCCTTGAATCGCTTGAGCACGCCCACGCCCTCGATGCGCTTCACCAGGTGGGGCGTGTAGAAGTAGCCACGGTTGGCGATGGCGGCGCATAGGTTGGCAATCTGGAGCGGTGTGGCAAGGATTTCGCCTTGTCCAATCGAAACGGAGATGATGGTGTTGGCGTTCCATCCGCCCTTGATGTGATCGTCGTAATATTTCGAGTTGGGGAGGAAGCCACGGCTTTCAAAAGGCAGGTCGATGCCCAGTTTCTTACCGTAGCCGAGCGACACAAGGTGGTTTTTCCACACCTCGAAGGCGTCGGCCACCTTGCCGTATTTTCGGTTGTTGAGCATGTTGCGCAATCCCCAGCAGAAGAAGGCGTTGCACGAAGTGGTGAGGGCTGGCTTCAGGTTGAGCGGCGCAGCATGGCCGTGGCAACCCACGCGCATGCCCTTGATCACGAAGCCACGGCTGCAGGGATACATGGTGCTGGTGGTGATGATGCCCTCCTGTTGCAGAATCAGGCCTTGCGAAGGCTTGAAGGTGGAGCCCGGTGGGTATGCCGCCTGGATGGCGCGGTTGAAGGTGGGCTTGTCTTCGTCCTTGAGCAGGCTCACGTAGTTCTTGCCGCGGTCCTTGCCCACGAGCAGTCGTGGGTCGTAGGTGGGCGAGGTGACCAGCGCGAGGATTTCGCCTGTGGCGGGTTCGATGGCCACGATAGCGCCACGCTTGCCCTTCATCAGTTGTTCGCCATACACCTGCAGGTCGAGGTCGATGCCCAGTCGCAGATTGTGTCCCGCCTGTGGCTTGATGTCGAGCGCGCCGTTGTTGTAGTGGCCCTTGATGCGGCCCACGTGGTCGCGAATGAGGATTTCCTCGCCCTTCACGCCGCGCAGGTATTTTTCATATTCCTTTTCCAGACCCATGTCGCCGATGAGGTCGCCGGGGTTGTAGTAGTCGTCTTTCTCCACTTCCTGCGCGTTCACCTCTCTGATGTCGCCCAGAAACGTGGCGCCCACGGGCTGGGTGTAGTCGCGCATGATGCGCTGTACAATGGAGAAGCCGGGGAAGCGGTAGAGTTTTTCCTGAATGCGTCCGTAGTCTTCCTGGTCGATGTGGGCGAGAAACACCTGCTCGCTATAGATGCGCTTGGTGGCCCTCACCTTCTCGAGGCGCTCGTCGAATTCTTCGCGGGTGATTTGCAGCGTGTTGCAGAAGTCGACTGTGTCGAAGGGCTGAACGTCTTTCAGAATCACCGTCAGGTCGTACGACGGCTGGTTGTAGACGATCAGTTTGCCGTAGCGGTCGAAAATGAGTCCTCGCGACGGGTATATCATCTTGTGCACGTAGGCGTTGCCCTCCGACTTGTCTTTGTAGGAGTCGTCCACGATTTGCAGCATGAAGAGCCTCACGATGTAGATGCACACCAGCACCACGATGAAGCCGCCAATCACGTATTTTCTTTTCTCCAGGTTATAATCTTTTCTCATGGAGGTAAATTATCAAGTATAGGGGGAGAGTGGGAGTGAACAAAAGTGATTACTCAGAGGTGGTTATCTCTTCTCGCGTCGCGTGGTCATGAGGCTGTCGATGCCATAGATGAGGATGAGCGACAGGGCGAAACTGCACACAATGCGAGCCACGGTGAGCATCACGTTGTGGAAGGTAAACGCCTGGATGAAGAAGATGAGGAAGCAGTAGACGAACGTGATGGTGCCCGCGTATTTCAGATAGTTGCCCGTGCCGATGCTTTTGCACGAGGGCACGATGATGTTGGAGTCGTCGTCGCGGGTGACGAAGGTGAAGAACACCTTCGAGCGCACCGCCGCTATGAGCAGGCACGCCAGGGCGTTCATGCCCTGCGTGTTGTTGAACACATCGATCGAGAGTCCCGAGAAAAACGCGATGGTGAAGAGCCAGGTGAGCGACAGGCCTATGGGCAAGCGCATCAGCAGATAGATGAAGATGATGGGCGTGGCCACATTGAAGAGCATGATTTTGCTGAAGATCACCTGCACCAAAACCAGAATCACAAACAGAATGATGAATTGTAGTGTGGATTTTGCCATTATTTCTTTTCCTCCTTCTTTGCACCGCTGGGGTTGTTGTCTTTCGATTCGAGCGCTTTGAGTTCCACGCGCATCTTGTTGTGGAGGGCGCTCACGTTTTTCAGTTGCGAGAAGTCGGTGCTCAACTTCACCTTCACTGCCATGAAGTTGCTCGACATTTCCTTGTCTTCGCCTTCAATCACGCCCACCATGATGCCTTCGGGGAAGAGCGAAGAGTAGCCGTTGGTGACCACGCTGTCGCCCTTGTTGTATTTGCCGTCGCGAGGCAGTTCGGTGAGGGTGGCGTAGCGGTAGTCGCCGCCGGTCCATATCAGGGTGCCGAACTTGTTGTTTTTCTTCACCTTGCACGAGAGGCGGGTGTAGGGGTTGATGAGCGAGATGATGCGTGCCGAGTGCTTGCCCACCACGTTCACGATGCCCACCACGCCGTTGTGGCCCACCACGCCCATTTCGGGCACGATGCCGTCGTCGCTACCGCGGTCGATGGTGATGAAGTTGGCTGGCTGCGCCACGCTGTTGCTGATCACGTTGGCCACCACGAAGGAGTAGTCGCCTTCGCTTTTAGCGAGGATGCCAGTGGTGTCGGGGATCTGCAACTTGCAGTTTTTCAATTCTTTCTGCAGTCGCGAAATCTCCATTCGCAGCGCGGTGTTGCGCTTCAGGAGGTCTTCGTTCACGGCTTTGAGGCCGAAGTACGAGGTCACGCCGCTGTAGGTTTCATACACGCTGGCGCTCACGCCGTTGGCCGACGAAAGATACACGCTTTGCTGGTAGGGGTTGTTGCTGAACAGCAGTATGCAACTTATCACCACATAGATGATAAACACAAACCACGGCACGTGCTTTACGATGAATTGCAGTAGATTATTCATGTGCTCCGATTTCTCTTTGCTTTACGGGTAAAGTATCACACCTATAGATACGCATAAGAAGGCAATGACGAGTCGTTGCCTTCCTGTGCTATCAAAATCATTAAAATGATGTTTCTTATGTATCGGCTATTGCTTCAAGAACTTGAAGTGCTTGATGTTGCGCAGCGCCACACCGGTGCCCTTTGCCACTGCGTGCAGTGGGTCTTCGGCCACGTGGAATGGGATGCCAATCTTGTCCTGCAAGCGCTTGTCGAGGCCGCGCAGCAGTGCGCCACCACCAGCCAGATACACACCGTTGCGCACGATGTCGGCATAGAGTTCGGGTGGAGTCTGCTCGAGGGCGCTCAGCACCGCTGCCTCAATCTTGGAGATTGACTTTTCGAGGCAGTGGCAAATTTCCTGGTAGGAGATGGGCACTTCCATAGGCAGGGCAGTCATCTGGTGAGGACCGTGCACCACGAAGTCTTCGGGTGGATTGTCGAGTTCGGTGAGGGCAGAACCCACGTTGATCTTGATCAATTCGGCAGTGCGTTCTCCCACCTTCACGTTGTGGACGCGGCGCATGTGCTCCATGATGTCTTCGGTGAGGTCGTCGCCCGCGATGCGGATACTCTTGTTGCTCACGATACCGCCGAGCGAAATCACGGCGATTTCGGTGGTACCGCCACCTATATCCACAATCATGTTGCCTTCAGGGGCAAGCACGTCGAGACCGATACCCAGCGCTGCTGCCATGGGTTCGTAGATCATATACACTTCGCGGCCGCCTGCGTGCTCACTAGAGTCGCGCACAGCACGAATTTCCACTTCGGTAGAGCCTGAAGGGATGCACACCACCATGGTGAGTGAAGGCGACATCCAGCCGTTTTTGCTGCTCACTTTCTTGATCATGCCGCGAATCATCATTTCGGCGGCGTTGAAGTCGGCAATCACACCGTCGCGCAGAGGGCGAATGGTGCGGATACCTTCGTGTACCTTGCCGTGCATTTCGCGAGCCTTTTCACCCACGGCAATCATTTTGCCAGTCTTGGCATCCTGGGCTACAACCGAAGGCTCGTCGATCACGATCTTATCCTTGTGGATGATAATCGTGTTTGCTGTACCTAAGTCGACAGCAATTTCTTGTCGGAATGAGAAAAATCCCATAGTCGTAATTATCTAAATAAATCTATTGTGTTAATATTAGTGCTTGAAGTGGCGAACGCCGGTCATCACCATGGCCACTCCATTGTTGTTGCAATATTCAATGCTTTCGCCGTCGCGCACCGAACCACCAGGCTGGATCACGGCGTCGATGCCTTCCTTGTGGGCGATTTCCACGCAGTCGGCAAATGGGAAGAACGCGTCGCTAGCCATCACAGCACCTTGCAGGTCGTGCTTGAAGTTGTGAGCCTTCTCAATGGCGTGCTTCAGCGCGTCTACGCGCGAAGTTTCGCCCACGCCGCTGGCAATGAGCATCTTGTTCTTGGCCAGCACGATAGAGTTGCTCTTGCTGTGCTTCACCACCTTGTTGGCAAAAAGGAGGTCTTCCACTTGCTCGGGAGTAACAGCCTTGGTGGTGCACTGCTTGAGTTCTTCGGGAGTTTCCACGTGAGCGTCGCGTTCCTGCACGAGGGCGCCGTTGAGCACGGTGCGGCACTGCATAGCGGGAATTTCCACGTCTTTCATCACCAGAATCACGCGGTTCTTCTTCTGCTTGAGAATTTCGAGGGCTTCGTCGGTGTAGGATGGAGCGATGCACACTTCGATGAACACCTTGTTCATCTCTTCGGCAGTGGCAGCGTCAACCTCGCGGTTGGTCACATGCACGCCACCGAATGCGCTCACTGGGTCGCCAGCGAGGGCGGCGTTGAAGGCGTCGACGAGTTTTTCGCGCGAAGCCAAGCCGCAGGCATTGTTGTGCTTCATGATCACGAAGGTGGTTTCGTCGAAGTCCTTGATCAGGTTCACAGCCGCATCGATGTCGAGCAGGTTGTTGTAACTGATTTCCTTGCCGTGGAGTTGGGTGAACATAGCGTCGAAGTCGCCGAAGTAGTAACCCTTCTGGTGTGGGTTTTCGCCGTAGCGCAGTGCCTTGCTGCCGTTCACTGGCAGGCGCAGCGCGCTGCATTCTTCGCCGTCGAAGTAGTTGAAGATGTGGCTATCGTAGGCGCTCGATACTGCGAATGCTTCCTTGGCAAACCAGCGGCGCTGCGCGAGTGTGGTTTCGGCGTTGCCGTTTTCCTTGAGGGCGTCGAGCAGGGGCTTGTATTGAGCCTTCGAAGCCACAATCACCACGTCGTTGTAGTTCTTGGCGGCAGCGCGGATGAGCGAGATGCCACCGATATCAATCTTTTCGATGATAGCGGCATGGTCGGCACCACTTGCCACTGTTTCTTCAAATGGGTAGAGATCCACAATCACGAGGTCGATCTCGGGAATTTCATATTGTGCAATTTGCTGCTGGTCGCTTTCATTCTCGCGGCGGTTGAGAATGCCACCAAACACCTTGGGGTGGAGCGTCTTCACGCGGCCACCGAGAATTGATGGGTAACTGGTGAGGTCTTCAACGGCTTCGCAGGCATAGCCCAGTTCCTGAATGAACTTCTGGGTGCCACCGGTTGAGAGGAATTTTACACCATTGTCGTTTAACTCCTTGAGAATGTCTTCGAGTCCGTCTTTGTGGAATACGGAGATGAGAGCAGATTTAATTTGTTTCTTTTCAGCCATAATTGTTTGTTAATTCGGCCTTCGCACGCATGACTCTGTATTGTTGCGAAAAGCAGGTGAATCAGCGGGGTCAGCCTATTTGTCCAAAATAGAATACAAAATTATTAAAAATTACGCAATCCACCACTATAATCACACCTTATAATTATAAATAATCCCTATTTATAACATTTTTTGTGCAAATTTCCCTTGCTTTCCCCATGAACGGCCTCCTTGATGCTGAAAAGGGGCGAGCATTTTTTTGCGGCCACACTTTCTTGGCTTATAGGGTGGGGGAGGGATTGGGTGAGTGACAAATTGGCAGTGCTTGCGACTGGGGTACGGGTATTGCTGAGATGGTGGGTGAAAGGACATGCAATAATATATCAGCATGAATATGAAATTATGAATTTCCAAAATTTTACCATCAAATCGCAAGAGGTCGTACAGAAGGCTGTACAGATTGCCCAGGGTAATCAAAACCAGGTGCTCGAACCTGTTCACCTCTTAAAAGCAGTGATATCGGAGGCCGACTCGGTTGCGAAGTTCGTGTTCCAGAAACTCGATATGGCTGCTACCATGATTGAACGCTCGCTCGATGAGCAACTCAGCCGCCTGCCTAAGGTGAGCGGGGGAGAACCTTATCTGAGCAAGGATGCCAATGCTGTGCTCGAGAAAGCCAATGCTTTCGCCGTGGAAAATGGCGACCAGTATGTGACCGTGGAGGCTATTCTGCTGGCGCTGCTCGCCGTGGATTCTCCCGCCAGCAAGATTTTGAAAGACGCTGGCGCCACCGAGAAGGCACTCAAGGCCGCCATCGCCGAACTCCGCCAAGGCCGCAAGGCCAACGCTCAAAGCGCCGAAGACCAATACAACGCGCTCAAGAAATATGCCATCAACCTGTGTGAACGCGCTCAGCAGGGCAAACTCGACCCCGTGATTGGCCGCGACGACGAAATTCGCCGTGTGCTCCAAATTCTGAGCCGACGCACCAAGAACAACCCTATATTGATAGGTGAGCCGGGCACGGGTAAGACTGCCATCGTGGAAGGCCTCGCCCAGCGTATCGTAAGAGGCGATGTGCCTGAGAATCTGCGTCAAAAGCAGGTCTACTCGCTCGATATGGGCGCCCTTATCGCCGGCGCTAAGTATCAGGGCGAATTCGAAGAACGCCTCAAGGCAGTGATCAACGAAATCACCACCTCGCAGGGCGACATCATCCTCTTCATTGACGAAATCCACACCCTCGTGGGCGCGGGCAAGAGCAGCGGTGCCATGGATGCCGCCAACATTCTCAAGCCAGCCCTTGCGCGTGGCGAATTGCGCAGCATCGGCGCCACCACGCTCGACGAATACCAGAAGTATTTCGAGCAGGACAAGGCGCTCGAACGCCGTTTCCAGGTGGTGATGGTCGACGAGCCCGACGAGGAGAGCGCCATCGCCATCATGCGTGGCTTGAAGGAACGCTACGAGAATCACCACAAGGTGAGAATCAAAGACGACGCCATCATCGCGGCCGTGCAGTTGAGCCAGCGCTACATCAGCGACCGTTTCCTCCCCGACAAGGCCATCGACCTGGTGGACGAAGCCGCCGCAAAACTGCGTATCGAGATGGACTCGGTGCCTGAAGAACTTGACGAAACTTCGCGTAAAATCGCCCAACTCGAAATTGAACGTGCCGCCATCAAGCGCGACGGCGATGCCCAGCATCTGGAGCAGGTGGACAAGGAAATTGCCGAACTGAAAGAGGTGGAGAGCGCCTATAAGGCGAAGTGGAGCAGCGAGAAGGAACTCATCAACCGCATTCAGCAAAATAAGATCGACATTGAGCAACTCAACTTCGAGGCTGAGCGTGCCGAGCGCGATGGCAACTACGCCCGCGTGGCCGAGATTCGCTACTCGCTCATCAAGCAGAAAGAGGACGAAAACAAGGCCATTCAGCAGCAACTCATAGGCATGCAGGGCGACACTGCCATGATTAAGGAGGAAGTGGACAGCGACGATATCGCCGACGTGGTGTCGCGCTGGACGGGTATCCCCGTGAGCCGCATGCTCCAGAGCGAGAAGGAAAAACTTCTGCACTTGGAAGAGGAATTGCACAAGCGTGTGATAGGGCAGCACGAGGCCATCAGCGCCATCTCCGATGCCGTGCGCCGCAGCCGTGCGGGCCTCAACGACCCACGCAAACCCATCGGCTCGTTCATCTTCATGGGCACCACGGGTGTGGGCAAGACCGAACTCGCCAAGGCACTCGCCGAATATATGTTCAACGACGAGAACATGATCACCCGCATCGACATGAGCGAGTATCAGGAGAAATTCAGTGTCACTCGCCTCATTGGTTCGCCTCCAGGATATGTGGGCTATGACGAAGGTGGCCAACTCACCGAAGCCGTGCGCCGCAAGCCTTATTCGGTGGTGCTCTTCGACGAGATAGAAAAGGCGCACCCCGATGTGTTCAACATCCTGCTGCAGGTGCTCGACGACGGCCGACTGACCGATAACAAGGGCCGCACCGTGAACTTCAAGAACACCATCATCATCATGACCAGCAACCTGGGCAGCCAGGTGATTCGCGAGCGTTTCGAGCATCTCAACGCACAGAACCGCGCCGAGGTGATAGAACGCACCCGCAACGAGGTGTTCGCCCTGCTGAAAACGCAGATGCGTCCCGAATTCCTCAACCGTATCGACGACATCATCATGTTCACGCCGCTTGACGAGGGTGAAATCGCCCAAATCGTAGGCCTGCAGGTGAATAGCGTGGCTAAGATGCTCGCAAAGAACGGCATCACCCTCCAGGCCACCGACGCCGCCATCGCCTTCCTCGCTCAGGCAGGCTACGACCCCGAATTCGGCGCCCGCCCAGTGAAGCGCGTGATCCAGAACATGGTGCTCAACCAACTCTCGCGCGACATCATC
>JAUNCU010000010.1:10461-10732 GCA_030526455.1 Bacteroidales bacterium | reverse complement strand
CACGGCGAGCTGCACTTCGGCTCGGTCGCCCAGCGCAACGACCGCGAAAAGCCCATCGTCATCGACATCGAAGCCGGCCAACTCATATTCCGCAACTAAACGTGAATATCAATACATAAAAAAATCCCGCCCTCAACAATGGGGCGGGATTTTTTTAGGCCTATATTATAAATGTGATGCGCTTGTCCTTTACTTGGTGAGCGTGATTACGAAAGTGGCGATAGAGATGGCGGTGCCGAGGATGCTGGTGCCGAATGCCCATGCTGGTGGA
>JAUNCU010000010.1:0-10451 GCA_030526455.1 Bacteroidales bacterium | reverse complement strand
GGTGGAATCGACCATGATGAACGCTGCTTCGAAGCGTTAGGCTCCACGTAGATCACGTCGTTCTGGCGCAGGTTGTAGACTGGCGACACGAGCAGGTTCTTGTCGGTGAGGTTCACGCGCTGCACTTCGCGGCTGCCGTCGGCATTGGTGTGAATCACCATCACATTGTCGCGACGGCCGTGGATGGTCAAGTCGCCCGACTGAGCGATGGCCTCAAGAATGGTGATGCGACCATTGGCGGCCTTGATTTGGCCGGGGCTACTCACTTCGCCCATGGTGTAGACGTGGAAATTCTGGAAGCGAACCTCCACACCGGGCTTCTCGGTGATGTAGCGAGGATAGATGAGTGAGCCGATTTCTTCTTCAACGGCGCTTTGTGTCTTGCCGCCCACCTTGATTTGGCCCAGCATAGGGAAGTCGATGTTGCCCTTGTTGTCCACCAGGTAGTAGTACATAGAGTTTTCGCTGGCGCCATTGTTGCCGCTGCCGCTCGACACCATTTCGGTTTTGTTGAAAAACTTCACCAGTTCGGGATTAGAAGCCGACACGCTGATTTGCAGCATGTCGCCAGGCATAATCACTGGGTCGTTGATCTTAGCGGTGGCTTTGAGCACCTCGGCAGGAAGCGTTTCGGCATTCTGCATGTAGGTGATGTCTTGTGGGGTGTGGCAACTTGCCATGGCTATCGCCAAGAGCGCCACAGAGAGGAGATGTTTGATTTTCATATGCTTGAAATTGTGTTGATTGATTGCGAAAAATATGTAATGTTTGGCAAAGTTATGAAAAAAATCAAAAAAATTCAATAATCACACCGCATATATCGCCCGCCGATGCGTGGGATTTTTGCATCAGTGAAACAGATTCGCTAATTTTGTGCTAGATTTTGACAGAAAACATGACAACTACCATTCCTATCGAAGCGCATCCCTTTGAGCCATTCCTGCCCGCTGGGGCGAGGGTGCTGATGCTGGGCACGTTCCCGCCAAAGCCCAATCGCTGGGCGATGGAATTCTTCTATCCCAACAAGACCAACGACATGTGGAAGATCATGGGCCACATTTTCTACGCCGACCGCAACCGCTTCTTCGACGCCACCGCCAAAACCTATCGGCTCGAGGCGCTGAAGGCATTTCTGGAGGAGAAGAAAATCGCGCTCTACGACACCGCCACCCGAGTGCGCCGACTCAAGGACAATGCCAGCGACAAATTTCTGGAGATAGTGGAAACCATCGACCTTGAGGCTTTCTTCAAGGCGCAACCCACGCTGCAGGCCGTGGTCACGGCAGGGGAGAAGGCCACAGGCGTGATAGCCGAAATGGCACAGGTGGAGGTGCCCAAGATGGGCGAGATGGTGGAGTGCCACTATGCCAGCCACCGTTTCAAACTCTTCCGCATGCCATCGTCGTCGCGCGCCTATCCGCTGGCGCTGGAGAAAAAAGCCGAGGCCTACAAGGCGATGTTTCTGGCGCTCGGTTATGAAATATGACCGATAATTAGTAATTTTGCATAAAATTATCATTGCATTAAATATAGATGAAAAAACAAAGCATCCAATTATTGCTGGGCTGTGCCTTGCTCGCAGCGCTTGTGGCGCTCGCTATCGCATTCTGGCCCTCCGACTTGAGAGAATTCACCGCAGCCTCCATCTTCACCTGGTTTCAGAACAATGTGAGTTATGTGCTCATCTTTGTGCTGATGGCCATTGAGAGTTCGTTCATTCCTTTCCCAAGCGAAATCGTGGTGCCTCCCGCTGCCTATTTCGCATGCTCGGGTGCCGCTACGGCCGACCTCAACGTGTATATGGTGGTGGTGATGGCCACGCTGGGCGCACTGCTCGGTGCATCGATCAACTACGTGCTGGCGCTGCTCATCGGCCGCCCCGTGGTGTATGGCTTCGCCAATAGCCGCATAGGCCACATGTGCCTCATCGACGCCGAGAAAGTGGAGAAGGCTGAAAAATACTTCGACGACCACGGCTCTATTTCCACCTTCCTTGGCCGTCTGATTCCTGCCGTGCGTCAACTCATCTCCATTCCCGCCGGTCTGGCTCGCATGAACTTCGCCAAATTTGCCGTCTTCACCACGCTGGGTGCCGGCATCTGGAATGGCGTACTTGCCGCGCTGGGATGGTGGCTGAGCACATTCGTGAGCCCAGGCGACCTCTTCGCACAAATTGAGGCCAACAACAAGTATCTCTCTTACGCAGGCTATGCGCTGCTGGGCATCATCGTGCTCTACATTGCCTTCAAGGGCTTGAAGAAAACACCTAAGAAATAATCAACACTAAAGTAGATAACTACCCAAAAACAGCAAGAAATGCAAGTTTCTCCTTCTCTTCTCTCTGCCGACTTTGGCAACTTGGCTGCCGACATTGCCGAAATCAACGCCAGCAATGCCGACATGCTTCACATCGATGTGATGGACGGCGTGTTCGTGCCCAACATCTCGTTCGGTTTCCCGGTGATGAAATATGTGAAAAAACTCTCCACCAAGCCGCTCGACGTTCACTTGATGATTGTGGAACCACAAAAGTTTGTGAACGAGGTGCGCGACTGTGGCGCTGAGTATATGACCGTGCACTTCGAGGCCTGCACCCATCTGCATCGCGTGGTGCAGCAAATTCACGACGCGGGCATGAAAGCGGGTGTGGCCATCAACCCCGCCACGCCAGTGTGCTTGCTTCGCGACATTATCGACAGCGTGGATATGGTGCTCGTCATGTCGGTGAATCCCGGTTTCGGCGGTCAGAAGTTCATTGAATCCTCATTGAGAAAGGTGGCGGAACTGCGTCAGATGATAGAAGAAACAGGCAGCCAAGCCATCATAGAGGTGGATGGCGGTGTGAACCAGGAAACTGGCGCACGCCTCGCCCAGGCTGGAGCCGACGTGGTGGTGGCTGGTAGTTACGTATTTGGAGCGGCCGACAAAAAGGCTGTGATTGAGGGGCTTAAAAATTTGTAGTAAATTTTTCTGCCGATAATCTTGCTCAAGAAGATATAAATTTGTAATTTTGTGTTCGCTTTACGGAACCCCCGTGAAGCGAACATTGACCAAAGGAAAGATGCCGGAGTGGTCGAACGGGACGGTCTCGAAAACCGTTGTACCCATTCGGGTACCGAGGGTTCGAATCCCTCTCTTTCCGCAAAAAAACATAAGGGAGGCCCTAGTGGTCTCCCTTTTTTTATACAAATGCCATCAAAGGGACGGTTCTTTTGATGGCATTTCATGATTGTTGTTTTATTTATAATATGCTGTGTATTAGATTGATATGAAATTGTTGCCATCGAAAGAACCGTCCCTTTGATGGCAGTTTTGTGTTTGAATGTGTGTTGTTTTTGTTGGTGGTTATGTGGTGTGGATGTTAGTTTTTTGTTTTCCAGGGGGTGTAGATTGTGGTGATGAATTCTGGGGTGTGGTGGATGGTGTTTTCTTGGTAGTCTACGTTGAACGACGTGGGCTTTTTGCACCATTTCTTCAGTTCGAGGTTGATGAGGATGGTGTGTGCGTCGCCTTCCGATTCCACGCAGGTGAAACCGTCTTTCTTCAGTTGGAGTTTCAGTGCTTGCAACTCGTCGTCGGTGGCGCATGCCACGCAATAGGGGATCGACTTCACATGGTGCACGAATGCGCTTTCAAGACGAGCGTCGAAGTGCCGGTAATATACTGCTTGCCACATAGTAGAGAGGTTGTTTTGATTTTGTTGCTTACAAAATTACGCTCTACCAGTGCCAAGTTTTTGCCCAGTTGCTTAAAAAGGTATTAAAACACCGTTTTCACGATTTTCTTCACGTTGTCGGCCTTGCCCATGGTGTAGTAGTGGATGGCGGGCACGCCGTGTGCGAGCAGGTCGCGGCTCTGAGCCACACACCATGCGATACCGGCTTCGTAGGCCTCTTGGCGGGTTTTCGCCTTGGAGATTTCGGCCACGAGGTCTTGCGGAATGTCGAGATGGAAAGCGCGTGGCAGCATTTCGATTTGACGTGCCACCGAGAGTGGTTTCAGTCCGGGGATGATGGGCACGGTGATGCCAGCCTGGCGGCAAGCCTTTTCGAAGTCGTAGAACTTCTGGTTGTCGAAAAACATCTGTGTGATGATGTAGTGAGCGCCCGCTTCCACCTTTTCTTTCAGGTGCTTGATGTCGGTTTCGAGGTTAGCCGCCTCGAAGTGCTTTTCGGGGTAGCCTGCCACGCCTATGCAGAAGTCGGTGCTGATGCCGCTCTTCACGGTGGGGTCGAGGTAGGTGCCGTGGTTGAGGTTGGAAATCATCTCCACCAGTTCGCTACTGTGTGCAAAGCCATCGGGTTCGGGCATGAAATAGCGCTGGCCGGCGATGGCGTCGCCACGCAGTGCCACCACATTGTCGATGCCCATGAAGTTGAGGTCGAGCAGTTCGCTTTCAATCTTCGCCTTCGAAGCACCGCCACAAATCACATGGGGCACAATCTCTACATCAAATTTCTTCATGATGGCAGCCGTGATGGCCAGCGTGCTTGGGCGCTTGGCGAGGGTGAATTTGGTGAAAGTGCCGTCGCCATTGTCGTGAAACTCAATCTCGTCGCGGTGGCAGGTGATGTTGATAAACGGCGGTGCCAGTTCCATGAGCGGCTCGATGCTGGCGTAGAGTTGGTGCACATCGCTGCCTTTCAGTGGCGGAACGAGTTCGAACGACGCGAATGGGGTGTTGCTGTTGTTGAGTATATCGATGATTTTGCTCATAGTCAAGGGGGTGGGGTGGTTACAAGTTTTGATTGAGATGTTTTTCGCCTTCTTCTAGGGTGAAGCCACGGCGTGTGCAGTAGTCGGCCAACTGGTCGGCGCCAATTTTTCCCACCGCGAAGTAATGGGCATCGGGGTGGGCAATCAGCATGCCGCAAATGGCGGTTGACGGACTCATCGAATAGTTGGCGGTGAATTCCACGCCCACTTTCTGTTCGCCTCCAAGGGCGTCGACCACCGTCTTCTTGAGGCTGTGGTCGGGGCAGGCGCTGTAGCCAAAGGCGGGTCGGATGGCGTTTTGCGAGCCGAAGAGCACGCTTTGCAGATGCTCGGCTGCCGCTTCGGTGATGCGTGCACACAGGGCGTGGCGCATGAGAGCCTGGTCGTCGGCAGTGCCGTGCTTGAGGCTGGTGGCGATGCTGAACAGGCCGATGGGCGCATCATTGCCGGCGCCGGGGAAGAAATCGGCGAGCGATGCATGCTGGCCGCTCTGCTGACGTAGCATGGGCAGCACGGTGCCGTCGGCGCACACGATATCGTTGCCCTCGGCATGTGCCTGGGTGATTTTCACGCTCACGCGCAGCGCGATTTCGTCGGCGTCGATGAGCGACGCCAGCAGTTGTTTGGCCTCATCGAGTGTGGCCTGTGCCTCTTCGCTGTCGTGTTGCTGGGCGCTGAACCCCCAGAAGTGGAGCAGCATGCGCCAGTCGATGCGCTTTGCCACCTCTGCCACCGAGGGTGTGGTGTAGGGGGCGATATTCACCTCGTGGCTGTGGTCATATACCGGTGCCTGGGCATTCGACTCGGCAAAACTGTCGATTTTCGTGTCTTTATTGAGGTATTGCTCTCTGATGCGGGCCTGCTCGGCCTTCACGTCGGCAATGAGTTTGCGAGGATTGGCAATGTATTTTTTCGCCAGCACCGAAGTGGTGGACGCGTCGTTGCCGTGCACCACACCCGCTTCATAGGCTGGGGCGAGTTTCACGGCGGTGTGCACGGGCGATGTGGTGGCGCCACCCACGAAGATGGGCACCTCGATGCCTTCGCGCTCAAAGAGCAAGCAAAGATGCTCCATTTCTTTCAGCGAAGGCGTAATCAATCCGCTCACACACACGATGTCGGGCCTTTCACGACGGGTGGCTTCAAGAATCTCTTCGTTGGGCACCATCACCCCGAGGTCAATCACCTCGAAGTTGTTGCATCCCAGCACGATGCCCACAATGTTTTTGCCTATGTCGTGCACGTCGCCATTCACTGTGGCCAGCACCACTTTCGGGCGCTTTACCGTGGCGAGGCTTTCGGCAGCCTTTTCGATTTCGGGCTGGAGGATGGCCACGGCCTGCTTCATCACCTTGGCACTCTTCACCACCTGTGGCAAGAACATCTTTCCTTCACCATAGAGGCGTCCCACGTGTTCCATGCCGCGCATGAGAGGTCCTTCGATGATGGCCACAGCGCTGCGATAGGAGGCCAATGCCTCGGCGATGTCGGCTTCCAGATGGTCGGTGATGCCTTTGCTCAGCGCGTAGGTGAGGCGCTGGTCGATGTCGGTGGCGCGCCATTGCTCCACTCGGGCTGTTTCGGTCTTCTCGCCAGCCGATGCTTTGATGGTTTCGGCGAGTGTGGTGAGGCGCTCGGTGGCTTCACTGTCGGTGTTCAGAATCACGTCTTCCACGGCTTTCAGCAGTGCGGGGTCGATGGTGTCGTACACCTGCAGCATGCCTGGATTGATGATGGCCATGTCGAGGCCCGCCTTGATGGCGTGGTAGAGAAACACCGAGTGCATGGCTTCGCGCACGGGGTTGTTGCCGCGGAAGGCAAACGAGAGGTTCGACACGCCGCCGCTGGTCTTTGCTCCGGGCAGATGCTCCTTGATCCACTGCACGGCCTTGATGAAGTCGATGCCGTAGAGGGCGTGCTCGTCGATGCCGGTGCCTATGGTGAGCACATTTACGTCGATGATGATGTCGTGGGGCGCAAAACCCGCTTCTTGCGTGAGCAGGCGATAGGCGCGCTCGGCGATGGCGATTTTGCGCTCGAAGGTGGTGGCCTGGCCTTCTTCGTCGAATGCCATCACCACCACGGCGGCGCCGAAGCGGCGTATTTCTTTTGCTTTGCGCAGGAATTCGCTTTCGCCTTCCTTCAGACTGATGGAATTGACGATGCACTTGCCTTGGGCGTTTTTCAGTCCTTCGAGAATGGTGGCCCAGTCCGATGAGTCGATCATGAATGCGGCGCGTGCCACGGCTGGCTCGTTGCTGATGTAACTCACGAAGCGGCGCATTTCCTTGGCGCTGTCGAGCATGGCGTCGTCCATGTTGATGTCGATGATGTCGGCACCGTTTTCTATCTGCTGGCGAGCCACTTGTGTGGCTTCTTCCAACTTGTTCTCACCGATGAGGCGGGCGAATTTTCGCGATCCGGCCACGTTGGTGCGTTCGCCTATGTTGATGAAATTCTTCGTAGCGCGGTCCACCACCACCGTTTCCAGCCCCGACACGGTGAGGCGTTCGTCGGCCTCGGCGGGAGTGTGGGGGGCAATGCCTTTCACAGCCTGGGCTATGGCGCGGATGTGGTCGGGCGTGGTGCCGCAGCAGCCGCCCACTATGTTGAGCAGCCCGTCGGCGGCCATGGCCTTGATGTGGCTGGCGGTGAATTCGGGGGCTTCGTCGTATTCGCCCATCGCGTTGGGCAGCCCGGCGTTGGGGTAAAGACTAATGTATTTCGGCACCTTGCGCGCGATGGTTTCCACCATGGGGCGGAGTTCGCCTGCGCCGAATGAACAGTTGAGGCCGAAACTCAAGATAGGGTAGTGCTGAATGCTGGTGAAGAAGGCGTCGAGCGTCTGTCCCGTGAGGGTGCGTCCGCTGCGGTCGTTCACTGTGGCCGAAACCATCACTGGCGCCGCCTTGCCCGTCGCTTCCTCCACGCGCTGGATGGCATAGAGCGCGGCTTTGCAGTTGAGCGCATCGTAGCAGGTTTCGAGCAGCAGCAAGTCCACACCGCCTTCCACCAGTGCCTTGGCCTGGGTGTAATAGGCGTCGGCAAAGTGGAAGAAATCCACCGCTTCGCCCGTGGCGTCCATGGTGAGGCTCTTGTTGAGGGGCCCCATGCTGCCAGCCACCCACACCTGTCGCTCGGTGCAGCGGCTTGCCACCTCCTTCGCAATGCGTGCGCCCTCAAGTGCCATCTGGCTCACGAAGGCTTCGCAACGGTAGTCGGCTTGCGAGATGCTGTTGCTGTTGAATGTGTTGGTGGTGATGATGTCGGCGCCGGCGTCGATGTATTGCTGGTGAAGATCGGCTATCACGTTGGGGCGGGTGATGCACAGCACGTCGTTGTTGCCCTTCAGCGCCACTGGCCACTTTGAGAATGGGCCGTCGGCGAAATCTTTTTCCTCGAGGCCCTGTCGCTGGATGAGCGTTCCCATGGCCCCGTCGAGAATCAAAATGCGCTCCTTCAGCGCTTCGCTTATATGTATAGTCTTATTTCCCATTGTTTATTGTCGCTGCAAAGTTAGCACAAAACAATGGTTAAAGCAAAAATATATTGTGTAATTTAATTAGTATAGAATATTTTTCTTTACAAATATAAAATTCGGAATAAAAATTCTGTAAAAATATTCCTTTTTAGAGATACTGTGTTACGAGTTCGGTGCCCCATATCACGGCGGCATAGCGCAGCCATTTGCCCACGCTCATTGCAGCCACGGTGCCCCACACGTTGGCGCGCAGCAGGCCCAGTGCCACGGTGATGGCGCTGCCCAGAATGGGGATGAAGGCGAAGAATGCCATCCAAGCGCCGCGTTTCTGCACCCAGCGCGATGCCTTGTCGAGTTTTTCTTTCTTCACGTGGCAGTACTTTTCTATCCATTCCATCTTGCCCAGATGGCCCATCCAGTAGCACGTCATGCCGCCTGCCACGTTGCCGGCCAGCGCCGACCACAGGCATATCCAGGGGTCGAGGTGTAGCGGGCCCACGCACATCACCAGAATGGCTTCCGAACTGAGCGGAATCACGCTGCCGGCGATAAACGAGCCCACGAAGAGGCCCCAGTAGCCCCATTGCACAAAGAAATCAACAAATGCGTCCATGCTTATTCTGTGTCAGTGAAATTATACGAGTCGGGTTGTTTCGCCCAGGGTCACCTTCTTTTGCTTGTAGAGTTGGCCGAGGGCCTTCTTGAAGTCTTTTTTCGAGCAGTTGAAGGTGTCCATAATCTGTTTCGGGTCGCTCTTGTCGGTGAGCGCCATCTCGCCGCCGTGGCTCTTGAGGTAGTTCTCAATCACGGTGCTCAAGTCGTCGACACGCATCTTTTCGATCTTTTCCAGCGTCACGTCGATCTTGCCGTCGGGGCGCACTTGCTTGATGAAGCCCGTGCGGCGGTCGCCTATGTTGATGTCGCCATATATTTCGTTGCTGTAGAGCAATCCCCAGAACAGGTTGTCGACGATCACCTTGTAGCCCAGTTCGGTGCGTTGCACCACCAGCACGTCCACCTTCTGGCGGTGGTAGAAGCGGGGCATGCGGTTGTCGAGAAATTTGTTGAGTTTGGCCGAAGCCACGATGCGCTGCGAGTTGTCGTCGACGTAGACGTAGACGATGTAACTGCGCCCGGCGAGCATTCTCACGCGCTGCTCGCGGAAGGGCACCAGCAGTTCCTTGTTCACCAGGCCCCAGTCGAGGAATGCACCCACCTGGTTCACCTGGTTCACGCGCATCAGGGCAAAGTCGCCCACCACGGCATGGGGCGTCTCGGTGGTGGCCACGGGGCGGCCCTCCGAATCAAGATACACAAACACGCGCATCACGTCGCCCGCCTTTTCCTTGCCAGTGAGGTAGCGCTTGGGCAGAAGCACTTCATTGGCCTCGCCATCGATAAGGTAAAGCCCGAAGTCCACAAATCGGTTTACCGTCAACTCATTATATTTGCCTAATTCCATAGTAGTTGTTTGCTATATTAAATCGTATTCAAACTACAAAGATAGCAATTCCCCGCCATTTCCACAACCCACACCCGCAAGTGGCTCCCCGTGGAGACCGACTTCCTTGCTCCCAAAGCGCGCCTAATTAAATAATGTGACGAAAAAAATGCTGCGGCTTGCAAAATTATTCGTATATTTGTGCTGAAATCAACCGATACCGGTACTTAAACTTTCAGAACTATGGCAGGATATAATGGCGACCCCGAACACGACATGTGGGAGGATTACGACTACTACATGAACACTGGCGAACCCGCAGAATATTTTACCGACGACGACGGCGGCGACGCGGGCTGCGATGAAGATGACTCCGCAGCCGCTGGAGTGGGGGAGGAGTGTGACTACTGCGGCATTTGCCTCGATACAACGCTCTTCGATCTCGTGCTGCTCGATGACCTGGTGCTCAAACTCCGCACCATCGAGCGCCTCGGCGCCTGTGGCTACGTCACCGTGCACGACATCCTCCAAGTCGACCCCGACGAATTTGCCCAATGCCACGGCGTAGGCCCCGCCACCGTGGCCGACCTCCGCCACTTCCAGGCCGAATACGCTCATCTCATGAATTGCTGAGATGCCAAGTTGCCGAGTGAGGAAGGCGAAACCATAAATCCACACAATTAATATATCAACCCCAGTGACGAAGAATGAGGTCATATATTTTCGAGATTTTAACACAAATTAAGAAGTTGTAATTAGGGTCAGACCTAGGCTGTCAAGTTTGTTGATTACGAGTTTCTTTTTCTTGTTCCG
>JAUNCU010000208.1 GCA_030526455.1 Bacteroidales bacterium | reverse complement strand
AATCATATTCCCGGATTAAAGCCCAAAGACAGTTTCTTATCCCGAACTCGCGTTTTTAGTTTCGTGGAGAGGGTGGAGGCAATCAGAAAACTCAGGCTGCTACCATAACCGACCCTCTCCGAGGCTCAATCCTTTGTGGTTCCTCTATCTCCAAGCCGCGCTTGCGAATTGCTTCGCAATTCACTCGCTTGCATGGAGTTAACCATAATAAGCCGTCTCCGACGGCGGTGTTTGGGCGCCTGGCGTTTTCGCTTTGGCTAGCCTTCTTTTTGATGAATCGGAGGGCGGGCTTATTTGCTCAAGATCTTGTTGATGAGAGTGGTGACGTCGGTCACGTTCACTTCGCCGTCGCCGTTGTGGTCGGCATCGGGCAGCGTGTCGGTGTTGCCGATGAGGATGGCATTGATGAGGGCGGTAACGTCGCTCACATCGTATTCCTTCTGGCCGGGCACCTTTCCGAGGCGATAGTAGGCCATGCCTTGGCCAGTGCTCATCACCCATGCTTCAAGATAGTCTTGATTGTTGGTGTTCACGCACACGTTGCCTGTGCCATTGATGTTGCGGAGGGTGTCGGAGAGGCCTTCGTTGGGGAAGGTTCCCACTACCACAGGCTGCTTGAAAGTGGCATTCCAGTCGGCAGCGTTTTGCACGCGCAGCAACTTCATGTTGCCGCCGCGATATGACGTGCCTGCCACCATAGCACCACTGGCGTTGTATTCTGGAGCGGCATAATCGAGGATGAAGGCGTAGGTGTTGAGGTTTCCGTTTTTGTCGGGGTATTCAAACTGGCGATACACGCTGGTGTACTTGTGCTCGAAGTTGATCATCTGGTCGGCCACAAGTCCCTCGGCCATAGTGGCGTGGTTGTGTGCCACCTTAGTGGCTGCCATGCCTGGGCCACAGAGGTAGTAGCCAAATGGCGCCACGATAGCGCGAGTGGATGCTCCGCAGGCGAGATACTTCTTAGCGCCGTCGGCGTCGAGGCCAGTGTAGGGTTCAACCGAGATGGGCGTGGCGGCGATGGCACCGTTCTTCACGGCATATTCGTAGATGATAGGATAGTTTTTGCCGTCATACTGCTCGATAGCCGTAACCACGAGTCGTCCGTTGGCCCAAGTGCCGTCCACATCGATGTAGTCGCCGATGCGGCTAATGTAGTCCACGCTGAAGAGGCGCGACACATTGATGTTCATCACGCGAGGCTTCGCTGTGCGGTCGGTGGGCGAATCCCACACGTAGATTTTCAGCGTCTTCTCGGTGGTGGAAGTCACCACGATATTGCTGGCGATAATCTTGCCGTCGAAGGCCTTCACGTCGGCCAGCGCCACTGCGCCGCCGCTGATGCCGTCGCTGTTGAGGTCGTAGAGCAAGCGGCCATTGTCGCGGGCGTCGAGCACACGAATCTTCTTGTGGTCGTACACACCGTAGAGGCGGTCGCTATGATAGGTGATGTTGCGGAAGAGTTTCGCATCGTATTCGCCATTGGCGCCCTGGACGATGGCGTTGCCATTCTTGTCGCTGAAGTTCCAGCCCTCGGTCAGCGGGAGTTCAAGGTTGCTCAGGCTGGGGTGGAGTTGGATCTTGGTGGTGGCAGTGCCAGCCAGCGAAGGAGCCGAAATGGTGATGTAGTAGGCGGTAGAACTTTCGTCGAAAGCGCCGGTGGGCTTAAAGCGGAGTTTCAACTGGGCGTCGTCGCTGAACGTGCCATTCTGCACGGCGAGCGAAACGTTGCCCTGGGCGTCGGCATTGCCGCTGCCATCGGTCATGCTGATGCCGATTGACTTCGCCGCAGCCGAGAGTTTTGCGGTGGCATTGCCTGTGAGGCCGAAAGCGCTCAGCGGCACATCGCGCGCCACGCTCTGGCCAGTGGGGCACACGAGGCTCACCGAGGTGTTGTTGGCGGTGATGGCGGGTGCCTCCACGCGGCAGGTGATGTTCAGGCCCGAAACCAGCGTGGTGCCACTCTTGCTGGTGGCGGTGAAAGTGACGGCCTTGGTGATGGTGCCGTTGGTGACCGCTTTGGGCGTGAACGTGATGGTGATATCCTGTTTCGATCCGCCCGTGAACGTGCCAGTGCTGGTGTTCACGGTGAGTTGACTCTTATCCACGCTGATGCCGTAGGCGCTACCGTTGGCTGCATTGATAGCCACATTAGATGCCAGACCGGCGCCATACAACTGGATGGTCTTCGACACCGATTCGCCTAGGCGGCAGTTGAATTCCAAATCGGTAACCGATGGCGTGATGGTGGCTGCGGGAGCAGTGGCGATGCACTGCAGATTGATCCACGTCTGCACCTGCTCGCCCTTGGCGTCTTCGGGGCACACGAGGTGCACGAAGTAGGGCGAAGAATACCAAGAGTGATTGTCGTACCATTGACCCACCCACGAGCCTTCGCTCTTGGGGGTGAAAGTGATGGTGAGTTCGGGGTTCTTAGGGTTGAACTGATGGGTGTCGCCGTCTACAGCGAAGCCATTCTGACTGATGGTGACACCAATGGCCTTCGCCGCGTCGCACACCTCGGCGGTGGTCCAGTGGTTGAGGTTGGCGCCCGAGAGTTTCACGGTGTGAGAAACCGATTCGCCCACCTTGCACGAGAGCACAACCGACTGGCTGCCGTCGGTGGCGTTTTGGCCTGTGATGGTGATAGCGCCAGCGGCATCTTCGCTACCGCCGCCAGCGTAGTAGAGACCAGTTTCGTCGGTGGTGACGAGATTGCCGTATTTATAAAGGTAGTTGTAGATACCGTTGAGGTGGCCATCGACCCATGCCGCAAAGCCCGGGTCGGCGGTATTGGCGCTCTTAATGAGTTGCCAGTCGCTGTAGCAGTCGATGAAGAGGCCCTCGGTGAGCACGGCGGGATAGGAATTGCCCGCGGTAATCACCGTCCAGTCGTTATACTTCACGCCACGGTCGATGAGGTCGTAGCCTCCGCGTCCGTCGACGGTGGCAAAGCCGTGGTCGCCGTCCACCAGCGCCGTCTGCATCTGCTTGGCGAGGGTGAGGCTGTTGGGGCTATAATTGGCGCTATACCACGTTTCGGTGCCGTGAGCCGAAGCATTGGCGGCATTGAGGTGGAAAGAGATAAACACGTCGGAACCATAGGTGTAGCAGTAGGCACGTCGTGGAGAGAGGTTCACTTCGCCCGCGAAATCGTCGTCGTAGAGCGAGCGTGTGGCGTGCACTTCGGCGCCGTGGGAGGTGAGTTTGTTGTATACGCCGCGTGCGCAGTTCATTGCCAAATACGACTCGTAACTTTCTGAGCCGGTGCGTCCGCCGTTGTACACAGCGCCACAGTCGTCGCCGCCGTGGCCGGGGTCGAGCACAATCACATAATCATCCCATCCGGCAAAAGCCTGGGGAGCGGCGATGGCGAGCATCGCAACGATGGAGAAAATATATCTTTTCATGAGGAAATTGCTTTAGAGAGGGGTGATTACTTGAGATCGGCGCAATACACTTGGCCGTCGGTGAAAGAAGTGAACACGATTTTCGAGCCATCGGCACTCACTGCGGGGCACATCTCCATGCGGTCGGCAGTGGTGGTGAGGGCTTTACGTGCAGTGCCGTCGGCGCCAATGATGTAGAGGTCGCTCGCGGTGTAGGTGTGGCCGTTGTCGGTGCTTTGCTCATACACCACCTGCGCATTGCCCACCCAGCAGGGATTGAAGCCGCGGTCGAGCACACGCTTGCCAGTGCCGTCGATGTTGATGACGCACACATTGTTCTGCTCGTTGAACGCCACGCGCTTGCCATCGGGCGAGAGTGCGGGGCAGAACGAAGGGCCAGCGTTGATGAGCGTCTTGGTGCCTTGTGCGTCGACCACCCACAGCCCCTTAGGGTCGCAGATGAAACTGGTGTTGGCCACCGCTGAAGCGGCGCGCTTCATCATCTTCTTCGACACGGAGGCCTTGCGATGCACGGCGGGGGCGTCGAGCGACATCACAGCCACTTCGCCTGTTGCGGAATAGCGCCATGCTGCGGGAGCCATGCGCACCACGTCGTCGGTCAAGCGCTCGGCGTTGCCGTTGAGGTCGATAGCCCACGCCGCCTGTCGACGCACCATCTTGCCAGCCACAGTGTTGCGGCTCACGTCGGTGCCAAGAATTTCGCGCGAATCGATGCTCCACTGATAGCAGAAGCCCACGCCGGTTTTGTCGCTAATGCGATGCATATCGGTACCGTCGGCCTTCATCACGTAGAGATTATCGTAGCCATAATTAGTGAATGCAATGTGCCTTCCGTCGGGCGACCATTGAGGGTTTTCGTAGCGGGCGTTGTCGTGGGTGAGTTGTGTCACGCGCTCCAATCGTCCTTCTTTCAGTATCTGCGCCGAGCCAGGCAAGGGCAGCAGCAATAGTGCAATTAGTCCAAATATTTGTTTCATTTAGTGTTAAGGAGTATGTTAATTACGTGAAAATTTAGAATGATTTTTCGCAAAGATAGCAAAAAACTATCAAATGCAAAAAAAAGCACTTATTTTATGACGTTTTTCCCATCATGGTGTGGCGCTTATGATGGGGCGACGGGCTGGGCGGGCTTTGTGTTATCTTGTGGAGTCCGCCACTTTAGCACAACCTTGTGGGAAAGTGGCGGGGGGTTGTGTGGGGAGATAGTGGCTTTTTTTGAATAATTAAATAAATAAATAAATAAAAGGAAACCCTCCCATT
>JAUNCU010000009.1 GCA_030526455.1 Bacteroidales bacterium | reverse complement strand
GCAATTCACTCGCTTGCATGGAGTTAACCATAATAAGAGGGTGTTGCAGAACTCAAAAATATGCCCCAAAATGGGAAATTTATGGTAGGGACGCGATGTATCGCGTCCCTACCTTATTCTGGGTTCTGCAACACCCTCGGGCGGGTGGTCGCCTAGCGTTTTCGCTATAGACCTGCCGTGATTTTAAATTTTGACACATCCCCGCCGCCTCTCCCACTAATCCCCTCCCCGTATTTTTCCACTGAGCCCTGATCCGTCTGATCCGTCCGATGGGTCAGATATCCCATCCCCACCACCCACCACCACACACTACACCGCACTTCTCCCCATGCCGCCAATACACCCATCACTTGGCGTGACATTCCTTTCTTCGCGGCTTCGCCGTCCTCTGTGCTTTACTTTTTTCGTTAAGATTATATAATTAGTGAAAGTAGGGTGGTGTATAATTGCCCAAAAATGCTTAACTTTACACGTTAATAATAATGTCGTGTAAAAAGTATTTTTATAATAAACTTTTTCGGCCTGTTTAGGTCTAATCGACAAAGTTTTTAGAAATGGACAATGAAGAAAACTGGTAATAAAATGTTTCGGGCCCTGCGTGTATTCTTTGGGTTGTTTATGATTCTTGTCTACGTTGGCATGGCAGTGTTGATGTTCTTGAATTTTTTCAACTGGAATACATCTCTCACATGGTTTCGTTATCTTCTTGCAGGCGTGTTTCTGCTCTATGGTGTGTATCGTTGCTATCGCCAGATTGCTGGCATCGACTACTATCACCTCAAGGATATGGACGATGACGAAGATAAGGAATAAGGCGGAATGTTTAATTTGCTAACGGGTTTATCATCATGAAGAAATTTTTACTTTCAGCCGTGGCTTTGGCTACATTAGGACTGCTCTCCACCGGCTGCACAAAATACAAAGACCAGCAGAAGGCTGTGTCGGGATTCGCGAAGGTGTATTGCGACGAGTCGTTCCGTAACATCCTCGAGCAGGAAATTGCCATCTTCGAGTATCAGTATCCACAGTCGAATGTGATGGCGCGCTACATGAGCGAATCGGCCGCGCTCGACTCGCTGCTCAACGACAACGTGGACCTCATCATCACGCAGAAGGACCTCACGCAAGACCAGAAGCGCTATCTCGCCGCTAAAAACCGTGCTTACCGCTCGCGCATGATTGCCGTGGATGCCGTGGCGCTCATCGTGAACAAGAACTGCGATATCGACGAACTCTCGATGCAGGAACTCACCGACCTGATGACCGGCAAGCACCGCACATGGGGCAAGATCGTTCCCACCAAGATGCGTAACGACTCCATCCGTCTCCTTTTCGACGGCAATGCCTCGGGCGTGATTCACTATGCAAAGGAGAAGTTCCTGGGCGGCAAGGAGTTCACCTTCCCCGTATATTCGGCTAAATCGTCGGAAGAGGTGTTCCAACTGGTGGAAAAGAACCGCAACGCCATTGGTTTCGTGGGCGTGAGTTGGATTGCCGACGACATGGGCGAAAGCCAGAAAAACGAGGAAACCCGCTTCAAGGAACTCAACAAGAGCGAACAGGAAACCGAGCCCTCAGCCATCGATTTCACCAATCGCGTAAAGGTGCTCAAGGTGCGCAGCATGGACCGTGTCACAGGCGTGAAACCTTATCAGGCCTACATTGCCGACGGCTCGTATCCGCTCTTCCGCAAGATTTATGCAATTGATGCCGCTCACCCCGGCATGCCCGCTCACCAATTCTTCGTGTTCCTCACCGGCGTGATAGGACAGAAGATTATCCTCCAGACCGGCATCATGCCCGGCGCTGAACCAGTGAGGGTGGTGGATGTGTCGAAATAAAATCGCACAGCCCGTCGAGCCCCTCTCAAAAAACATTGAAATCAATTAAATAACAAACAATAAATTACTTACTGACATGAAAATGAAATTCTTCTTCGCTTCCCTTCTCTTGGGAGCATCCGTTTCAGTTTTCGCACAAGGATTCAAGGACGGAATTGATTTTTATTCAATTGGTGACTACGAAAACGCAAGAACTATTCTCGATCGTAACATCAATTCTGCTGCCAACAAGGCTGAAGCATTCTACTACTATGGTATGATTGACTTCAAGGAAGGCCGTCTGGATGCAGCAAAGGCTAACTTCGACAAGGGTGTGGCTGCCGATGCCGCCAATCCTTACAACCTCGTTGGCCAGGGTGCCGTACTGCTCAAGCAAGGCAACAAGGCTGGTGAAGATCTCTTCAAGGCTGCTCGCAAACTCGTGAAGAAGGACGCAAAACTTGAAGTGGCTATCGCTGAAGCATATTTCGCAGCCGATCCTACCGCTTACGACAAGAAGATTGAAAAGTGCATCGCCGATGCCCGCAAGTGGACCAAGGACGGTATCGTGGAAACTTACATCTGCGAAGGCGACATGAGCATGGCTCGCAACGAAGTGGGTAACGCTATGGGTAAGTATGAAATGGCTTTCACTAAGGACGAAACCAACATCGAAGCAACCGTCAAGTATGCCGACACTTACTTCCAGGTGAACAAGCAACTCGCTCTTCAGAAACTCCACGAAATCATCGCCGCTCATCCAAATTCAGCGCTCGTGCAACGCCAACTCGCTGAAAAACTCTACGAAAACGGTGACTTCGCTGAAGCAGCAGAACGCTATGGCAACTATGTGAAGAGCACCAACAACCACTTCGACAAGGATGAGGCTCGTTTCGCTCAACTTCTCTACTTCGCCGACAAGTTTGACGAATGCTACAACGTGGCTTCTGCACTCAAGGCTAAGATCACTCCTGCCAGCAACTACTACGTGCCTGCTTGCCGCATGATGATGTACAGCCTCGAGAACAAGGGTCAATGGGCTGAAGCAGCCGCTATCGGTAAGGAAATGTTTGCTCAGAAGAAGGGTGCTAACGACATCAACTTCAACTTCAAGGACCTCGTGATGTATGCTAAGGCGCTTGAAGAAGCAAAGATGCCTGAAGAAGCAATGAAGTACTACGACGAAGCAATCCAGTCTAACCCTGATAACCTCGACCTCGCTCGCAACCTCTCTGCTCAGGCTGCTAAGGCTAAGGTGTTCGACAAGGCTATCTACTATGGTAAGAAGGTGATTGACAGCGACAAGTGCACTGCTAACGACTTCGCTACTATGGCCAACACCTACAAGGACAAAGCCGCTTCTCACGAAGACGCTGCCGCTAAGGCTGCCGACCTCGCTGAAGCAGTGAAGTACATCAACAAGGCGCTCGAAATGAAGCCTAACGACATCGTGCTTCTCTACTACAAGTCGGGTATCCTCATGGCCACTGAAGAG
The DNA here is from genome assembly GCA_030526455.1 of Bacteroidales bacterium. Classification (GTDB taxonomy): domain Bacteria; phylum Bacteroidota; class Bacteroidia; order Bacteroidales; family Muribaculaceae; genus Sodaliphilus. The sequence goes on along the minus strand of JAUNCU010000009.1, from coordinate 27,317 downwards.
AAGAACAATGGTGCTGCCCTCGAAACCATGCAAGCAATGGCTAAGGCTATCAAGGCTCTCCCAGCCGACCAACAGCCTGCTTACAACGGTACGCTCGGTTACGCTTACCAGTACATCGGCTTCTACTACAATGGTATCAAGAACAAAGAAAAAGCAGTTGAAGCATTCAAGGCTTGGAGCGAAGTTGCTGATGCAGCAACTAAGGAAAAACTCCTCAACGTGATCGCTACTCTCGAAAAGTAAACAATATTTGAACTCGTAATGAAGGGTCTCAGCATCGCAAGGTGTTGAGACTCTTTGCTTTTTTATTGTCTTTTTTGTAAATTTGTGACAAATAAGCGCATTATGAAAAAGTATATTATTTCGGCATTGCTCTTCGCCATGGTTTCGGTGGTGGCATTTGGTTCGCAAAGGCGCATGTCGGCTGCCACCAAACTGTGGGTGGCACAGCATGGCGTGCTGACAGCGCAGCAGGTTTCTCTGCCACAGGTGGAGGCTTTCGTCTCTGTCGATTCGCCCTCGGTGCTGCAAGCGCTGGAGGATGCGGGCGTGAGGGTGAATGCCTCTTTCGATGGCTTCTCTACCGTGACCATTCCTGCGGGAAAGTTGCTCTCTGTGACCGATATTCCCGGTGTGAAACTCGTGGATGTGGCGCATCGTGTGCGGCTGCTCACCGATTCTGTGGCATCGTCTACTGGCGCAAAGTGGGTGAATGAAGGCGTGGGTTTGCCCCAGTCGTTCACCGGCAGGGGTGTGATTATGGGCATCATCGACAGTGGTGTCGACTTCAATCACCGTGCATTTCTCGATGCTGACCTTCAATCGCGTGTACAGCGTGTGTATATGCCGCATTCCGCCGAAGGACAGCCTGTTGACGGGCTGCCGGGTTCTGAATTTGTGGGCGATGAGATTGCGAAATTGCGTTACGATACGAATGTGTCGCATGGCACCCACACCACCGGCATTGCGGCTGGTTCCATAGTGGGGCAGTACCGCGGTATGGCTCCCGATGCCGACTTGGTGCTATGCGCTCTGGGCGATTCGCTCACCGATGTGAATGTGGTTCACAGTGTGAATTATCTCGCCCGCTATGCCGCCACCGTGGGTAAGCCATGCGTCATCAGCATGAGCCTCGGCAATCACGACGGCCCTCACGACGGCAATGGCTTCATGGCTCGCGCCTTTGCCGAAATTGCCCAGCGCTATCCACAGGTGATGATTGTGCTCGCCGCTGGCAATGAGGGAAATGTGAATTTGTATCTTGGCCGTAACGTCACTCCCGACGCCCCTCTGGCAACGATTCTGAGCAGTTCTCTCGCCGATGTGGATGCCTGGAGCGATTCTGCCAAACCCTTTGCAATGAGACTCCTCGTCGTCGACAGCAATAATAACGCCATCGTCTACACCTCCGACTGTCTGAAATCCGACACCACATTCTCTCTCAGCAACAACGAAGCGCTCTCCCGCATCGCCAGCGCTGGAAAGGTGGCGGTTACATTTGGCGCCAACGACGTGACGGGCCACACCCACATCTATGTGGCGTCTGATATGCGCATGCTTACTGGCTATAAATTGGCGCTGCAATATGTGGCCGATGAAGAAGTGAATCTCCACGTGTGGGAGTGCACTGGCTCCAGTGCGCTCATGGCTTATGGCATGGAGGGATTCTCGCAGGGCTCAAGCGAGTGTAGCATCAGCGACATGGCCACAGGGCAGGGCACCATTTCGGTGGGATCATACGTGAACCGTAACCGTCACACCGACTACCGAGGCGGCACGGTGCGCGACTCTTCAGCGCCCATTGGCTCCATTTCATCTTTCTCCAGTTATGGTCGCGACATGAACGGCGTGGCCCATCCATTTATCACAGCCCCAGGCTCTGCCGTGATTTCGGCGCTCAACTCCTATTTGGCGCGCCCTTCTACCTGCGCGATGGTGGTGGCGAATGCTGAAGGCCGTGAATGCAACTGGGGTGTGATGAGCGGCACGTCGATGGCCACCCCTTGCGTGGCGGGCATCGTGGCACTCTGGCTGGAGGCCAATCCCGCCCTCACCATCAGCCAAGTGAAAGAGGTGATGGCATCGTCGGCAAACAAAACTGGCGATACCGACGATATTCGTTGGGGGCATGGCAAGGTGAACGCCTACGAGGGCATCGTGCAAGTGCTTTCGTCGAAGGTTGATGATCTAGGCATCGCCTCGCGTGCTATCCACATGGTGGATTGCGGCGATGTGGTTTCGCTTGTGTCGAGCGAAGCATGCCCCATTGCGGCGTCGGTCTATTCAGTGGGCGGCGTGCTCGTGAAGCAGGTGAGCGGCATTGGTCGCTTGGATATTGACCTCAGCCACCTCAGTAAGGGCGTCTACCTCATTAAGGCTACAGCCAGTCATGCTAGCCGTTCGTTCAAATTCTTAAAGCGATAATATGATGCGAAAATTCCTTGTCGGCCTTCTCTTTGCGATGTTTCTCACATCGGTGTGTGCCACCCATTACTCGGCTGGTACCAAGATCTTTATGCATCGGCATAGCGGCCGCAGTAAGGGAGCAAAAGGCGAAGGCGCAGTGCATCGTGTGCCTTGTTTTATCACGGCCGATGATGCCGCTCTCCATTCGCTGAAAGCGCAAGGCATTACGGTGGTAAAGTGCGCCGACAGCCTCGCTACAGCGCTCGTGCCGCTCCATGTTTTGCAGCAAGGGATGGTGCAGGGAGTGAAGCACTTGAGTGTTGCCAAAAATGTGCAATTATGCAATGATAGCGCAAGGATTCTGAGCATGTGGTCACCCCAGTTGTCGCCCGTATTGCATAGTAAATACACGGGAAAAGGCGTGGTGATTGGGATGATTGACACTGGCTTTGATTTCCGGCACATCAACTTCAAGGATGCTGAGGGGCGTCGCCGCATCGCTGCCGTTTATCTTCCCACCGACACCACTGGCGATGCTCCCGTGGTGGGCGCCGACACGCTGCCGGGCAGTTGCTTCCTGGGCGATGCCATCGACACGCTCACCACCGAATGTACCCAACTCCACGGCACCCACACCATGGGCACCGCGGCGGGTAGTTTCAAGGGCAATTCCTATTCTGGCGTGGCTCCAGAAGCCGAACTTGTGGTGTGTGGCATGGACGAAAACGACCTCACCGACGTGAACATCGCCCATTCGCTGAAGTTCATTTTCGATTACGCCGAGCAGCGTCAAAAACCCTGCGTGGTGAACATGAGTCTTTCCTCCTATGCCGAGGCCCACGACGGCACATCCCAACTTTGCCAACTCTTTGACCACTTGTCAGGAAATGGCAAAATTATTATTGTTTCCTCGGGGAATGATGGTAATAAGGATATTTGTTTTCACCAGTCGCTTGCTGGGGTGACGGATACTTTATCGACATGTTTGTCGAACCGATATTATGGCTACAACCTCAATGGGCATCTTTCTATGTGGGGCAATTCTGCGTCTCCTTTTGCCATGCGTGTTCAGGTGGTTGACCGCACGTCGCAGCAGGTGCTCTACGAGTCGGCGTGGCTCTCGGAGTTGCCTCAGGATAGCGTGTTTTCCGTGAGCAGCGCTACCGATGCCGAGTTTGCCAAGTATTTCACGGGCGAATGGCTCTTCGCCTCGGCTGTGGAGCAGAACGGTAAATTCCACACCGATTTTGTGGTGGATGCCCGATATAAGAATCAGAACCATGTGATGCGCCTTCAGTATGTATCGGCCACCGCAGCCGAATTGCGAGGGTGGGGGAGTGCCAACATGCGCTTTGTGGACTACGGCATCGCGGGCTGCACAAAGGGCGATGCCTCCATGAGCATCAGCGATTTAGCCACTGCCGACAGTGTGGTGTCGGTGGGCGCTTACAGTTCGCGACGCGTGGCTCCAGTGATTTCGGGCGTCAATGAATCGATGATGAAAGGCAGCGTGCCGGGCGAGATTGCGCCTTATTCCTCTTATGGGGCCGACATGCGCGGCGTGCTTCACCCCGACGTGGTGGCACCCGGCATGGTGCTCGTTTCGTCCTACAGCCGCTTCAACCAGTCGATGACCACCAGCGACAACTGGCTCACCTGCACCGCCCAAGTGGATGGCGAGCATTATCCTTACGGAATCAACAGCGGCACCTCCATGTCGGCACCAATGGTGACCGGCGCTATAGCCCTCGCCCTACAAGCCGCGCCCACGCTCTCCACCGCCGACGTGAAATCGCTCCTAAAGCAATCCTCGCTCCGCGACGCAGCGGTAGAGCGCGATCCCACCCGCTGGGGCTGCGGCAAATTGGACATCCACGAATTGTTGTCAATTGTCGACAAAACAGGTAATATCTACGATATAAACCAAGATGGCGAAGTGAACGTGAGCGACGTGACTGCGCTCATTTCCCACATCCTTGGGCTCGCTCATTATCCCCACACCGACGTGAACCGCGACGGCGTGACCAACGTGAGCGACGTCACCTTCCTCATCGCCCACATTCTCGCTCACTAATCACTCCCAGTTTCACCTGCTCGGTGCCTCCCAGAAAACTCTTCACAATTGCCATTTTACCATCCTTGTGCTGTATTTGTCCACATTTTTCCTTTAGAAGAGCAAGAAAAGTGCTTTGTTATGGTGCTTGTGCGGGCAATTTTGAGTAATTTTGTATTTTATACAAAAGCGAAATTATATGTACGACTATATCAAAGGAAATGTAGCGGAATTGAATCCCGCTTATGTGGTGATCGACAACCATGGGATTGGCTACATGGTGAACATCTCACTCAATTCTTACAATGCGCTGCAAAGCCAGAAAGGCGAGGTGAAAGTATTTGTATATGAGGCGATAAGGGAAGATGCGCATTTGCTCTACGGCTTCAGCGAAAAGCGTGAGCGCGACCTGTTTTTGCTCCTCATCAGCGTTTCGGGCGTGGGACCTAATACGGCCCGCATGATACTCTCGTCGCTCACCCCCTCCGACCTCGAGCAATCCATCGCTTCGGAGAACGTGCGTGTGCTCAAGGCGGTGAAAGGCGTGGGTGCAAAAACAGCCCAACGCATAATTGTCGACCTCAAGGATAAAATAAATGCCGTATCCGATACGTTATTAGAAGTAAAGCAGGTATCTAACGAGGTGTTCGACGAGGCATTGTCGGCACTCGTGATGCTTGGTTTTGCCAAGGCCGCCTCTCAAAAGGCGCTCACAAAACTCTTTGCCGACGAGCCCGGCATCACCGTGGAGCAAGCCATCAAGAAGGCGCTCAAGATGATGTAGTGTGTGAGGCTAGGCGTAAGTTGAACCGTAAATTTAGTTTTTTGGAACGTATATTTAGAAAAATATCATTTTATGTGGTGGTGTGCGTGGTGGCAGTGTCATTCGCGCTCAGTGCCTTTGTGATGGCACAGACCCAGACCACCGCGCCCGAGAAGAAATTCACTCCTCCACCCACAGTGGCGCCCGACAAGAGCGTGAACAAACTGTCGCGCGACTCCTTCGACTTGCCCTACGGTGCGCAGGATAAATTGTCGGATTCTTATGGCGACCTGCAGTTTGTGCAGCATCCCACCGATTTGAAGACCCCTTCAAATATCACCACCACTGCCGAATTCGACCCCGAAACCGGTCATTACGTGGTGCATACCCGCGTGGGCGACAACGACATCGTGACTCCATTCCTCCTCTCTCCCGACGAGTACAACGACATCGCCCTGCGCCAGTCGATGCAGGAATACTACCGCCAGAAGAACAGCGAGCACATCGAGAAGAAGAAAAATCAGCCCTTCAACTTCCTCGACATGCAATTCGGTCTCGGTCCGCTCGAGTCGGTGTTTGGCCCCGGTGGTGTGCAGTTGAAGACCACGGGTTCGCTCAACATCAACATGGGCGTGAAGAGCAACAAGACCGACAACCCCGCGCTCTCGGTGGCAGCCCGCCGCAAAACCTACTTCGACTTCGACCAGAAGATACAGGCCACCATCGCGGCTTCGGTGGGCGACAAGATGAAGTTCAACATGTCGTATAACACCGACGCGACCTTTGACTTCGACAACAAAAACCTCAAACTCGCCTACGAAGGCAAGGAAGACGAAATCATCAAGAACCTTGAAGCGGGTAATGTGAGCATGACCACAGGTTCGTCGCTCATTCGCGGTAGCGCGGCGCTTTTCGGTATCAAGACAAAACTTCAATTCGGCAAACTCACTGCCACCGCCCTCATCTCGCAGCAGAATTCGCAGACGCAGACCGTGAACACAAAAGGCGGCGCACAGACCACCTCGTTCTATCTCACTGCCGACAACTACGATCAAAACCGCAACTTCTTCCTCTCACACTTCTTCCGCGACAACTACGACGCATGGTGCTCAAAGTTGCCACTCGTGTCGTCGGGTATCAACATCACCCGCGTGGAAGTGTGGGTCACCAACAAGCGCGGCAATTTCAATGAGGCGCGCAACGTGGTGGCTTTTGCCGACCTCGGTGAAAACAGCAAACTCTGCAGCGACCACTGGCTGCCAGGCACCGACGTGAATCCTTCCAACTACTCCAACAACGAGTTGGCCGAAATCAAGGAACAATACCCCGACGCCCGCGACATCAGCCAGACCTCTACCGTGCTCAAGCCCCTCGAGGCTTACGGCATAGAAGGCGGTAAGGACTTCGAAAAGATAGAGCAGGCCCGACTGCTTTCACCGTCGGAATACACCGTGAACACCGCCCTGGGCTACATTTCGCTCACCTCGGCACTCAACCCCGACGAAGTGCTCGCCGTGGCCTACCAGTACACCTACCATGGCAAGACCTACCAGGTGGGTGAATTCTCGGCCGACATCGAAAACACCTCGAGTTCGCTCTACGTGAAGATGCTCAAGAGCACCACGGTATCCACCAAGTTGCCCATCTGGCACCTGATGATGAAGAACGTGTACTCTCTGGGCGCTTACCAGATACAGCCCACCAACTTCAAATTCGACGTCAAATACCTCTCCGACACCACCGGTACCGAACTCAACTACATCCCAGAAGGCCCCATCAACGGCAAGCCACTGCTGCAGGTAGTGAACCTCGACCGCTTGGACGCCAACAAAGAGCCACACCCCGACGGCCGCTTCGACTTCCTCGAAGGCTACACCGTGGTGGCATCGAAGGGCAGGATCATCTTCCCCGTAGTCGAGCCATTCGGTAGCCACCTGAAGAAGCAGTTGGGCGGCGGCGCATTGGCCGAAAAATACGTATTCCAGGAACTCTACGACTGCACGCTCCCCGTGGCACGCCAGTATTCCGACAAAAACAAATACGTGATGAGCGGTGAATACCAGGCCTCGGCCGGCAACGTCATCCGCCTCAACGCCATGAACGTGCCTCGCGGTTCGGTAGTGGTGACCGCGGGCGGTGTAACGCTCACCGAAAACAGCGACTACACCGTGGACTACAACATGGGTACGGTGACCATCACCAACCAGAGCATTATCGACGCCGGCACCAACATCAGCGTGTCGATGGAAAACCAGTCCACCTTCAGCATGCAGCGCAAAACCCTCATGGGTCTTGACCTCGACTACGCATTCAACAAAGACTTCCACGTGGGTGCCACCATCATGCGCTACGGCGAAAAGGCGCTCACCGAGAAAGTGTCGATTGGCGACGAACTGGTGAACAACACCATCTGGGGCGCCAACGTATCGTATAAGTCAAATTTCATGTGGCTCACCAATCTGCTCAACAAGATTCCCACGGTGAACGCCACTGCGCCATCATCGTTCAACTTCAAGGGCGAATTTGCACAACTCATTCCACACAAGGCAAAGACCGGTTCAAATCAGGGTAGTTCCTATATCGACGACTTCGAGTCCACCCAGTCGGGCATCGACCTGCGTTCGCCTTACTCCTGGTTCCTGGCCTCAACGCCTTACGACCCCAGCGGACAAGCCCTCTTCCCCGAGGCGGGCCTGTCGAACAATGTGGAATACGGCAAAAACCGTGCGCTCCTCTCGTGGTATCACATCGACCGCCTCTTCACCCAGCGCAACTCATCGCTCGTGCCAGGCTACATCAAGAACGACGTGGCCCAACTCTCCAACCCCTACGTGCGCGAAATTCCTTACAGCGAAGTGTTCCCGGGCCGTGAACTCAACTACGGCGAATCGTCGATCATCCAGACCCTCAACCTCTCCTTCTACCCACAGGAGCGCGGTCCTTACAACCTCGACGCAGTGAACATGAACGGCGACGGCCTTTTGCGCAATCCCGAGAAGCGATGGGGTGGTATCATGCGCAAACTCGACAACACCAACTTCGAAGCCTCCAACATTGAATACATCCAATTCTGGATGCTCGACCCATTCCTCGACGAGAAAGCCGACAACCGTGAAGGTGGCGACCTCTACTTCAACCTCGGTGAAGTGAGCGAAGACATCTTGAAAGACGGTTTGAAATCTTACGAAAACGGTATTCCCGCCGACGGCGACACCACCTTCATCAAGAAAACCGTGTGGGGTAAGGTATCGTCGCAATCGTCGATGACCTATGCCTTCGACACCAGTGCAGGCTCCCGCATCCGTCAAGACGTGGGTCTCAACGGCCTCTCCACCGAAGAAGAAAAGGAATATCCCGCTTATCGCGAATACGTGCAGCAACTTCGTCGCCTGCTGCCCGACAGCACCATCGCCAAGATGGAGGCCGACAAGTTCTCGCCCATCAACGACCCCGGTGGCGACAACTACCACTTCTACCGCGGCTACGACTACGACCAGGACAAGGTGGGCATCCTCGACCGCTACAAGCGCTACAACGGCACCGAAGGCAACTCCCTCTCGCAGGAAGACGCCGACGACAAGATGTATCAGTCGGCCCGCAGCGTGCCCGATGTGGAAGACATCAACCAAGACAACACGCTCAACGAATATGAGCGCTATTTCCAATACAAGATTTCCATTCGTCCCGAAGATCTCGCTGTGGGCAAGAACTACATCGTGGACAAGCAGGAACTGATGGTAACCACCCGCGACGGCAAGAAGACGCCCATCGTGTGGTATCAGTTCAGCATTCCATTGCGCGAATATGAGCGCAAGGTGGGTTCCATCAACGACTTCTCCACCATCCGCTTCATCCGCATGTTCCTCACCGACTTCAAGAAGCCCACCCACCTGCGTTTCGCAACCCTCGAACTCGTGCGCGGCGAATGGCGCAACTACGACTACAACCCCGACGTGCGCACCAATCAGCCCGCCGAAGGTTCGATCACTGTCAATGCTGTGAACATCGAAGAGAATGCCACCCGCCAGCCAGTGAACTACGTGCTGCCTCCAGGCGTGAGCCGCATCGTGGATTCCGGTCAATCGCAAATTACCCAACTCAACGAGCAGTCGATGCAGATGAAGGTGGAAAACCTCAAGACCGGCGAGGCCCGTGGTGTGTACCGCAACACCTCGCTCGACCTGCGCACCTATAAGCGCCTGCAGATGTTTGTGCACAACGAAGCCTTCATCGGCGACGCCACCAACCTCCGCGACGGCGACGTGTCGCTCTTCGTGCGCCTCGGTACCGACGCCAAGAACAACTACTACGAATACGAAATCCCCATGGCGGTGACACCTCCAGGCAAGTATAGCACCAATAGTAGTATCGACCGCGAGAAAGTATGGCCACAGAGCAATATGCTCGACCTCGACCTCGACGTGCTCACCGACGTGAAGAAGAATCGCAATGCACAGAAGATGGCGGGCATCAGCGACGTGTCGTACTACCAGCGCTACTCAGAGCCCGACCCCAACAATCCCAAAGACAAGGTGACCGTGCTCGGTAATCCATCACTGAGCGACGTGCGTGTGATTATGGTGGGTGTGCGTAACCACTCCACTTCCACCAAGGAATGTACGGTGTGGGTCGACGAATTGCGTGTGACCGACTTCGATCAGGAAGGCGGTTGGGCTGCCAAGGTGAACGCCAACCTCAGCCTCAGCGACATTGCTACCGTGAACTTCGGTTACCACAAGGAAACCACCGGCTTCGGTTCGGTTGACCAAGGATTGAAGAACCGCCGCATGGACGATTTCGACAACATCAACGTGGCCGTGCAGGCCGATTTGGGACGCTTCCTTCCCGAAAAGGCAAAACTGAAAGCACCGGTTTACTATTCTTACACCAACCAGAAGACCACGCCAAAGTATAATCCTAAAGACAAGGACATCTTGCTGAAGGATGCGCTCGACGCGTGCAACGATCGCCACCAGCGCGACTCTATCACCGACTACGCCGTCACTCGCAAGGTGACTGAGAGTTTCTCGGTTTCGGGCTTGAAATTTGATGTAAAGAGCAAGAACCCCATGCCTTGGGACCCTGCCAACTTCACGTTCAGTTACTCATTCAACAAGCAGCGCAACACCGACCCCAACAACTCTTACGAGAACACCTACGACTACCGTGGTAGTTTCCAATACAGTTGGACGCCTTACGCCAAGCCGTTCAAGCCATTCAGCAAGATGATCAGTGCCAAGAACAAGAACATGAAGTTCTTCCGCGAGTGGGAATTCCACTGGCTGCCCGCTTCGCTCTCGTTCAACACCAACATCTCTCGCTACTACTACGAACAGCAAACCCGCAACCAGACCGATGCCGACATCGTGCTGCCAGTGTCGGTGAGCAAGAACTTCTTGTGGGACCGCCAGTTTGCCATCACTTGGAATTTCACCAAGTCGTTCAACGTGTCGCTCAACACCAACACCACCGCCCACATCCTTGAGCCAGTGGGCCAGGTGAACAAGAAACTCTTCCCCGATCGCTACCGCGACTGGCGCGACTCGGTGTGGATGAGCATCAAGGATCTGGGTACGCCTTGGGCTTACAACCAGACCTTCACCGCCACCTACAAGGCGCCATTCTCGGCTATCCCGATTTTGAGTTTCATCAACGCCAACGCAAGTTACAACGCCACCTATCACTGGGACCGCGGTACGCAACTCGACGGCGTGGTGTCGGGTAACACCATTGCCAACCAGGCCACACTCAACTTCGACACCCGCTGGGATCTTAACCAACTCTACAACAAGATTCCTTACCTCAAAGACGTGAACAAGCGCTTCTCGGGCAGCGGTTCGTCGACCTCGGCATTCGGCAAGAACGGCAAGAACAACCGCAACCTCAAGAACAAGAAACTCAAAAAACTCGATCGCACCATAAAGTTGAACCCCGACTCCTCCACCGTGATCAAGCACGGCTTGAATGTGAAGGAAGTGACCGTGACCGCCCGCACCACCGACGGCAAGCGCTTCCCCGTGAAATTCAAGGTGAAGGATAATAATAATGTGGAAATCCTCAACAAGGGTGAGGAGAACATCAAGTTCACCATCACCGAGGTGCCCGCCGATGCAAAGAAGAATTTCTGGACAGAATTTGCCCAGTATGGCACGCGCTTCCTGATGAGCGTGCGCTCATTCAACGTGAAGTTCCGCAACACGCGTCAACTCTCGCTGCCACAGTTCATCCCCGATGTGGGCGACATCTTCGGTCAGAACACCCACTACGACGTGATGGCTCCAGGTCTTGACTTCGCCTTCGGTTTCACCGACGAATCCTACATCGAGAAAGCGAAACAGCGTGGCTGGCTGCTCTGCGACCAGAACATGACCTCGCCCGCCATCTACAGCAAGACCCAGGAGTTCAGTATGGAAATCCAACTCGAACCCATCAAGGGTCTCAAGATTACGCTCACGGGTAACCGCACCGACAACCGCACCAACCAGTTGCAGTTCATGTACGACGACATGACCACCCTCTATTCGGGTAGTTACACCAAGACCCACATGGCCATTGCTTCGGCGCTGCGCGGTGTGAGTGCAAAGGATGGCTACCACAGCGATGCATTCGATAAATTCCTTGAGAATATCCCTGTAGTGGCCAAGCGCCTCGAGAGTCAGTACGATGGCGTGAACTATCCCGATGCGGGCTTCATCAAAGGCTCGGTATATGCCGGCAAGCCATTCGATCCAAAGAACGGTACCGTGTCGCTCACCAGCAGCGATGTGCTCATCCCCGCATTTGTGGCCGCATATTCGGGCAAGGACGCCAAGAAGGTGACACTGAATCCATTCCCTGGCATCAGTTCGATTTTGCCCAACTGGCGCATGACCTACGACGGCCTCTCGAAACTCGACTTCTTCAAGAAGTACTTCAAGAGTTTCGCGCTCACTCATGCTTACCAGTGTACCTATTCAGTGGGTTCGTTCTCGAGTTATACCGACTGGGTGATGGTGGGCAAGAGCGTGGGCTTCTCTCAAGATGCGCTCACGGGCAACCCATTCCCATCGTCGCCTTACAACATTTCGTCGGTGACCATTACCGAGAAATTTGCGCCACTCTTTGGAATCAACGCCACGATGAACAACAATCTCACGTTCAACCTCGAGTATCGCGATGCGCGCACGCTCTCGCTCAACTCGTCGGCCGGACAGTTGGTGGAAACCTGCACTAAGTCGTTCGTGATAGGCGCGGGCTATAAGATTGCGAATTTCAACACCGTGCTGAAGATGAAGAATAAGCAGAAGGGTGTGAGCAACGACCTTACCCTGAACTTCGACTTCCAACTCAACAACAACACCGCCCTCATTCGCAAGATACTCGATGCCACAGCGCAGCCCACCAGCGGCACACGCACACTCGGCATCAACTTCACCGCCAACTACGTGATGAGCAAGCGTGTGACCGTGGGTGCTTACTTCGACTATCAGGTGAATACGCCACTGGTATCCACCAGTTCTTACCCCACCACCAACAGCAACTACGGCATCTCCGTGAACATGTCGCTCGCAAAATAAGAGCGCAGCGCGGAGGGCAGAAGAAGGATACCTCTATATATAATATAATGTGCAAGCCAGTGAATTGACTACCCAATTTGCTGGCTTGCATTGCATCTTTGGTGTTACAAATTTTAGCCAATATTCGTGATGATTGGTTGAAAATTATTAAATTTGCATTTTATAATGCGCATGCTCACTTTGGGGCGTGCACTAGAAGTGTGTGATTAATTACTTTATTATAATTATATGCAAGAAGAATTAAAGAAGAAGTTGGCGAAGGATCCTAACGGCCTTTTGACCTATGAATACATTGCCAACAACATTGGCTCCATCTCGAAGGTGATGCCTGAATTGGTTGAAAATATGATTATGGTAGATAAAACCGGTCAGTTTGTGGTGAGCACTGCTCGCTATCTCAATGCTATCGACAAGGAGAAATTTGCCGATAGCATCGACCGACTCATCAAGGCGGCTATCGAGAAAGACCGCGACCGTGCTTATCTGGGCGACTTGGCTGCATCGATTTGGGGCACCGACTACAAGGAGCGCGCTGAAGAACTCAAGGCTGCCGACGACAATTTCCGCCGCATCTACAAGCGCCTCTACCCAGTGGGCATGTGATGACGCTGGGGAATGCGAACTATTAGCATGAGAAAATTTTCAACTCTTATATTAATTATAATATGTGCACTCGCACTCAGCACCGAGGCGAGCGCGCGTAAAAAATATCGACGCAAAATGACAACTGTAAAAGAAACCAAGGTGGCTTTCGAAACCACTCTTGGCAATATCGTAGTGAAACTCTATAACGAAACTCCTAAGCATCGCGACAACTTCTTGAAAGTGGTGGGCGACAGCGTGTACGACAGCCTGCTCTTTCACCGCGTGATCAAGGACTTCATGATTCAGGCTGGCGACCCCAGTTCAAAAAACGCCGAAGCCGGAAAGCAACTCGGCTCGGGCGACCTCGGCTACACCGTGGAGGCTGAATTTGTGTATCCAAAACTCTTCCACAAGAAAGGAGCCCTCGCTGCTGCACGCACTGGCGACGCCGTGAACCCCGAGCGCCGCAGTAGCGCTTCGCAGTTCTACATCGTCACCGGCAAAGCCTATCTGCCACAGCAGGTGGATATGATGGAGCAGCAAATGGCTGAGCAAAAGAAGGAAGACATCTTTGCCGGCATGGTGCGTGAGCGACTGGACAGCATTCGCCAAATGCAAGAGCAGGGCGACAACATCGGTCTGCAAGAATTGCAAAACGAACTCATCGCCCTCACAGAGGCTGAGTATGCCAAGAATCCTGTGAAGTTCACCAAGGAACAGATTGAGGCTTACACCACCGTGGGCGGCACTCCACACCTCGACGGCCAGTACACCGTATTCGGCGAAGTGGTTGAGGGCATGGATGTGGTAGAAAAAATCCAGAATGTGGCCACTGCCCCTGGCGACCGTCCTGTGGAAGACGTGAAGATTATCACGGCTCGCGTAGTGGAGTAACCTACAGCATCACCTAACTAATGATAGCATTCAACACATATCGACTGAAAAACGGCCTTCGCCTTTTGCATTATTTCGACAAAAACACGCAAATGGTGGCGCTCAACTTGCTCTACGACGTTGGGGCGAGGGACGAAGATCCGTCGGCCACGGGGCTTGCTCACCTCTTTGAGCACCTCATGTTCACGGGTTCGAAGCATGCGCCCTCCTTCGACGCCGCGCTTCAGGCCGCCGGTGGCTCCAGCAACGCCTGGACGAGCAACGACATGACCAACTACTACGAAACGCTGCCCGCCCACAATGTGGAGACCGCCTTCTGGCTCGAGTCCGACCGCTTGAGGAACCTCAACCTCACCGATGAAAGCATCGATACGCAGAAGAGCGTGGTGATTGAGGAATTTAAGCAGCGCTGCCTCAATGTGCCTTACGGCGATCTGCACCACATCAGCAGCGACCTGGCCTTCAAGGTGCATCCTTACCGCTGGCCCACCATAGGCTTGCGTGTGGAGGACATCCAAAATGCCTCCCACGATGCCATCAAGGCTTTCTTTGCCTCGCATTATGCGGTGAATAATCTCATTCTCTGCGTTTCGGGTCATGTGGAATTTGACCGCGCCGTGGCTTTGGCCGAGAAGTGGTTTGGCGATTTCGCTCCAGTCGATATCCCTGTTAGGAACCTACCTCAGGAGCCCGTGCAGTGCTCGCAACGCTTCCTCTCGGTGAAGCGCGAAGTGCCACAAAACATGATCATGATGATGTATCACATGTGTGGCCGCGGCGACGCCGACTATCAGGCGTGCGACATGCTGAGCGATGTGCTTTCCAACGGCCCGTCGTCGCGCTTCTATCGCAATGTGATGGTGAAGAGCGGCCTCTTCTCCGAACTCGACGCCTCCGTGACCGGCACTCACGACCCCGGCCTTTTCCTAGTGCGTGCGCGCCTTGCCGACGGGGTGAGTTTCGCGAAAGCGCAGCAAGCCATCGATGCCGAACTCAAAGACTTCCTCACCACAGGCGCCACAGCCTACGAGATGGAGAAGTGTGCCAACAAATATGAGTCGACCCAACTCTTCGACACCATCACCTATGAGAAGAAAGGCGTGAAACTGTGCCAATATGAGTTGCTCGGTTCGGCTGCCGACATCAATAGCGAAGTGGGCAAATACCGCTCGCTCACGCAAGAAGGCCTGATGACGGTGGCGCACAAATTGTTCGACCCCGCCAATTGCTCAGTGCTCTACTACGGCCCCGACGCTTAGTGCTATTTTTAGCGAAACAACGCCATTTTTTGCCCATTTGCGGGAAAAAACAGCCAAATCTCTCAAAAATAAATGCAAAAGAGGCTTTGTTTTAGGATTTTTTTGTATATTTGGAATTAATTAATTACTTGGCATCTTGCCATTAATAAATATCATTATGGAATCGCGTGAAATGTCCTCATCGAAGAATGAACTCGAAAAGGATGTAACCTTGAACCCAGCGCCTGCGCAAGCCGACGTTGTTACTGAACTTTCAGAGCAGAAACCTGAAGTGGCAGAAACTGCCGCCGAAGAAGTTGTGAATCAAGTATCGGAAGCCGAAACCGCTTCTGAAGAGTCGTTAACTAATTATGCAGCCATGACCAAGGAGCAACTTGTGGATGCGCTTCAGCAACTGGCAGCGAAGCCCGTTACCGAAGTGAAAGACGACGTGGCTCGCGTGAGAGTGGCCTTCGCCAACCTGCGCAAAGAAGAACTGGCGAAAGAGAAGGAAGCCTTCCTTGCCGCCGGCAATGAAGAAGCAGCCTTCGCGCCCATGACCGACTCGCTCGAAGAGCAATTCAAGAGCATCTATGCAGAAATCAAAGAAAAACGTGCTGCCTACAATGCCGAACAAGACGCTCTGAAAGCCGAAAATCTTGCTAAGAAGCGTGAAATCATCGCAAAGATCAATGAAATTGCCGACGATGCCGACAATGTGAACCGCCAGTATGGTGCTGTGCAGCAGTTGCAGCAGGATTTCAAAGCCGTGGGCGAAGTGCCTTCGGAAAACGACACCGAAATCTGGAAGGCTTATCAAGTGGCAGTGGAACGCTTCTACGACTTGCTGAAGATGAACAAGGAACTGCGTGATTACGACTTCAAGAAGAATCTTGAGCAGAAGCAGGTGCTCTGCGCCGAGGCTGAAGCCCTCGATGAAGAGGCCGACATTGTGGAGGCTTTCAAGAAACTGCAGCAACTCCACACCACATGGCGTGAAATCGGCCCCGTGAGCAAGGAAATACGCGAAGAACTGTGGGCAAGATTCAAGAATGCTTCGGCTGTGATCAACAAGAAATACCAGGCTTTCTTCGAAGAACGCAAAGCAGTGGAGAAGAAGAATGCCGACGGCAAGACCGCTCTCTGCGAAAAGATTGAAGCCATCTCTACCGAAGGCCTCAAAACCTATGCCGCATGGGATGAAGCCACCAAGGCCATCATTGCCCTGCAGGAAGAATGGAAGCAGTTTGGCTTCGCTTCGCGCAAGGTGAACAACGACCTCTTCGCCCGCTTCCGCAAAAGTTGCGACGACTTCTTCGCAAAGAAGGCTGAATTCTTCAAGCAGATGAAGGACGAACTCGCCGCTAACCTCGCAAAGAAAATCGAACTCTGCGAAAAGGCTGAAGCACTGAAGGATTCTACCGAATGGAGAAAGACTACCGACGCACTGGTGGCACTTCAGAAGGAGTGGAAAACCATCGGCCCAGTGGTGAAAAAGCACAGCGACACCGTGTGGAAACGCTTCATCGCTGCCTGTGACGCCTTCTTTGAAGAAAAGAAGAAACAGCACGTGGGTGTGCACTCGGCTGAATACGAAAACCTCAAACTCAAGAAGGAAGTGGTGGCTCAGATTACCGCCATCCTCGAAGGCGAGCCTGCCGACGATGCTCCAGCCAAGGTGCGCGAGCAGATGAAGAAGTGGCAGGAGATTGGCCACGTTCCTTACAAGGAAAAGGATAAAATCTACGCCGAATACAAGGCTGCCGTCGACAAGGCTTTCGAGCAACTCGACATGAAGGCCAACAAGGCTCGCATGGCAAACTTCGCCAACTCGCTCAAGCAGATGAGCGACACCGGCAAGGTTTACCACGAAAGAGAACGCCTCGTGCGCGCCTACGAAATGAAGTCGCAAGAATTGAAAACTTACGAAAATAATCTTGGTTTCTTCAACGCCCAGTCGAAGAGCGGCAATTCGCTCGTGAAGGAGATGGAGCGCAAGATTGCTCACATCAAGGACGAAATTGCCATGCTTGAGCAGAAAATCAAGATGATCGACGAAAAAATCTAAGGATTCTATTAACCATTCACTCTCTACTGCGTGCACCGGGAAATCGTTTTAACTGTGTGGGCAGTAGGGAGTTTCTCTAAAAAATCTTTCCTGTCATATGACGAAGGGCAAAGGTAGGTATGGACAATATATAAGATGGATATTTCTGGGTATCGACTTCTTGATACTCAATCTGTCGTATCTATTGGTGTGCTTATTGAGTACGCATAACGACATGTTTGTCACTAAGCAAGTGTGGCTTATGATGAATGTGGCGTATATGGCTGTGAGTTATTTCTTCTCCGACATTCACCACCGCCGCGTGGTGTATGCCGACCGTGTGGCGCTGAAGGTGATCAAGGCGGTTACGCTTCATGCCGTGCTCTTCCTTTCCTCTACTTATTTCTTGAAAAGCGACCACTTTGCGTGGGAAAACTTCGGCAAACTCTATGGTGTGTTTGTCGTGGCCCTGGGAGCGTGGTGGCTGTTGTCGCGCCGCATCCTCAAGTGGTATCGTTCCTTGGGCCGAAACTACAAGCAGATAGTGGTGATAGGCGCTGGCGTAGTGGGGCAGAAACTCATTGGTGTGCTCCAGAGCGACCTGGGCTATGGCTACAAGATTGTGGGTATTTTCGACGATAAGCAGGCCTTCACCAGCAGCGACCTCTATCGCGGCACGCTCGACAAGGTGGAGCAGTTCGTTCACGATAATCCCATCGACGAAATGTATTGCTGCGTGCCCGATGCCGACAATGAAGACGTGGCCAAACTCCTTGCCATCGCCGAACGCAATGCCGTTGACTTCTTCTATGTGCCTCAATTTGGCCGTCACATCACTCGCCAATTCGAACTCTACTCGCTCGACAATGTGCCTGTGCTTCAGGCGCGTCCTAATCCGCTCAGTTCGCCACTGAACGCTGCCATCAAGCGCTTGTTTGATTTCACGGTGTCGTCGATCGTGCTTTTGCTTTCGCCCATCGTGCTGATTCCGGTGGCTATCGCCATTAAGATGTCGTCGCCGGGTCCTATCTTCTTCAAGCAGAAGCGCACCGGTCTGCGTGGCGAGTCGTTCACTTGCTACAAGTTCCGCACCATGCGTGTGAATGCGCAAAGCGATACGCTTCAGGCCACCAAAAACGATCCCCGCAAAACCAAACTCGGTGATATCCTGCGCAAAACCAGCATCGACGAGTTGCCACAGTTCTATAATGTGTGGCGTGGTGATATGTCGATTGTGGGTCCGCGTCCTCACATGGAATCCCACACCCAGCAGTATAGCGAACTCATCGACAAATACATGCTTCGCCACGTGATCAAGCCAGGCGTTACGGGCTGGGCACAGGTGAACGGCTACCGTGGCCTCACCGACGAACTCTGGAAGATGGAAAAGCGCGTGGAATACGATGTGTGGTACACTGAAAACTGGAACTTCTTCCTCGATTTGAAAATCATCGTCCTCACCGTGGTGAATGCCATCAGAGGCGAGAAGAACGCATTCTAAAATGAATAACAGAAGGTTGCTTTTAAGATTGACGAAAGCAACCTTTTATAAATTTCCCAATCAAGCACTCAT
Organism: Bacteroidales bacterium; assembly: GCA_030526455.1. Classification (GTDB taxonomy): domain Bacteria; phylum Bacteroidota; class Bacteroidia; order Bacteroidales; family Muribaculaceae; genus Sodaliphilus. Next base: position 8,202 of record JAUNCU010000009.1, on the reverse strand, counting down.
TAAATCTACATAATTAAAAAAACACTCGAAATTATGCCCCTGAATCTCGAACAACTGAAGACCGAAGCCCTTGGCATCCTTCGCCGTTTTTATGGCTATTCATCGTTTCTGCCCATGCAGTTTGAAGTGATTAGCCACATCATGAGCGGACAAGACTGCCTGGTGCTGATGCCCACTGGCGGCGGTAAGTCGATTTGCTATCAGATGCCTGCGCTCTTGAGCGAGGGCTGCTGCATTGTGGTGTCGCCACTGCTGGCGCTGATGAAAGACCAAGTGGATTCGCTCGTGGCCAATGGTGTGCCCGCCGCTTCCATCAACAGCATGCAGACCGAGGCGCAGAACCGTGAAGTGCTCGATCTGGCGCTTGCGGGCCGATTGAAGTTGCTCTACATTTCGCCCGAGCGCCTGCTCAATGACATGAGCAACTGGTCGAAATACATGAAAATCAGCCTTATCGCCATCGATGAGGCGCACTGTATCTCGCAGTGGGGGCACGATTTCCGTCCTGAATACACCCAACTCTCGGTACTGAAGTCGCAGTTCCCTGGTGTGCCTGTGGTGGCACTCACGGCCACCGCCGACCAACTCACGCGCGACGACATTCGCAAGCAGTTGAACATCGCCGATGCGAAGTTGTTCCTTTCATCGTTCGACCGCAAAAACATCTCCCTCTCGGTGCTGTCGGGCTACTCGGGCACCGATAAGTTTAACACGCTGGTGCGCTTCATCGACCGCCACCACGGCGAAAGCGGCATCATCTACTGCTTCAGCCGCAAGAACACCGAATCGCTAGCCGAGAAACTCCAGCGCCGCGGACTGGTGGCTGAGGCTTTCCATGCAGGGCTTTCGGTGGCTGAAAAGAACCGTGTGCAGACGGGCTTCCTCAACGACGACATCCCCATCGTGTGTGCCACTGTGGCATTCGGCATGGGTATTGACAAGAGCAACGTGCGCTGGGTGGTGCACTACAATATGCCCCAAAACATGGAGTCGTATTATCAGGAGATAGGCCGTGCGGGCCGCGACGGGCTCGAGGCCGATGCGCTGATGTTTTACTCCTATGGCGACGTGATTTCCCACAACCGCTTCGTGGCTGAATCGGGACAGGTGAAACTCAATAGCCAGAAACTCGAACTGATGCAGCGCTATGCCGAATCGTCGATTTGCCGCCGCCGCATCTTGCTCAGTTATTTCAACGAGCGCATCGACCACGATTGCGGCAACTGCGACGTGTGCAAAAATCCGCCTAAGCGCTTCGATGGCTCCATGCTCGTGCAGATGGCGCTGAGTGCCATCGTGCGCACCGACCAGCAGATAGGTCTTTACACGCTCAAGGACATCTTGCGCGGCTCGTCGAATGCCGAGGTGATTCAAGCCGGCTACCACCATCTCAAGACCTATGGGGTGGGGCGCCACTTGAGTAATCTGGAGTGGAACGCCTATTTGCTCCAGATGCAGCAGTTGGGCATTTTCGAGGTGGCCTATAATGAGAACAACCACCTGAAAATCACGCCCTACGGTGCCGATATCCTCTATGGCCGTGCCAAGGTGCAACTCACTGAATTTGTGAAGAAGGAATTTGTGGAGAAACCCACGCGCACCGAAACTGTGCTCGACCTCGAACTCGACATCACCGAGCAGGAACTCTTCAACAAACTCAAAGCCCTTCGCTACGCCATCGCTCAGCAGGAGCACAAGAAGCCATTCATGGTGTTCAGCGACAAGACGCTCAAAGCCATGGCCCACGACAAGCCCACCACAAAGTTGGCCTTCGGCTCGGTGTTTGGCATCGGCGAAATGAAAACAGAGCAATACTGGAAACGCTTCACCGACCTCATCAAGCGCTCGATTTAATAGGTGATTTTCGAAATAATTTTGTGTTCATAAATAAAACAAAATCCTCCTTTGCCGCTTTGGGCTCAGGAGGATTTTTTTGATTATGTGCAATTATGTGTAAGCCTGTGGCTTATTGCTTTTCTTCGTAGTTGTCTACAAGATTTTTGAGGAATGCGGTGCAGTCTTCAAATGTCTTGAATGTGTGGCTTTCTGGAACCAGTTCAGGGATGCAGCCCATAGAGGTGAGCATGTACATGGGTTGTGGCTGGATGATGGTCATCAGCACCATCACGCCACGTGCCTTCAGTTCCTTCACTGCCGATTCCATTGCGTACAGACCCGACTGGTCCATGAAACTCACGCGGCGCATGCGAATGATCACAATCTTGGCATCTTCAGGCACTTCGTTCATCACTTCCTGGAAGCGAGTGATAGAGCCAAAGAAGATGGGGCCGTTGAGGCGCTGGATGTAGATTTTGTGCTTGGCAGCGTCGGGCATGCCCTTTTCGTCGTTCCAAGGGCTTTCCTTGTCGAAGTCTTGCATTTCCTGCGAACTGTAAGAACCTTCCACCAAGTCGCTGGCGCGCTTCATGAAGAGCACGCAGGCAATCACCATACCCAGACCTACGGCGGTGAGCAGGTCGACAAACACGGTGGTGAAGAACACCACGATGAGCACGAAAGCATCGGCGCGTGGAATCTTCAGCAGGTCGCGGAAACCTTGGAAGTCGATGATGCCCCAACCCACAGTGATGAGGATACCGGCGAGCACTGCCAGTGGCACGTGCTTCACCAAGAAGCCCAGACCCAGCAGGATGGCGAGCAGCAGCATAGAGTGGAACACACCACTCAACTGAGTGCGACCACCTGATTTCACGTTCACCACGGTACGCATGGTTGCGCCAGCGCCCGACACACCGCAGAAGAGACCCGCGATAGCGTTGCCAATACCCTGGCCAATGAGTTCGCGGTTACTGTTGTGCTTGGTCTTGGTGATGTTGTCGGCCACTACCGAGGTGAGCAGCGTGTCGATAGAACCGAGGCCAGCGAGCGTGAGGCCTGGAATCACGGCTTGCTTCAGCATTTCGCCCCAGTTGAGACCGCTCAGTTCGATGCCTTCCTTAGCGAAGAATGGCATAGGAATGCCCGAAGGAATTTCACCGATCTTCAGCGTGTCGCTCAACTCCACAAAGAGTGAAACGATGGTGATCACGATGAGTGCCACCAGGGTAGAGGGGATTTTCTTCGTGATCAGCGGGAAGGCGTAGATGATGGCGATGGTGCCCAGTCCCAGCAGGAGCGCTGTGGCTTCGATGCCGCCAGCCACCAGTTCGGGGAGTTTGGTGATCATATCCACCACCAGCACAGGCGACTTCAAGCCCAGCAGCGGATAAATTTGCTGCAGGATGATAATCACGCCGATACCGCTCATGAAGCCCGAAAGCACGGGGTAGGGGATATAGCGAACGTATTTACCGATTTTAATCACGCCGAAGAGAATTTGGAACAGACCGCAGAACAGGCCGGCGAGCGACATGGTGAGCAGCACTTGGCTCATGTTGCCGCCACTAGAAGCCCACGCGCCACTCACGAGCGCGGCAGTGATCACGGTCATAGGTCCTGTGGGACCGCTAATTTGCGAGTGTGTGCCACCGAAGATGCTGGCAAAGCAGCCCAGCAGCGTGGCACCCACGAGGCCGGCGAGCGCACCCACCGAACTGGCAGCGGGATCGTCGATGCCGCCAAAAGCCTGAATACCGAAGGCGAGCGCCAGTGGAAGTGCCACGATACCCGCGGTAATGCCACCGAAAAGGTCGCCCTTAATGTTTTTAGTAGAAATAAATGACATAAACTAACAGTAAAAATTATATTTAATATATAACAATAACCCTATAGAGGAAAAAAGCGACTGAGTCGCTGAGTCACTGAGTTGCTTAATTCTCAGTCACTCAGCAACTCAGCCCTTCAGTTACTTTTTGACTTTTATTTAAGATTCATCTTCTTGGCAATCTTTGCTGGAACGCCTGCCTTGTGGAGCATGATGTCCATGGTCTTTGCCTTGAAGTAGGCTTCGCTCACGTAGAAGAAGCCGTGGTAGAGTTGGTTGGTGTCCCAACTGTTCTGCACCTTGAAGTACTTGTTGCCCTTCTGGTCGACGGCCTTGCCCACGATTACCATACCGTGGTCGTCGGTAGTTTCCTTGTTGTCGAACATTTCCTGGCGATTTTCTTGAGTCACAACCATTTCTTCAACTGGGCCCTTGATGTCCCACTTTTCGCTTTCACGGTCCTTGGTGCTCAGTTGAGTCCAGCGGTCCATGTCGCTACCCTTCAGGTCGGGCACTTCGTGGTCGACAGGCAGCACTGCGTAGCCCTTGCGCCACTTGAAGCAAGGTTCGCTCACGTCGGCACCCCAAGCGATGGTGTAGCCATGGTCGATGGCGTAGTTGGTGATTTCAAGCAGTTCGTCTACAGGCACATTCTGGTATTTAGCCCAAGTCCAGTTGTCGGCCACTTCGAGGGTGAAAGGCTCGTAGAAAGGATGATGGGTGAATGAAGCGATGCTGATGTAGTCGTCTATGTTGATGCCCAGCGACGCTGCGTAGGTCTGTGGAGTGTAGGTTTTGCCTTCCCATTCAAAAGTTTCGGGAATCTTGCCCATGTAGGCGTTGAGCACGCCCTGGAAACCTTCCAGCCACGATGGGGTGAGTTTCTTCATCTTCTTGGTGTTCACCACATTGAGGAAACCGCTCAGCACGGCGGTGAGTTCCGATGTGTTGAATTTCTTCGCACCGTGGGTCATGCCGGTGTACACTTCGTTAGGCATCATGCCGTAGCGACGCCACACGTAGGGAACGTCTTCGGCGGCACCGCCTTCAGCGAAGTTAATCTTGCCGTCCATGCGCACGTATTTTTGAGCCTTGTCGAAGTAGCAGTGCCACACCACAAAGCCCTCGCTCAGGTGTACTTCCTTACCGGTAAGGCGAAGGATTTCGTTCTCAAAGAAGGTGTTGGTGCTGTAGCACCAGCAAGTGCCCGATTTGCTCTGGTCCTTCACTGGAGTGCTCTTCACCACTTTCACGTCGGTGAACTTGAAGCCAGTGCTGTCGGGGATCACTACCTTGTCGTCGGCCATAGCGCCCAGCGCTACGCCAGCAGCCAAAGCCGCAAACAAAAATTTCTTCATCATGTGTAATACCTAATTATATTTATTAATGTGATTTCAGAGTGCAAAGTTACAACTTTTTTCCCACCTCCACTGCCAAAAGTGCCGAAATTCTTCTGTTTTCGCCGTGGAATAATAATCGGCGAAAGGGCAGGATGTTTTAAAAAATCTTATTTCTGATTTCTGAATATTAACATCTTGCGCAAATGATTTGTGGTTTTCGCGCGAAATAATTAAATTTGTAGTTGATATGTATTTTGGGGTGCTATGGATGCGCGTTAAACCATAGGCCCCCGTTTGCAGTCAGAAGAATTAGGACAAAACTATTAATCATTAAAAAATACAGACGAATATGAAAAAAATTATGAGTTTATTCTTGAGTGCTGCTTTGGTACTCGGTTTGTCAGGTTGTGGTTCAATGAATAATACTACCAAGATGGGTCTTGGTGGTGCTGGTGGTGGCGCTGCTCTCGGTGCTATCATCGGTGGCTTGATTGGTAGCGGCAAGGGTGCTGCTATCGGTGCTGCTGTGGGTGCTGCCGCTGGCGGTACTGCTGGCGTGCTCATTGGCAAGAAGATGGACAAGCAAGCAAAGGAACTGGCACAAATCAATGGTGCTCAGGTGGATACTATCACCGACCCTAACAACCTCACCGGTATTCGCGTGACCTTCGACAGCGGTATCCTCTTCGACTTCAACAAGACCAACCTCAGCGCTTCGGCTAAGAACTCGCTCGCTCAATTCGCTGCTTCGCTGCAGAACAACCCCGACACCGACGTAACCATCCTCGGCTACACCGACAATGTGGGTACTCGCGCAGTGAACGAAAAGGTTTCGACTCAGCGTGCTGCCAACGTGCAGACTTACCTCAACCAGAAGGGTGTGAGCAGCAACCGTATGGCCAGCAAGGGTATGGCTTGGGACAACCCAGTGGCAAGCAACGACACTGAAGCAGGTCGCGCTCAGAACCGTCGCGTGGAAATCTACATCACCGCTAACGAAAACATGGTGAACCAAGCAGCAGCAGGCACTCTGAAATAAGATTTCGCCTCTGATCATGCTCCGATAAAGAAAGGCTCGCAAATGGTTGCGGGCCTTTTTTGTGGCCAATCCAGGCGTGGAGGCTAGCATTTTGCTTGCGTGGGCGTGGGAAAATGTGTAAATTTGCATTACCGATAACTTTTAACCTCACAAAATACAAAACGAAAAAGAAATGAAACTCGTTAAATCTATTTCGAAGGCGCTGGCGCTGATGGCTTTGGCCGTGGGTGCACAGAGCGCTATGGCGCAGGATTTCACCAGCCTCGATACGCTGAAATTCTACGACGCACTTCAGTTTAGAATGATCAATAAGGGCTGGAACACCACCGAGACGCCCTATTTCCGCATTCCCGCCGTGCTGAAAGACAGTGTGCGCAAGGAACTCTACGAGCGCCAGCGCAATACTGCGGGCGAGGGTTTCCGTTTCCGCACCAACTCCCACTGTGTGGCCGTGCGCTACAACCTTCTCACCAATATGCACATGGCCCACATGGCCGACACCGGTATCAAGGGCACCGACCTCTACATTTGGGACGAAGACGACCAGAAGTGGCAATTCGTGAACTGCAACCGCCCTCGCCGCGACTACTCATGGAAGCCCGGCACCCCACGCACCGACTCGATTCAGAGCAAGGTGTACGTGGACAAACTCGACGGAAAGATGCACGAATACATGATCTATCTCCCGCTCTACGACGGTGTGAACTGGCTCGAAATAGGCGTAGAGAAAGGCGCCAAGATTGAGATGCCTAAGATGAACAGCCCAAGAAAAGACAAGAAATTTGTGTTCTACGGCACCAGCATTCTGCAAGGCGGCTGCGCTTGCCGCCCCGGCATGGTGGCTACCAGCATTCTGCAGCGCGAATTGAATGTGGAGTGCGTGAACATCGGCACCAGCGGCGAAGGCAAGATGGACTACTGCATGGCAAGAGCAATGGCGCAAATTCCTGATGTGACTGCCTACATCATCGACCCTATCCCCAACTGCACCAAGAACATGTGCGATTCGCTCACCTACGACTTCGTGAACATTCTGCGTAAGGCTCGCCCCGATGTGCCCATCATCATGGTGGAAGGCCCTATGTATTCTTATGCCAAATACAGTTCGTTCTACGGCAAATACCTGCCTCAAAAGAACTATGAATTCCACAAGAATTACCTCAAACTCCGTGCCGAGAACCCTAAGAACCTCTATTACGTGGACTGCGAAAACCTGTGGGGACCCGACAACGAAGGCACCGTGGACGGCATCCACCTCACCGATATCGGTTTCTACTGGTACGCCCAGAAACTGAAACCCTATCTGCAGGCTATTCTCGACAAGAAGCCTGTGCCTTTCCAGGACAAGGTGAACAAGCCTTATCCCGAGATTAAGTAAGCAGGCGCCCTAAAGGCGCATTAGCGACGAAAGCACTTTATATTTGTAAACTCACATGACTGTTCATGGCTTGCCACAGTACACGGCAGGCCATGAACAAATTTTCTGAAAAAGCACATTGAAAACAAAACACTACATATTGCAACTCATCGACGAAGGTGAGCACGAACACCAGGATTTCAAGTATCAGATTAGCGATGCCAAGAAGATTGCACGCAGCATCTCGGCTTTCGCCAACAACAGCGGCGGCCGTTTGCTCGTGGGCGTGAAGGACAATGGCCACATCGCCGGTGTGAAAAGCGACGAGGAAATCTACATGATTGAGCAGGCTGCTAGCATGTACTGCCGCCCCGCTCAGCAGGTGAATTTCGAACTCTTCAAGGTGGAAGGGAAAAATGTGCTGCTCGCCGAAGTGGCTGAGGCTGAGGTGAAACCGGTGCAGGCGCCCGACGAAAATGGCCACTGGAAGGTTTTCTACCGTGTGGCCGACGAAAACGTGCTTGCTAGCAGTGTGCACGTGAAGGCGCTCAAACACAAGAATAACGACGAGGCTGGCGCGCTGCTGAGTTTTTCCGACAAAGAGCGCGAACTGCTGCAGTACCTCGACGACCACGGCGCCATCACCATCTCAGGTTTCGCCCGCCTGGCCCACATCTCCCGCTTCGCCGCCGAAGACACCATCGTGAAACTCCTCGAAATGGGCGTGGTGAAAATCAGTTACCACAACGGCCAGTGCACCATCACGAAGGGGTGAATTCTTTGAAGTTAAGTCTTTTTCACG
>JAUNCU010000207.1 GCA_030526455.1 Bacteroidales bacterium | reverse complement strand
GTTTTTCGCTATAATCTTGCCGCATTTTTGAGTTTTCGGACAGGCTGGGGGAGGGGAGCACTCGGAGCGCTCGGGTGGGCTCGCTGACGCTTGCCTTGCTTGTGGGGTGGTGGTGGAAAATGAAGAAGCCTGGGGTTTCTTTTTTGAAACTCCAGGCTTCGGGGATTTTTCTATTTCAAAATTTTACCTACTCGGTTTTCGAACCACAGGTTTTTTTACTTCACTTGGGCGCCCATTGTGTTGAATTTCTGGTTGCCTTGGATGATGTAGATTTGGCCGTTTTCGATCACTTTGCGTGGTGCTGCGGTGGCGGCGTCGGCTGTGATGTCGGTCACTGCGGTTGGGATTTGGTAGTTGGTAGCGTACTGGCTTGTTCTGCCTCGCAGTGCCACGAACGATTCGTTGGCTGGTGCACCGTAGGTGGTGACTTCCTGGGTGAGGTTTTCAACCGATACGGTTTCGCTTACCTTCACTACGTAAACCGAAGTGATGTCGGCCTTGAAGATGAACTGTTCGAGTCCGGTGTTGTTGTCGAACATGAGGCACTTGGTCCACACGTGGTGGCCGCCGCTGGTGATGAGTTCGCCATTGAAGTTCACTTCGTCGATGGCGAAGTAGGTGCTGCCCACCTGGGTGTCGTCGATAGAGAAGTCGATGTTCACGATGCAGTCGTTGTCGAGTCGGGTGCCAGCGAGGAAGTCGCCGCCGTCGAACGATGTGGTCATGTCGGTGATCACAACCACAGGCTGCTGCACCTTGTTGCCATTGCCGTCGTATTCGATAGGCTTCTTGTCGACCATGCTCTTGATGACCATAGCGCTGGTGACGGGGGCGCCCTTGGCGTCGAGAGCGGTGGTGCCTGCCTCAATCACTGCGCCCTTGCCGATGGTGGCTGGGAGCACGTATTCGAAGCCGTCGTGGTAGAGCGCTTCCACGCTCACGGTAGAGGTGGCATAGATGGCTGGGTTCACGCCGCTGATTTTCACGGTGCGAGTGCCGGTGCCGCTAGCCTTGTAGAGTTGGGTGAAGCCTTCGCCTTCCTCGTTTTTCACCTTCACCATGTATTGAGGTGCGGTGGCGGTGATCACGTTAGGATCGTCGAAAGTGAGGGTGAGGTCGACGGTGTAGTAAGGGCTAGCCTTCTGGCGAGTTTCTTCGCCGTCGATGATGTCGAGCACCTCAGTGTTTTCGGTCTTGCGCACCAAAACAGTGGCAGAGCCGTGCTTCACGTTAGGCATTTCCATTCTAGTGAAGTTTTCCTTACCGAGGGTAGCCTTTTGCGACTTGTCGCCGGTGGCGGGGTCCTTTTCCTGGTAGTTCATCACAGCCTTGTAGGTCTTTGATGTAAACTTGCCAGAGAGGTCGAGTGTGGCGAGTTCCTTGTTGTCGCCCACAGGAGCGATGGTTTGCTCGCCGAGGGTGTAGTTGAGGATATCGTCCATGCTCACGGTGGCGTCGGTCTTTTCAGCGTCTTGCTTGAAAGCGGTGGGCACTGCGGCGTGAACGAACACCTTGTCGGTCCACATGATGCAGTCGTTGTTGGCGAAGAAGTTGTTCACAGCCTCACGCTTATCGGATGGGAGAGCGATGTGAGCCACTTCGTTGGCATCATTGATATTCACGAGATACATTTCGCCGTCGGCAGCGCTGTTGTAGGTCACGTAGTCGTAGCCATCGATAGCCTGGTTGAGTTTCACAAGTTGGTAGCCAGTGGCGTTGAGGGTGTATACACCAGGGAAGTGGATCACGAATGGGTTAGAGCGCACCACAGCCGAGCGTTCGTTGCTGAAGCCGATGTTGAGCACATAGTAGTAGCGGCCTTCAGCCAAGCCTTCCTGGTCGAATGTGAATTCGGTGCTAGTGGGGTCGTATTCGCCTTCAGCCACCAGACCGCCGTCGTCGCCGATAGGAGCGAGGTTGTCGGTAGCGGCGTCGTAGCGATAGATGCCGAAGTAGATTACATCCACGCCTTCGGGCTTATTGACAGAAGCCTGGTAACTACCGCGCTTGTAGGTGTCGGCGCCTTCTTCCACGCTCTTGGCAGCGATGCTAGCCGAGGCGTAGGCCAGGGTGGTGTAGATCTTAGAACTGTTTTGGGGATCGGCATTGTTGTAGAAGAATTCCACAGTCTTGAAGAAGGTGGGTTCTTCGTATTTGAAGTAACCGTTGTTGTCGTTGCTGGTGCCTACGGTGTAGGTGGTTTCGGGGTTGATAGCGGTGCCATCTTCGTCGCCCGACTTATTGGTGCCGTAGCCCCAGTTGCGGTGGTTGTTCCAGTTGGCCACATCCTTATCGCCTGATTTCACGGTTTCACCGCCCCAGCCGGTCCAGATTTTGCAAGAGCCCACTACCCAGGTGTCGCTCACCACGTAGCGGTAGTAGGTGGCGTTTTCGTCGAGGTCGAGGTTCTGATAGGCGCTTGCTTCTGCGTTTTCTTCGCTCTTGAGCAACTGCATCCATTCGGCACCGGTCTTAGCCACGTAGGTGCCCTGCTCGTCTTTCTGAGCGGTGAAGGTGAGTTGGTCGCTAGAGAAGTAGCGGTCGCCGAGTTTCGACTTGAAGTAAACAGGGTTCTTAGGTGGCCACATGGTGTTGTACATCACGTTGCCCTTGCGGTCCTTCAGGAGATTGCCGGCGGCATCGTATTGCAGCCACGACTCTTGCCAGCCCTTGGCACTGGTGGTGCCTTCAGGCTTGCCTTCCACGCCGCGAGGAGTGGTGTAGGCGGCGTCTTGCTGAATCATGTAGCCCACGAGCGAGATGAAAGGCATCTTGCCAGCGGCAGAGAGGTCTTCTTCGAAGGTGAGTTCGCCAGTTTCGGGGTCGAAGGTAGCGTTGTAGAGGCGGCCTTCGGCAGAGATGTTCTTATTAAAGTCTTGTTCGCCAAATTCAGCAGAAGTGGTGCTGCTGGTGTATTGGCGCACCTTCACCTTGGTGTCGCGCATGGCGAAGCCATTGATGTGATACTTGCCATCGGCGCCTTTTTCCATTTGCCATTCAGGGGTTGGGCGATTAGCGTTGAGCACATTGCCCAGGAGGTAGTACACAGGCTTAGCGGTGAAATCGTAGGCAGCGAGTTCGCCTTCGGTAGTCACGCCAGCGGGGTAAACAGGAATTTCGTCGGTAACAATCACCTCTTCTTTGGTGATGGTGATAGTAGCGTAGTCGGCAGCCACCTTGAGGGTGTAGTTGCCGTCTTCAGTGATCTTGAAGTTTTCGGCGCCGCCCCATCCCTTGAGGGTGATAGGCTGGCCGTAGTATTGTGAAGAAACTTCGAAGTTGCCAGTGGATTGTGGGTTGAGACGGAAGTCGGTGATGTCAACGCTTTCGTCTTCGGCGAGCGTAGAAGTGAGGCCGAAGATTTGGCCAGCGGTCATCGCCACGCCAGTGATGGTGAACGAGCCGTCGGCATTTTTGGTGAATGCAGAGCCCACGGTCGCGGTGCTGGCGTTAGGCAGCAGGTAGAGGTTGCCCGTTACGGGGTCGACGGGAGCCAAGTAGGTGATGGTGATGGTTTCGTCGGCGGGGTTGAACGTGAATTTGCACTTCTTGCCCACTACAGGGTTGCCCACGAGGATGGGATTGGCAATCCAGCGACTGCCGGCGTCGTCGCCCTTGGTGTTCCAGTTACAGCCTGAGCCGCCGTAGAGGCCCTCGATGCTGTAGGTGCCATCGGCGTCTTCGGTGAGTTGCTTCCAGGCCCACCCTACGTCGCTCCAGGAGTGCTTGATGAAGTAGGTCACCTCTTCGATATTGATCACGTAGGCTGCTTCAGCCACTCGGCTGCTTGCGAGGCCTTCCTTCACAGCGATGGCCTTGATGGTCGTCGACGCTGCTACGGAGATGGGTGCGGTGTATTCGGTGCCAGTAGTTGCCGAAGGCTCAGAGCCGTCGGTGGTGTAGTAGATGGTGGCGCCTTCGGTAGCGCAAGCGATGCTCACCGATTGCGCGCTAGTGTAGGTGCCAGCGGCGGGAGTGAATGTAGGGGTCTTCACGCCCTTCACAGCGCCAGTGACGGTGATGGTGACTGGGTTTGCTGCGGGATTGAGGGTGAAAGTACATTCTTCGCCCACCTCAGGATCGTTGACGAGGATGAGGTTTTGGGGAGTAATGTAGGTTTTGTCGGAATGGTCGGTTTGCTTACTCCAGTCGCATCCGGCATTACCCCATTGTGCTACCACGCTGTGGGTGCCGTCGTCGTTAGGGGTGAGTTGTTTCCAAGTCCAACTGCCGCCGCCCCAAGGGTGGTTGATGTGGTAGGTGGTGACGGGAGCCACCCATTCGCTCCAGGCGCCATCATTGTAGGCGGGATTCTGGTAGTCGGTGGGGATGTTGAGGTCGGCGGTCTGGCTGCTGCCCTCGTTGTTGAAAATGATTTTGGTGTTGTTGCCAGCGTCGACGCTGAACCAGCCGTCGCCTACGGCAGTCATTGCCACGCCCGGCCAGGAGGGGCCGTTGTTGCCACCCCAGAAGTAGGCTGTGGGCTTGCTCCAGCCGTCGGTGTTCTTGTAGTACACGGTCACGGCTGTTGCTTGCTGGGCGCAGACGACAGCAGCCAGCAATAGCATGAATTTTAATAGATACTTTTTCATTTTTTGTGTTTATGTTTAGTTTTTATTATTGTTTCGGTTGTAGTTAATTAGCGTAGCCTAATATGCTGATTCTAAACCTAGATGCAAATATACAATAGTTGTGCAAAGTGGAGTAAAGATTTTGTGTTAAAAGTTTTATCCAAATATGCAAACGATTGCATTGCTGGCCGGCAGGGGGCGGCTGGCTCCAAAGAAAATAAACC
>JAUNCU010000008.1:22502-30948 GCA_030526455.1 Bacteroidales bacterium | reverse complement strand
TACTTATTGATATTATTAAGCCTAATTACATTTCTTTACGATAACTGATACACTTTTTTAACGACTTATGGAAAAACCTGGATTTTTACGTAGAATCGCCTTTGGCGCTCTGTGTTTTGCGGGGCTTGCGACCTATGCTTCGGTGCCGCGTGTGGCTACCACGCCGCGTGGCGACGCTAATCTTGACTATGCGGTGAATGTGAGTGATGTGACCACGGTGGTGGATTCGCTGCTTTGCGGCAGTTTCGCCTACTGGTGCGACGCTAACCAGGACGGTGTGCTCAACACGAGCGATGTGACTGAAATCATCAACATCATCCTCAGTGGCGATGAGGTGGCGCCTTCGCCCACCTACTCGGGCACGCTGCCCACCCTGTTTATCAACACCGAAAACCACTGGAGTGTGCTCACGAAGGAAAACTACCTGATGGCGGGTATCTACATCGTGAACCCCGACGGCACGATGCACGCCAGCGCTGAGGCGCCTCAGGAGGTGAAAATCAAGGGGCGCGGCAATTCCACCTGGGCCGACTGCCCGAAGAAGCCTTACAAACTGAAGTTTCTGGAGAAAACGGCGCTGCTGGGCATGCCCAAGAACAAGGAATTCACGCTGCTGCCTCACTTCCTCGACTGGTGGGGCTATCAGCAAAACACCATAGGCTTTCGCCTGAGCGAGCGCATGGGGCTGCCCTACACGCCCCGCCAGCAGCCTGTGGAACTGGTGCTCAACGGTGCCTACATAGGCCTCTACTTCCTCACCGAGCAGATCAATGTGGACAAAAACCGCGTGAACATCGCCAAGCAGGATGATGGCGAAACCGATGCCGAGAAGATTACGGGCGGGTGGCTCATCGAGATTGAGAACTATCCCGAAGAGGAGTCGATTCTCATCCACGAAAACGACGACCGCCAGAAGCAGAATCTCTATTTCACCTGCAAGGCGCCCGAGGAACTGAGCCCGGCGCAACTGAATTACATCAAGCGATACCTCAAGCGCACCGATTTTGAAATCTACGACGGCGCGCCCAACGACACCACCTGGGAGCGCTACATCGATATGGAGTCGCTCGCCAAGTTCTATATCGTGAATGAGATTGTGGACAATAAGGAGGCATTCTCGGGCTCGTGCTACATGAGTAAGGACCGTGGCGCCGACACGAAACTCACCTTCGGCCCCGTGTGGGACTTCGGCAGCAGTTTCTGCGCCTGGGAAGCGGGCAGCGACAGTTGTTTCCACAGTTTCATCTACGAGCATCTCCCCCACTACGCCAATAGTCACTGGATAGGCAAAATCGCCCAGTACACCCGCTTCCAGCAAAAGGTGAGGGAACTGTGGAAGCAATTCTACGAGAATGAATACCAGGGCATCCTCGACTATGCCGATGCCTTCGCCCTGAGCATCAAAGAAGCCGCTGCCGCCGACTTCGCCCGTTGGCCCAGCGGCCGCAGCGGCAGTGTGGTGGCCCGCAAAGACCAGTTCTACATCCCCAGCCTCAAAGCCAAGGTAGCCTGGCTCCAGCAGCAATGGGGAGCCCCCACGCCCTAAAGCCCCTAGCGGCTGATATAAAACAATAATGCCTAGATATCTAGATCGCTAGATGCCTAGGCATTATTTATGGTATCTTAGCAACTCAGCCACTCAGCAACTCAGCAACTTCATTCCCTCAGCCACTTTTCGCCTGCGCTGGACAGCGCTGAGGCGTGAAACACGTAGGTGCCGTCGGCGGGGCGCACTACGCAGCGTGCCGTCGCCAGCGATGGCTGCTCACCCGCGGGCTGGGAGAAGAGCAGCAGGCGGTTGCCGTAGTCCACGGCGGCTGGATTGCAGGTGCACGGGCGCGTCCACTCGTTGTGCAGATAGGCTTCTTCGGGCACGCCGGGCTCCAAAAAGAGCGTCACGCTCTTTTCCCATGCCGTGAGTTTCCACTCCACTGGCCGTACACATTCAGGCGGTATCACGGCCGTCACCACGCCATTGCTCGCCACCTCTAGTCTCACGCGATCTTTCACATCCTCCACGGGCACCACGCCCTCAGGCGCGCTTTGCAGCAGCGCGGCATACCACTGCCTAATGCGAATGAGCAGCAGCGCATCCACGTCCACGCCGTCTTCGCGTTCGATGGTGCACTCGCGGCGCACGGGCTGCAGGTGCATCATGGTTTTCCACAGGTCGAGCATCTCGCGCTCAGAAAGGTGCAAAAATTGTGATGTATTTTCCATAATCTTATGTGTGTGTATTTTTTTGACGCCAAAGTTACTACACCCCCTCCACCGCCGTCAATACCAAAAGGGCCTGAGCAAAATATTGTTTTTTTTGTAGCAAAAAGCGATTGTTTCACAGAAAATTCGTAACTTTCGGAGTAAATTGGGTGAATGTATACCCACCAGTGTGAATAATAACTAAATAACTCTACATATAATTATGAAAGTATTTCAGCACGTAAGCGATATTGGCGACCTGAAAGCCGCAGTGAAAGAAGCCCTTGAAGTGAAGCAAAACCGTTTTGCACACAAAGCCCTGGGCGAAAACAAAACCCTCCTCATGGTGTTCTTCAACTCGAGCCTGCGCACCCGATTGAGCACGCAGAAGGCTGCGATGAATCTGGGCATGAACGTGATTGTGCTCGACGTGAACCAGGGCGCGTGGAAACTCGAAACCGAGCGCGGCGTGATCATGGACGGCGACAAGAGCGAGCACCTGCTCGAGGCTATCCCCGTGATGGGCAGTTACTGCGACGTGATTGGCGTACGCTCCTTCGCCCGCTTCGAAAATAAGCAAGACGACTACGAGGAAAAGATTTTCAACCAATTCGTGAAATACTCGGGCCGCCCCGTTTTCGCAATGGAAACTGCCACCGTGCACCCACTCCAGGCTTTTGCCGACCTCATCACCATCGAGGAGCACAAGGAAGTGGAACGCCCCAAGGTGGTGCTCACATGGGCGCCTCACCCCAAAGCGCTGCCACAGGCTGTGCCTAACTCTTTCGCCGAATGGATGACCGCCACCGACTACGACTTCGTGATTGCTTGCCCCGAGGGCTACGAACTCGACGAGCAATTCACCCGCGGCGCCACCATCACCCACGACCAGGACGAGGCACTGCGTGGAGCCGACTTCGTATATGCCAAAAACTGGAGTTGCTTCCGCGACCCTAACTACGGCCAAATCCTGAGCAAGGACATGAACTGGACCATCACCGCCGAGAAAATGGCGCTCACCAATAATGGCCGCTTCATGCACTGCCTGCCCGTGCGCCGCAACATGATCGTGAGCGACGACGTGATTGAAGGACCTCGCTCGCTGGTGATTCCTGAAGCCGCTAACCGCGAAATTTCATGCCAGGTGGTGCTCAAGCGCATCCTGGAAATCTTTAATAACAACCGCATTTTTGCTATGAAACATCTATCCTTTATCATCTGTGCGCTGCTGGCGCTATGCGCCTCGGCAGCGACCGCGCCTTCGCTTCTGGTGAAGCGGAGCGCCGACGTGGTCTACGCGGCCCAGAAATTCAATGCACAATACGATATTGTGATGGTGTTTCAAAAATGCATGTTCAATGAATTGATGACGTTCCAAAACGTGTATCTCGCCACCAACGCCCAGCCGGCGGTGAGCGAGAACTCGTTTGGGCGCATCGACCTCGCCCTCAACACCACCACCAGCGACAACATCGGCCCCATCCTTGCCAACGGCGGATGGATAGGCGGCAACCACGCTTGGAGCGATGAGACAACACATACCGCCCAAACCGATTCCGTCAAATATTTCGCTGATGCAGAACCTCTCGCCGATGGCGAAATGCGCATTTGCAAATCGCTGAAAGTGGTGGCTTTCAACACTATTTTCGACTACAAAGATGTGGCCAACCGCCTCATCACAGAGCAAGTGGAATACACCATGGAAGCAAATAGCGCCATACGCGTGCACCTACAGCACACCTACCACAAAGCCACTTGGGTGACCAATTACTACGGCATGCAATCCATGTTCCGCCTTGAAAAAGAAATCAGCACCATAGGCGGCGCCTACCCCGAATTCACACCCGTGGCCGAGGTGAAGACATTCAAGAAAGCCGATTATCCCGCCATGGAAGCCTACGTGGAGCGGGGCAACGACGGCATTTGCCAAATGACGTCGCTCGACACCTCCTACGGCCTAGGCACACACAACATGATCGACGCCGACCACGACATCTTCATCTATTCCAGCACCAAGTGCTACCACGTGCTCATCAAGGGCAAGAGCGTGCCCGAAGGCACCACGCTCGCGTGGAAAGGAGAATACAAATGGTATAAGGAGCGCGAACGAGGCGACGTGAACGCCGACGGCACCATCAACGTGAGCGACGTAACAGCACTCATCAACACCATCCTCAACCTAGCCTCCCACGCCCCCGACGCCTGCGACATCAACGCCGACGGCGCCATCAACGTGAGCGACGTAACAGCCCTCACCAACATCATCCTATCCAAAAAATAAACATCCCCAAAAACAAAAAAATTCCACCCAAGTGCCATCAAAGGGACGGTTCTTTTGATGGCATATTTTGTAAAATTTTGCCAACTCTAAAAATTAATAACTAATTATGCCATCAAAGGGACGGTTCTTTTGATGGCATATTTTGTAAAATTTTGCCAACTCTAAAAATTAATAACTAATTCTAATTCAATGCGATAATAAATAATTTTGCCATCAAAAGAACCGTCCCTTTGATGGCATGTTTGATGTTCTATAATATTTGATTTTGTGGGCCTCTCCCCTTAGCCTATTCCACTTCCTGGATAAACTGGATTCCGTCGCGGTTGAGGGCTACGCGGAAGCGGCGCAGGGTGAGTTCGTCTTCGTAGCGCAGTTGCATCACTATGTTCAGGTAATAGATTTTGCTGCATGGGATGGTGCTTACGGTGCCGTCGTCGTTCATGTTGAGCATGTCAACCACGGGGTTGTCCATCTTCTGCAGGAAACTGTTCACATTGAGGCGTATGATGTCGTTGATGCCCGTGGTTTCGTAGGGCGTGAGGGCGTTGAGGCGCTCGCGGTCGATGTGCAGCGCCATGCGGTAGAGCATCACCTTCTCGTCGGTGACGCGGTTTTCCACCTCCATCAGTCGCTTGCTGTAGCGCACGCGCTTCACGTCGTCGGGCACCTTGTTCATGCCTATGAAGTCCATGCCTTCCTTTATGGTGCCTATCTTCTCGTCTTTGAGCAGGATTTCGGCCTTGTTGTCGAAGAAGCGGCTGCCTATGCGGTGGGCGAAGTAGTAGCGCGAGAGTTCTTTGATGCGGTCTTTGATCATGTAACTGATCACCAGCACGATGAAGAAGGGCAGCGTGAAGTTGCCATATTTCTGCTGGAAGAAGAAACTCACCACCGTGGCAAACATCATCGCCAGCCCGGCGGCTATGCCGAGGTAGAGTTGCTCCACCAGTTTGCCGTCTTTGCGCTTGGGCACGTTGAGATAGAGGTCGCTGTCTACATATTTCTTGAGCACGCCGCTGCGAAACACCATGTGGCGATTGCTCTCGGGCGCGTTTTCTTTCAGATTCACATAGCCCATCTTGGTGCGATACTTGTTCTCTTCCCTGAGGTGCTTGCGCAGCGCCTCCACGGGCGCGGCGAGCAGCGACTCGCTGTGCTCCGTGCGCAGCAGGTGGTCGAGCAGGCGGGTGGTGTAGAGTTTATACATATTGCTCATAAACTCGTCGCCATAGCGGAAGTAACTGCGGGTGTCGTCGGTGAAGGTGGGCTGGCACACGATGGTGCGTAGCGAGCGGTAACTTTGCAGCACCTCGGTGTAGGCCTGCAGATATTGCGTGGTGAGCGGTGCCACATCGTCGGCCAAGATGCGGTTCGACATGAGGTTGTGGCAGGCGTCGCGGGCCGCGCTGTGGGTGATGGCGGCAAACATCTTCACCTGGTATTCATATTCCTTGGTGGCGGTGCGGGTGGGCGTGGAAGCGAGGTTCTGAAATGCAGTCTTGAGCCGGTCGAAGGGCACGCCACTGCCGCCCACGATGTCTTGCAGCAGGAATTGCGGTGTCTTTACGCGCACGTAGGACTTGATGTCCTGGTAGAAGCGCGATTTGGGATAGGTTTCCTGATTGATGTCGAGGCTGTAAGGCACGAAAAACCACATGTAGGCGGAGAAATCATTTTCCTTCACCTTGCGCCGCGCCACGAAACTGGTCTTGAATTCGATGGAGAAGCGGTCGTGTATTTTCGTGTTGACATCGATCATTGTGCGTTGGTTAATTCTGTAGATTTAGAAGCCGGGGGTGATGCCGAGCCATGCGAGGCCTGTGCCGCCCCACAGTATCACGAGCACCCACGAGATGAGCATCATGCTGATGCCATATTTGAAGGCATCGGCGGTGCTGTATTGGTTGGTGTTGATGAGCAGCGCTGCGGGCTTGCTGTTGAATGGCAGCACATACACGTGCTCGATGAGCATGGCCATGGGCAGCGTGAGCGACATGGGCTGGAGCCCGAGTTTGCGCTCCACACCCAGGGCGATGGGAATGAACACCATCACGCGCATGTTCTTCGACTGGAAGAGCAGCGCCGAGAACATCATCACGCCGGTGAACACGATGTAGAGCATCAGGAATGAGGTGTCGCCGCCTTGACCTATGCCCAGGGCATTGAAGGCCGCGTTCACCATGGTGTTGGGCAGGTCGGTGGCGTTGAGACCGCTGCCGAGGGTGTAGGCACCGGCTGAGAATATCATCAGGTGCCAGGGAATGTCGACGTGGTTCCAGTTCACCACGCCTATGCCGGGCAGCAGGGCGAGGATGGCGCCGATGAGGGCCACCATGGTTTCGTCGATGCCGTGCAGGGGCTTGGTGATCCACAGCAGGAGCACCATCATGAAGATGCCCACCGATTTCCACTCTTCAAAGGTCATCTTGCCCATGGCGGCGAGTTCGTCTTTGAGGCGCTCGAGGCCGCCTGGGATCTGTGGCTGGCGCTCTTCCTTTTTCATGGGGAAGAACACATACATGCTCAGCAGCACGCCTATCACGAGGATGAGCAGGCTCACTGGTGTGATGGCTTGCAGCCAGTCGAAGTAGCCGAAACTCTGGTCGGCATAGGCGCCCGATGCGCCGCATATGAGCGAAATGGCGAGCAAGTTAGCGCCCGAGCCAGTGTAGAAACTGCTGGCGCCGAGGTTCACTTGGAATAGGTTCTGAATCACGAGGTTGCGCCCAAAGTTGTTGCGCTTACCATTCGACGCGCCATAGATGGCACACACCACCATGAAGATGGGCAGCATGATGCTGGCCTTCACTGTGGTGGCGCTGATAAACATGGAGAGGATGATGTTGATGATCAAGAAACTCCACATCACGCCCTTGGCCGATTTGCCGAATTTTATCACAAACATCAGGGCCAGTCGCTTGGCAAACTGCGTCTTCACCAGCATACTCGCCAGCACGAAGGAGAGGATGTTGAGCCACATCACGGGATGGCCCAGTTGGTTGAGCGCCACCTTGTCGGTGGTCACGCCAAACACCACGATGAGCAATATCACGATCAGGGAGGTGAGATAATTGGGCAGCGCCTCGGTTATCCAGAGGATAAGGCCCGCCACAAAGATGGCGAGCATGGCATAATTGGCCCTCAAAAAACCTTCCGGACCCAGTTCGGTGAGTCTTTTGAAGGCCGATTTTGCCGTTTCTTCCGTAATGGAAGAGGTGTCGAGATTATCGATAAACCCAAAGTTGCACACCCAGTAGATGAGCACAAACGCCACCACGGCAAGCGGCCCGCCAAGGATAGCCAGCCATTTTTGAATGCGCGATTTCTCCATCTTGGGGAGTTTCTCCACGCGATAGTTGTTCATGTCGAGTGGATCAAATTCCGCTGTTGTGGTCTTGTTGAGTTCTTCTGCCATGGTGAGGGGTGTATTGTTAGGGTTTATCAAAAAATTGAATCAATTGCTTATTTCCAGTTCTTGTAAGGATTCTTCATGAGCATAGAGTTGAAGTATTTGGGGTCGCCAGTCACTTCTTCTCCCAGCCATTCGGGCTTGTCGAATGCTTCGTTTTCGTCGGCGAGTTCGATTTCAGCCACGGTGAGGCCGTCGTTGTCGCCATAGAATTCGTCCACTTCCCAGGTGTGCACGCCGTCGGCAGCCTTCACCAGGTAGCGAGTCTTGTCGATCACGCCGGGTTCGGCGAGTTCGAGCAGCGAGCGCACTTCATCCACAGGAATTTCCTTTTCCCATTCGAAGCGAGAAGCACCGCTGGCATTGCCAATGCCCTTCACTGTGATAAAGCCCTTGTCGCCTTTCACACGCACGCGCACGGTGCGCTCGGGTACAGAGCAAAGATAACCTTGAGTGATACGAGTTTCCTTAAAAGCCGCAGCCTTAAAATCACCCTTAACGAGGAATTTTTTTTCTATTTCTTGTGCCATTGTTTTTTTTGAGTTTCTAAGTTGCTA
>JAUNCU010000008.1:18147-22475 GCA_030526455.1 Bacteroidales bacterium | reverse complement strand
TGAGTTTTCTAGGCTTCTAGATTTCTAGTGGTCTAGGTATCTAGAAATCTAGATGTCTAGAATTCTCATATCTATCTAATTTCTAATTACTAATGTCTAAAGTCTAATCTCTTATTCATTAGCGAGCGCTTTGTCGCTCATGCCTATCACGCGCTTGATGGCCTGCAGGTAGTTGATGTTTTCTACGCCTTCGAGGCCGAGGTCGGCGATGGTCTTCTTGATGTCTTCAATCTCTGTCGATTCAGAGTTGATGGTCACCACCTTGGCGCCGTTGATGAGCACGTTGCCCACTTCGCAAATGGTGTCGTTCACCATGTAGCCGAAGCGCTGCTTGTGCACGCGCACTGCTGCCAGATTGGGGTTAGCCTTCACCATGGCGATGAATTCGTCGTAGGTATATTCGTCCTTGTCGAGGGCTGGCATATCCACCATGAATGCTGGGAACACTTCCTTTTCGAGCACTTCGCGGCTGATGGGGAATTCGCCCTTCATCAGCGGATTCCATTGCTCGAGGCCGTCGACGGTCTGCACGTAGGTCTTGATGTCCATCTTGCCGTTGCGAATCTTGGTGTTGTTGATGTCGTTGGTGCTTGAGATGATGTAGATTTCATCGCTTTCGCGTTCCCACACTTTTTCGGGCACAGGCACCGAGAGGCGTGCCATACGCTTGTGTGCTTCGCAGAAGCATTGACCAAAACTACGGAATTCAAAGCGTGGCTTTGAAATTTCACCAATTTTCATTTCTTCTTTTGCCATAATGATGTAGAATAATTTTTTATGTAGTGTAGTAATGAATTTCGATTAAAAAATGCAGGGACGCTGGCACATAGTCTATGCTCGGACACGGTGCCGACCACGTCCCTACAAAGATACACAATTAACGTCTAATTACTTTATTAAATTTTTCTATTACTTCATTGTGAGAGCCTCGGTGCCGTCCACGTTCTTGGCGCCTGGGGTCTTGGTGGTCTGGTGGTACCACTTGCCGTCGGCGTTGCGGCCGAATGAGCCTGCATACTTGGTGCCAGCATCGTTGTTGAGGTTGAAGTCGTCAATCACTTTGCCGTCGGGGCCTTGGATGGTGATGCGTACCGACTTCTTTGCCGACAGACCGCTGTGGAACACGAGCGATGGTTCCATTTCGGCAGGAGCCACGTCTTCGCTGGTGAGCACGATGTATTCACCTGGCTGGAGGTTCTTTTCGGTACCGGTCCAAGTGGCAGCGTCGAAGTTGCTGTCTTTAAACATCTTCACTTCGCCGATGTAGATGGCGTGATCGCCACCGTTGTAGAGTTCGATGAATTTGTCGTTACCGTTGAGTTCGTTGAGCACGAGGCCGGTGTAGTTCACGGGCACCTTGCCCACTTCATAACTGTTGGTAGCCGAAGTAGTGGTCTTGCCGGCTTCGGTGGTAGCGATCACGCAATATTCCACCTTAGTGCCCTTAGGCTGGCCGGGGATCACGCCTGCGTAGCCGCCATTGGCGGGAACCATTGTCACGGTCTTGGCGTCTTTGCCGTTGATGGTGTAGCGCAGTTGCACGTCGGCGATGCCCACCAGTGCCGAAACCTTTGCGGTCACGGTCACGTCGTCGGCTTGTGAGAAGGCGTCGGTGTTGGCGAGGCCCGAAACTGATGCATAAGGATACACTTCATCCTTCACGCATGATGTGAGCATGATAGCACACAGTGCCAATGCTATTGATAATATCTTTTTCATAATGTGATTGATTCGTTAAGTGATTTGGATTTTGTTTTGAAAAGATTGATGATGATGTGATTAGAATGCCACTTGGAAGCGGAATGCGAGCATTGAGTAGTCCACGCCACCCTTGCCTTCTTCTTCCACCACCTTGGTGAAGTCCTTGGTTGGGTTGCCAGCAGCGTCGTGGCCCACGAAGAGTTTGCCCTTGCCGTTAGCGTAGCGGTCGTTGTTCACATATTGATAGTTGATCACGAATTTCACGTTGCGAGTTGGGTAGAAGTTCAAGCCCACGCCGAAGATGTTGGAAGCACCACCGTAGTAGTCGGCGCTGTTGAAGTCACAGGTCTGGTAGCAGAGTGCGAGTTCGATGTCGCCCCACTTCTTGCCTGGATCGATACGGGTAGGCTTAGCGCCGTCGAGGTCGAAGTTTTGCTTACCGCCGAAGAGCAGGTAAGATGCCTGGGCGTACCAGCCCTTCATCCATTGTGTGCCCTTGTCGTTGATTGAACGGTCGAGGAATGCACCACGAGCGATGTAGGCTGCTTCATAGCGGAAGCCTCCGTAGTGACCAGCGATTTCAGCGGTCCATGCAAGTTCGTGGTCGAGACCTTTAATCACGTCGGTGTCGAGGTATTTCTTGCGGTTGATGTTGGTAGAGTTGCGAGTGCTGTAGCGAGCCACGCCGTAGCCGTCGGTAGAGGTGGTCTTTGGTTCGCGGTAAGAAACTGCACCAGCCACTTGCAGCGCTGCGTCCTTGCTGCCGTAGAATGGGCGGAAGGCGAGTTTACCAGTGTAAGACAGACCTTCGCTGTGACCGAAGTCCTTGTTGTTGTCTTCCATTGCAGTCTGTTCTTCAGAACCCTTCAGTTCAGGACCAAACACACCGAATGATCCCCAGAACCACTTCTTAGAATAAGTGGCGGCGATACCGAGGTGGCGAGAAGGAGCCAGAGCAGTCACCATTGGGCGCTCCATGAACATGAGGTAGCGAGAAGTGGTATTACGGTTGATTGAGAAGTTTTCCTTAAAGTTACCCATCTTGATTTCAAGGCCTTCAACACCGGTGAAGCCCAGGATTGCGTCCTTGATTTCGAGAGCGCCGCTCGACCAGTCGGTGTCGAATTCACCATACCAGTTCTTGCCCAATTGAGCCTTCACGGCGAAGCGGGTGCGGCGGAATGAAGCGCCGTTACCGATGTGGTTGGGGTTCACCTGGCCGTCGATTTTCTTTGCAGTGAAGTCGGGACCGCCAAAGTAGAAGGCTGCATCACCTTGCACACGCACGTCGAACCAGAATTTGAAGTCGTGCTTCTTGTTTTGGAACACGAGAATACCGTCTTGGAACTTGGCCTCTGCTGGCATCGATTCCACCTTTTGGCCATACTGGTTAAATTCAGCAACTTCTTCCTGTGCCTCTTGGGCAAATGCGGGAAGCGAAAGCATCGCTGTGGTTAACAATAAGATTGATTTTTTCATCGGATGAAAGTTTAAGTTGTTAATATTAATTGTTTAATTTGTTGTGACATTGCGTTTTTTTATAATTTCACTTGCGCCACATGGGCTATGATTTGCAAACTTATACCAAAAACGCAGCAATATAAAATATTTTTTGTAAAAATCCTGTAACATCTATAAGTCTATCATCAAAACCCATTTCCCGACTTTTGGGTCGGTGAAGGGCGATATTTAGATTTATAGAAAACAAGATCATGACACGAGGTTTATGTGTTGCAAACTTATACAAAAAAATTTATAACACAAAGTATTTATCAAAATAAATCTCATTAATAGATAAATTCTATTGTTAAAGCCTCTTTATTGCCTGTTAGGGGGCATATAAGGGCGCTATTTTCGCGCCGAATAGAAAAAAACCGCTCCGCGAGGCCGAGTATAATAGATTTTTATTGTAATTTTGAATTTATGGAACTACAGCGTTTTCTTTTAGAGGGCCGAATTGAGGCCGGATGCGACGAAGCAGGGCGCGGTCCGCTCGTGGGACCCGTCACGGCAGCGGCGGTGATTCTTCCGCCCGATTTTCACAACGATATCATCAACGACAGCAAGCAACTCACCGAGCGCAAGCGCAACCTGCTGCGCCCCGTCATCGAGGAGCAGGCGCTGGCGTGGGCGGTGGCACACGTGTGGCCCGAGGAGATTGACCGCATCAACATCCTCAACGCCTCCATCCTGGCCATGCACCGCGCCCTCAACCAGTTGACGGTGCGACCCGAGTTCATCCTCGTGGACGGCAACAAATTCAAGCCCTACGGCGACACGCCCTACCAAACCATCGTGAAGGGCGACGGCAAGATGATGAGCATAGCCGCAGCATCAATCCTCGCCAAGACACACCGCGACGAGTACATGCGCCGCATCGCCGAGGAGTATCCCCAGTACGGCTGGGACCACAACATGGGCTACCCCACAAAAGCCCACTACGCCGCCATCGAGCAGCACGGCATCACCCCCTACCACCGCCGCTCCTTCAACCTCGAGCACAAGCAACTCACCCTCTTCGACGAATAACCCACCGCTGGCTCAAAACGTATCATATTGGATATCAACAAACTACAACAAAAAAAAGACCCGCTCAAAAAACCACCAAACGCCATCAAAGGGACGGT
>JAUNCU010000008.1:14709-18114 GCA_030526455.1 Bacteroidales bacterium | reverse complement strand
CCACCTGCCGCCGCCGAAGACGGCTTATTATGGTTAACTCCATGCAAGCGAGAGCGTTGCGCAGCAACGAGCGAGCGCGGCTTGGAGACAGGTAGCCACAAAGGAATGAGCCTCGGAGAGGGTCGGTTATGGTAGCAACCCAAGTTTTCCCACAGCCTCCTCCACGAATTAAGCAGAAAACGGCGTTTTTGCCATTTTGAATTAAGCGGAAATCGGCATTTTCACGGTTTTGAATTATGCGGAAAACGGCATTTTTGCCATTTTGAATAAAGCGGGAATCGGATTTTTTTGCATTTTTTCTTTCATATCTAATTGATTTTTAATAACTTTGTAAAAAATCAAAAAATCACATTTCAAAAGCATGATTTTTAAGAGGAAAATTTACGAAGAAATGCTTGAATGGAAGCGAGAATCGGAGGGCCAAACGGCTCTGCTGATAGAGGGACCGCGCCGTGTGGGAAAATCAACCATTGTGAAGGTTTTTGCTCAAAAAGAATACAAAAGTCACCTTATTATCGACTTTGCCAACACCTCCGACGAAATCAAGTCGCTGTTTGGCAACCTCAGTGATATTGACACATTCTTCTCTCACTTGAAAATTTTCACCGGAAAGACCTTGCACAAACGCGAGTCGGTTATCGTTTTCGACGAAGTGCAGATGTGCCCACAAGCACGACAAGCCATCAAATACCTCGTTGCCGATGGGCGATACGACTATATCGAAACAGGATCGCTTATCAGCATCCGCAAAAATGTGGAAAACATCGTTATCCCAAGCGAAGAAGAGGCTATTAGGATGCACCCTCTCGACTTCGAGGAGTTTTGCTGGGCCAACGACGACACCGAAACGTTTCCATTTCTGCGCGAAGCATTATCGCAGAAAAAGCCTCTTTCCGACGCGATAAACAGGAAGGTGATGCGCGATTTCCGCACCTACATGCTGGTTGGCGGAATGCCTCAAGCCGTAAGCAAATATGTAGAAACAAAAGATTTCGCCAAAGTCGACCGCGTAAAAAGAACTATCATCCGACTCTACGAGCAAGACTTCCAGAAAATCGACAAGACAGGAAAGGCTGCAGCCATATTCAAGGCCATTCCTTCTGAATTACACAAAAACAGTTCCCGTTTTCAATTAAGCGCCATAGGAGAAAGCGCCAAATCACAAACTATTTCCAATGTGGTGAGCATGATGGAAGATAGCCACACCGTGAATGTCGCCTTCCATGCCGACGACCCTAACGTGGGTTTAGAACTGGGTTCCAACAAGGCGGCCTGGAAAATGTATCTATGTGATACCGGGCTTTTTGTGACATTGGCGTTTTGGGACAAGAAATTCACAGAAAATATCATCTATAAAAAACTGCTGAACGACACCCTCGAAAGCAACATGGGGTATGTCTACGAGAATGTGGTGGCACAAATGCTGGCCGCTTCGGGCAACAAACTTTTCTATTACACATGGGCTGCACCAGGAAATCATGTATACGAGGTAGACTTCTTGCTTTCACGCGGCTTCAAACTCTTCCCTGTTGAAGTGAAGTCGTCGGGGTATGCAACCCACAAGTCGCTTGACGTATTTTGTACAAAATACTCAAAGCGAGTAAGTAACCGTTACTTGATTTATACCAAAGATTTACGCAAAGACCACGAAACGCTCATGGTGCCTGTGTATATGGTTGGATTATTATAATATGCTATTATGAAAGATACCACCCTCTTCATCTCCGATCTTGATGGCACACTGCTTGATGCCGATTCGCGCATCAGCCAGGAGACCGTCGACATTCTCAACCCATTGCTCGACGATGGGCTGCTGTTCACCGTGGCCACGGCGCGCACACCTGCCACCGTGGTGCCCATGCTCAGCAGTCTGCACACCACTCTCCCCTTTATCGTGCTCAACGGCGCCGCCACTTGGGACAGCCAGCGAGGCGAGTACAGCCACGTGAACGTGATCGACCACGACACCGTGCTCGCCGTGTGTGCCGTCTATGAGCGCCACGGCTTCCATCCACTCATCTACCGCCGCCACGGCCACCTCATCCACACCCACCACTACGGCACACTCTCGCCCCAGGAGCAGAAATTCGTGGAAGAGCGACAAGGACTCGAACTGAAGAAATTCTTCCTCGGCGACGCCAACTACAAGCACAGCCCCGGCGACGCCATGCTCATCTTCTCTATGCAAGACTACGAGCGCCTGCGCCCCATCTACGAAGAAGTGACCGCCACCATCCCCTGCTCGGCAGTGTTCTATCACGACATCTTCGACCCCGCCTCGGGTCTGCTCGAAATCTACGCTCCTGGCGTGAGCAAAGCCGAAGCCGTAAAGCGCATGCAGGCGCAGATGGGCGCTGAAGAAGTGGTGGTGTTTGGCGACAACCGCAACGACATTCCCATGATGCAAGTGGCCACCCAAAGCATTGCGGTAGAAAACGCCTTCCCCGAAGTAAAAGCCGCCGCCACCAAAGTAATAGGCCCAAACACCACAGCATCAGTCCCCAAATACATAGCAAAAATCACCCAGCCCTAAACAGGAAAAAACCAAATTTATTTACTGCCAATAAATAAATCACATCATTTTTATTTACTGGCAATAAAAAATTATGCCGTTTTTATTTACTGTGAATAAAAAAATATATAACTTTGGGGCATTGAATTGCTGTAACAGCGGAATCGGAACCAACGTATAAAAAGCAAACGTCAGTATTATGATCAGTAAAGATGTGTTCAGGTCGTTAATAATTGAAGGCCAAGAAGAAATTGAAAAAGTGGAATTATACAAGCGTCCTTTTGAGTTTGAAGAAAATGGACGCTATGTGCTGGTGGGCGTGAGGCAAGCAGGAAAATCTTATCTGCTTTACTTACGCGCAAAAATGCTTTTAGACCAAGGCCACAATATTAAAGAATTGGTGTATATCAACTTCGACGACGAACGCCTTTTAGGGATGACCGCCGACGACTTCGATCTCATATTGCAAGCCTATAGCACTATGTACGACAACAAACCCATCCTCTTGTTTGACGAAATACAAAACATTGCGGGATGGGAGCATTTCGCTCGCAGAATGGCCGACCGAAAATACAAGATTTTCATCACCGGCAGCAATGCCAAGATGCTTAGCCGCGACATCGCCACCACGCTTGGTGCAAGATTCTTCGACGAGAAGGTGTTTCCCTATTCATTTAATGAATATTTGGAAGCAAAAGGTGTGGTGCTTGAAAAAAACTGGCAATATGGCACGCAAAAGAATCAGGTACAAAGACTGTTTGATGATTATTTTCACTGGGGTGGCTTTCCCGAACTGCTAATGTATCGCAACAAGCGCCATTGGCTCAACGGACTTTACGAAAAAATCATTTTGGGCGATGTGATACAGCGCAATGGCATCAAAAACGAACAAG
>JAUNCU010000008.1:0-14699 GCA_030526455.1 Bacteroidales bacterium | reverse complement strand
GATTGGCAATCAAGCGACTGGCTGAAAACGTGAAGCAACCCACCGCCTACAACCGCTTGTCAAACATGGTGAAAAGCACTGGCATTCCCACCAACACGGCATCGATAATAGAGTATGTGAGATTTGTGTGCGAAGCGTGCCTGTTGTTTACGTTGAGCAACTACGCGTCGAAATTTGCCGAAAAAGAAACCACAAAGAAACACTACTTTATCGACAACGGCCTGTTAAACATCTTCCTAACCGACCAAGACACCTCGCTGCTTGAAAACATCTGTGCCCTACACCTTTACAAGCAATACGCTTCCGACGAAGAACCACGACTATTCTACTACAACAAAAATATTGAAGTCGACTTCTTCGTTCCTGAAAAAAACATGGCCGTACAGGCTTCATACAGCATAAGCGACCCCACCACACTTCAGCGAGAAGTGAAGGCGCTAGTGGCATTACACAAACTGCACCACCTCGACAAGGCTGTTATCGTAACCTACGACACCGAATGCACAATCACAGAGGACTCGTTGACTATTTCCGTTGTACCGGCATGGAAATGGCTCCTTTCAGAAGAATAAAAACCCATCAGCCTCATCGGGGATATGCCCGCTCGGGGTGTCATGCTGTTTTCGGTTTCGGTTTTTGTTATTAATCTTTGATTTTTTCGTAACTTTGCAGTTGGTGTGCACTTTACGTTGCGCGCCTTGAATATTGCCTAATCATAAAACAAACTAAAACATATGGAGAAAAAAGATTTTAAACGCACGCTGGTGACTGCTGCGCTGCCTTATGCCAACGGTCCCGTGCACATCGGACACCTCGCTGGCGTGTATGTGCCTGCCGACATCTATGTGCGCTACAAGCGTCTGCTGGGCGAAGAAGTGCTCTTCGTGGGCGGTAGCGACGAGCATGGCGTGCCCGTCACCATTCGCGCCCGCAAGGAGGGCTGCACCGTGCAGGATGTGGTGGACCGCTACCACAATCTCATCAAGAGTAGTTTTGAGCGCTTCGGCATCAGTTTCGATGTGTATTCTCGCACCACTAGCGAAACTCACCACAAGTTTGCCAGCGACTTCTTCAAGCACCTCAACGAAAATGGCAAGTTCATCCAGCAGGAGAGCGAACAATTCTACGACGAGGCTTCCAACGAGTTCCTCACCGACCGCAACATTAAGGGTGAATGCCCCCACTGCCACGCCGAAGCCTATGGCGACCAGTGTGAAAAGTGCGGCTCTACTCTTTCGCCCGACGAACTCATCAACCCCGTGAACGCCATCAACGGCAATCCGCTGGTGAAGCGCGCCACCAAGCACTGGTATCTGCCGCTGAACGACTATCAGCAGTGGCTCGAACAGTGGATCCTGAACGACCACAAGGAATGGCGCCCCAATGTGTACGGCCAGTGCAAATCGTGGCTCGACGCCGACTTGCGCCCACGCGCCGTGACCCGCGACTTGAGTTGGGGTATCCCCGTGCCCGCTGAAGGCGGCGAGGGCAAGGTGCTCTACGTGTGGTTCGACGCCCCCATCGGCTACATCAGCAACACAAAGGAACTTTGCGACGCTCACCCCGAATACGGCAAGTGGGAAACCTGGTGGCAAGACGAAAGCACTCGCCTCATCCACTTCATCGGCAAGGACAACATCGTGTTTCACTGCATCGTGTTCCCATCGATGCTGAAGGCTCACGGCGACTACATCCTCCCCGACAATGTGCCATCCAACGAATTCCTCAACCTCGAGGGCGACAAGATTTCTACCAGCCGCAACTGGGCTATCTGGCTCAATGAATACCTCGACGAATTCCCCGGCAAGCAAGACGTGCTGCGCTACGTGCTCACCGCCAACGCGCCCGAAACCAAGGACAACGACTTCACTTGGCGCGACTTCCAGGCTTGCAACAACAACGAACTGGTGGCCATCTTCGGCAACTTCGTGAACCGCGCTGTGGTGCTCACTCACAAATACTTCGACGGTGTGATTCCTGCCGCTGGCGAACTCACCGACTACGACCGCGCCACTATCGACGAGTTTAAGAACGTGAAGGAAACGCTGAGCAACGATATCGAGCAGTTCCACTTCCGCGAAGCACTCAAAGACGCGATGAACCTCGCTCGCATCGGTAACAAATACCTCGCCGACACCGAGCCTTGGAAACTCGCCAAGACCGACATGGAACGCGTGAAGACCATCATGAATGTGTCGCTCCAGATTTGCGCCAACCTCGCTATCGCATTCGAACCATTCCTGCCTTTCACCGGCGAAAAACTCCGCGGCATGCTGGGCATGGACAAGGTGGAATGGAACAAACTCGGACAACTCGACATCCTCGCCGAAGGCACCACACTCGAGAAGCCTGTGCTCCTCTTCGAGAAGATTGAAGACAGCGTGATCGAAGGCCAACTCGCACGCCTCGAGAAAATCAAGCAAGACAATATCATTGCCAACTATAAGCCCGAACCCATCGGCAAGGAATGCACCTTCGACGACTTCGTGAAACTCGACATTCGAGTGGGCAAGGTGCTCGAGTGCGCGAAGGTGAAGAAGGCCGACAAACTGCTCCAGTTCCGCATCGACGACGGCATGGGCGGACGCACCATCGTGAGCGGCATCGCCAAATTCTACGAGCCCGAAGAACTCATCGGTAAGGAAGTGTGTTTCATCGCCAACTTCCCACCACGCAAACTCAAGGGCATCGAGAGCCAAGGCATGATCCTCAGCGCCGAAGACGCCGACGGCCGCCTCGTGGTAATAGGCCCCCAAGGCGTGGTAAAACCAGGCGTGAAAGTGGGATAATCCACCACACACTATATTATAAAAAGCGATGGCAGCCCCAAACAGGCACAGCCATCGCTTTTATTATTACTATGTATATTATTAGATTTTCAAAACTTTATGCGGCGCATGGTTATGCTGCCATATTGGCCAACTTTTCTGCCCATTCGTTGAGCGAGGCTTTCACCAGATTGGTGTTGTTGTCCTCGAAGCCCAGGTCGGTAAGCATTTTGTCGGTTTCGTTCAGCAAGTGACGGCACGTAGTGATGTCGCCCAATTCGAAACACTGGCCTATGCGCTCCACATTTTCAATCGCGGCAAGCAGTGTGGTGCGATATTTTCTGTAGGCATTAGCCTGCTCAATTGCGCGCTGGTCGATTTCATAACACTTAGGTGAATTCTTTTTGCGCACATTACGCTCATGCAAAATCAAGTCCAAAGCCTTCAGAAAGAGCGACCGTAATGTCTTGTATTCGCTCTTGGGCAACTCTGCAAGTTTTTCCATACACATAGCGCGAATCTCCATCACCTCTTCCCTATTGTCGTTTTGAATCAGCAAATCCCTGTTGTTCACCACTTCAAGAAATGTAGCGCCCACTTTCTGCACCTTTTCATCGGCGGCATATTTCTTCATATACCTCTTTATCTCTTCAGAATAATAATTGCCGCCTTTTTCGCATTCAGCCAAGTATTCGCGTGCCTGTTGCAGTTCGCCCCTGATTCTAAGCGTATGAGGTGCACATGGGTTATACGCCTCAATCGCTTTGAAGTGCCTATAGCATTCGTTCAGAATCGATTTTGCCTTATCAAAATCCTTACATATCATCACTTTAGGAAACTGATACAGCAGTGTAGAAATTTCGGCGCGGTGCTTTTTTTCTTCTTCTTTAGTGCGGGCAACATTTTCAATACGGCCTATGATTTTCCTGTCGCGACGATTCAGATTTTCAGCACTCTCCAACGATGGATTGCTCGTAATATGCCACCCACCACAAAACACGCAGTAGTAACTACGCACTGGTGCAACGCCGGTTTCTTCCATGATTTCCTCGGCATTGTACCTAATAAAATTATCGGCCTTTTTTTGTGTTTCAAAAAGCATTTTGGGGCGATGACATCCCATGCAGTAATTTTTGTTCTTTGTGGGTTTCATAATTACGTGACGATTTTTTATGGATTAATAGTTGTGTTTTTCTGCATTTGAAGGTGTATTATTTCATGGCAAAAAAACAACATACAACGACATTGCAAAAACTATGCCAATTGTGGGGGTGCGACAGGTAAAAAATATTTAGCATAAGGCCAATATTTTCAGCATCACACCGCAAATCACCCCGAGAATCCCTATGGCGCGTTTCCCGGCATACGTGCGTTTTGACACATCCCTTTTTTCTTACTCCAGCACCACGGTTTCGAGTTCGTCGGGGCAGAGGGCTTGGCCTGTGAAGTGGATGGATGCTTCGGCAGTGTAGGCTGCCTTGCGAGTGGCGAGTGTGGTGTCTTCGGTGTGGTAGAGCACGAGGTGCTTCACGCCCAATTCTTCGGCTTGTCGGCCGGCGTCGAGGGCGGTGCTGTGGTGCTTGTCGTAGGGGCGGAACTGCTCGCGGTCTTTATAGAGGCAGAATGCTTCGCAGAGGAGCCAGTCGCATCCGCTCACGTATTTCTCGTTGCGTGGATAGTAGGGTTCGTCGCCGAGGCACACCACGGTCTGTCCGTCGGGCATGAGCATGCTGAAGCCGTACTGCGACGTCTTGGTGGTGCCCAGGTCGAAGCAGGTCATCTCCATGTCGTCGACGAGCACAAGTTCGCCGTCGGTGATTTCTCGCAGGATGATGGTATCGCCCAGCGCGCGGTTGATTTTGCGCGGAATGAGGAGTTCGCATATGGTGGCGATGGCGTGCTTCACCTCAGCATTGCAGTAGATCATGAGCCCTGGGTGCTTTCCCTTGTGGATGAGTGGCGAAATTTTGCGAATGAGCCATATCACGCCCAGGATGTGGTCGGTGTGCACGTGTGTAACGAAGATGTGGCGTATTTCCTCAAAACCGATGTGCGCCTTGTGGAGTTGGCGGAAGATGCCGTTGCCGCCACCGGCGTCCACCAGCATGCCGCCCTGTGGGCTGCGGAGGAAGAAACAGGTGTTGTAGCAGCGCGTGCACATGGCGTTGCCGATGCCGAGGAATGTGATCGAGTTGATGTTTTGCTTTGAGCCGTCTTCGTTCATAGTGGTTGTTTTTAGTCTAAAGTCCAGTTATTTTTCAGTTATTTCCCGCATTCACCATCGGAATTTCGATGCAGAAGGTGGTGCCACGCCCCACTTCCGACTCCTTCACGTAGATTTTGCCGTCGTGATACTCCTCGATGATGCGCTTCACCAGCGTGAGGCCGAGGCCCCATCCGCGCTTCTTGGTGGTGTAGCCGGGGTTGAACACCGTCTTGAAATTCTTGCGGGGTATGCCCTTGCCCGTGTCGGTCACCAGGATGGTGACGTGCTGCTGGCCGCGGCTGTGCACCGTGATGTCGATGCTGCCCTCGCCGCCCATGGCATCCACGGCATTTTTTGTGAGATTCTCCATCACCCACTCGAAGAGCGACTGGCAGAGCATCACGCCACAGTTTTCCTCTTCGGCGAGGTGAAGCGTGAGCGCCACGCGCTTGGGGATGCGCTTGCTCATGTATTCGAGCGAGGTTTCCACCGCCTCGTTGATGAAGGCCAGTTCCTTGTCGGGCATAGAGCCTATTTTCGAGAAGCGGTCGGCGATTTTCGAGAGGCGGTTCACGTCCTTGTCCATGTCGGCCACCACACTCTGGTCCACACCCATTGCGCTGAGCAGTTGCGTCCACGCCATCAGCGACGAGATGGGCGTGCCCAGTTGGTGGGCGGTTTCC
The DNA here is from genome assembly GCA_030526455.1 of Bacteroidales bacterium. Classification (GTDB taxonomy): domain Bacteria; phylum Bacteroidota; class Bacteroidia; order Bacteroidales; family Muribaculaceae; genus Sodaliphilus. Next base: position 9,042 of record JAUNCU010000008.1, on the reverse strand, counting down.
TTCGACAAGCCCACCCACACCTTGTTTTGCTCAGCCTTCTTCACGCTGATGAGGGCAAAATAGGCGATAGCGAGGAAGAGCAGCAGCACGGCCAGTTGAATGTAGGGGTAATAGGCCAGTCGGCGCAGCACGTCGCTATCTTCGTAGAAGAGATGCTGGGTGGTGTGGTCGTCGATGGTGATATCGATTTTGTTGGATGAATTTTTCAGTTTAGCGAGTTTTTGCTGCAGATAGGCCTCGTTGGCCTTGGAGAGCGCCAGCGGATTGAGGCTGTCGATGGGCTCGGGCAGGGTGAAATTGCGGTATTGCAAAATCTGCCCGTGGTCGTCAACCAGCAGCACCGGGATGCTGTGGTTGCGCTCGATGATGCTGAAGAGGAAGTCGATGTCGGTAGGCATCATCACATTGCCGTCGGCGTCGATGGCGGGTTCGTTGCTCATCGATGCGAGTTCCTTGGTGGCGTCGGCCCATATTTCCATACGGTCGCGTTCCTGCTTGGCGAGGTCCTTCACCAGATTGTTGGAAATCCAGATAAAGCCAGCCACCAGCACCAGCGAAACCGCCAGCAAAGCCAGTTTCCAGATGCGTCGCGAGTCGTATATGTTGCGTAAATTCATAGCCAAAGCACAAAGATAAGCATATTATTCAAGAAAAGGGAAATAAGCAGAAGGAAATTTCGGGGAGGCTGCTTTGCCCATTTTTTGTGGGATGCGCAGTGCTTGCGCTTATAATGTGGCAAAGAGGTCGTCGAGCACCACTTCAGTGTTTACACCCTGCTTGTATTTGCCTTCCATCACGCCGAAGGTGGTGATCATGGTGAGGCGCAGCGCGTATTTCAAGCCCGTAGCGGCCTGAAACTGTGCCATACGGTTACGCAGTTTCATGTCTTCGTCTTTTGTGATGGCATAAGGCATATTCGAGAACTTGATTTCGCAGATGTTTGCCACTCGGTCGGCCCGCTCTATCACCAGGTCGATTTGGGCTTTAGCGGGAGCGTCGGCCTTGGTGCGCCAGGCGTAGTGCTCGGTGTGGATTTTGTCTACACCTATTTTGCTGCACACTTGCTGCACATGCTCCTGCACCAGTCGCTCGAAAGCCAGCCCGTACCAAGTGTTTTGCTTCGGTGTGCCAATTGAGGTGGTCCAGTAGTGCTCGTCGGTGGTGTTTTGCGTGCAGAATGCGTGGTAGAAAATCGAGAAGAAGTCCACCAGTTTGTAGATGCCTTCGGTGCTCTTGATTTTCTTCTCGCGCGTGCGGTATTTTTTCACGAAATCGCAGTATTCCAGATCTTGCAGTATCTTGGTGAGATTGCCACCCGAAATCATCTCCAGTTCTTTGCCTATCTCGTTGCGAGAGAGCCCATGCTTATTGGCGGCCAACAGGTTCACCACAGCCAAATGCTGCTGCGCGTTGCGGAACAGCGACTTGTAGAGGCGCTGATATTCCTCCTTCAGAGGCGCCTCTTTCGAGAAAAACAGACGGTCGATACCGCTATCGGCGCTATCGCTTTTGTTCAGCAGCGACCAGTAGTAGGGCACGCCGCCTATGGCCATATACAGTTTTGCGATGCTCAAGCGGTCCCAGTCATATCCGTTCTGCATCAGGTAGTCTTCCACATCGGCGAGCGTGAACTGGTGGAGGTGCATTTCGTGGGTCACCCTGTTGTGCAGACCGCCATGGCTGTTGATGATGTTCGACACCATCCACGAGGTGGCCGAGCCACACACGATGAGCATAATCTCAGGCTGTTTCGAAGCCCAACCGTTCCAGAACTGCTCCAGTGCTCTCACAAAGCCTGAGCGCGCCGTGTCGAAACATGGGAGTTCGTCGAGAAACACGATTTGCCGCTCTCCAGGATTTTCTTTGATTTTGCGCGAGAGAAAGGCTCTCAAGCAGTCGAGTATCTCTACCCACGAGGTGGGAGATGCTTGGTATTCGCTATCATACTGTCGTAATGCGCTTTTGAAAATCGACTTTTCCTCTTCGGTGGGACCCCCTATCGACCCCGTTACCGAAAACGCAAAAGAGTCGCCATAGAGTTGGTCGATAAGGTAGGTTTTGCCCACCCTGCGGCGGCCATACAATGCAATAAACTCGCTGCGACCAGAGTTTTCATATTCTTTAAGCAGCGCAATCTGCCTCTTTCTGCCAAATAGTTTCATAAGCGATCACATTTTTTACGCCGTAAAGTTAGTGATTTTTTCACACAAACCGCGCCAAATCGGTGATTTTTTCTTCAATTTGGCGCGTTATAACCCCTCAACCGCGCCAAATCGGTGATTTTTTCTTCAATTTGGCGCGATATAGGCCCTCCAGAGATTCCGGAGTCTCCGGAAGTTCCGGAAAATCCGGAGCCTCCGGACTCGTAAACTTGTTGACTTGTTGACTTGAAAACTCGTTGACCCGTAGCCTTGTTGACTTTGATTAAAACTCAGTGGGGATGATTTCGCAGGTAGTGGGAAGATCGTTGAATTCTGTATCGGGTAGGCGGCATTCTTTTTTTGGCACGTAGCATCGCTTGAGGTTGCGGCAGCCGATGAACATCCGGCAGCCGTAGTGATATACGCCTCGGCTCTTGATGGTGAGTGTGGTGAGGCCGCTGCATCCAGTAAATGCCGTTTTGAGGATGGAGGTGACGCTGCGTGGAATGGTGAGCGTGGTGAGGCTGCGGCAATCATAGAAAGCGCTTTCGCCAATGGCGGTGACGGTGGCGGGAATCTCTATCGAGGCGAGCGATGAGCAGTTGTAGAAGAGATAATTTCTAATGAATGTCAATCCTTCGGGAAGGTTGACCGACTTGAGTGAGGTGCAGCCGTTAAAGGCCGACACCCCTATCTTTTCCACGCTATTGGGAATCACGATGGAGGTGATATCTTTGCCATCCTTAAAAGCAAAGGCATCAATGGCCGTCACGCGGTAAGTGACGCCTTTATGGCGCACGCTATCGGGAATCACAACAGAGCCCTTGAGCGACTTGTTTTTCTTGTCGTAGGCCACCGTCACGGTCTTGCCACCGTAATTCTTGTCGTAAGGAATGCCATCGACCTTGAAATCGGCAGCGCAAATAGGCAGAATGCCCAGAAGAAATGCTGCGAGAAATATGTGGATTCGTTTCATTTCGAATGAAGTTAGAAATTAGAAGTTAGTAGTTGGAAGTTAGAAAGAAATCATTCTCAGCCAATTGCCTGCTCACCATTTCTTTCCCTCGAGAATCATTTTAGCGGCATCGGCATAGCCTTTGAGTACGGAGCCTTCCTTCACCGGGGTAAACTTGCACTCTGTATTGTTAACAGAGCCTAACACTTTGCCCGAGGCGCCATACACGATGACGGTGGCTATATAAGCCCGCGAAAAATAATAGTTAAATTTCATACAAGTCTTTTCATAGTAAGGCGTTTCACTCAGTTGGTATTTTTCCATGACTTGATTTCTTACCTCTTTGGTTTTGAATATCGATTGGTTCCACACCAGGTAGCCGTCTTCGCCATCGGAATCGTCGAAGGTAATGCTCTCGTTGATGAAATACTCGATGCCGTATTCATCGGCTATTGGGAGCCAACTCTCTTCGGCATGCACCGTGGCTGTGGCAAAGAGCAGCGCCACAAGGAATATGCGTTGAAATAAGCGTTTCATAAGCGTAATGAGTTAAGCATATATATATTAAACAATGTAAAGTTACACATTTTTTTCTGAATCGGCACATATAAAAACATCGCGCGCTATGACCACCCCAGCCCCCTCCCAGCATAATGCCATAAATATGCGCTCTTTTGCCTACAAGTTGCTAAAAATATGTGAAAATCGCTTTATTTTGCCCATAATTTTATACCTTTGTGTGAGCAAACGCCCCGGAGAAACCGCCGCACCTGCCCATTTTAGACTAACAACAACTCTTAACATACATTATTGAAGATGAGAAAAAAGTTACTTTATCTGGCGTTGATGCTTATGCCTATCGCTGCATTGGCGCTCAAGAATTCCACCACCGAGAAGGTGGCAAATTTCTCCGACTTCCTACAACAGAAGGCTGAAACTGCCGTAGAAAGCCAGTCAAAAAACACGCCCGCTAAGATTCGTCTCAACGTGCCTCACAAACTCGCCTATGCATGGGCCACACGTGAGCGCAGCGGCAAGAAGGGCCTCGTGTCGTTCTACCTCGACCAGCCACAAGACCTCACCCTGCTCTTTGAAATGGAAAACAGCGCCTTCGCCGGCACTCACGGCACTGGCACCGACTATTTCTTCTACCGCTATCGCGACAATCAGGAGGAGCAAACCTTTGAGCCTATCGCCTTCTCGAAAGTGAACATCGCCACCGGCGAGGTGACCGACGTGGCTAGTTGGCGCAACGCTAATTTCATCTGCAACGACATGACCTACGATTTCTCCACCGGAAAAATCTACGCCATGTGCCGCACCATCTATCACGACGACATCCTCAGTTACGACGTGGAATACTCTGCCATCCTGCGCGTCGACCCCAAGACTGGCAGTTACACCGAGGTGAAGAGTTTCCTCCAAGACTACTCGGGATTCACCAATCCCATCTACCTCACCCTCGCTGCCGACATGCAAGGCAACCTCTACAGCGTGACCAACGGTGGCGTGCTGGTGAAATTCGACACCAAGAACAATTTTGAAGAACAGGTGATTGGCGTTACGGGCCTCTCTCCTGGCACCTATATCCAGAGCATGGAATTCGACCACTCTACCAGCACACTCTACTGGCAGGCCGATTTCTCGAAGACCAACAGCGTGCTGGCGATGGTGAACACCACCACCGGCAAGGCTTCCACCATCGGTGAAGCGGGCAACGACGCTCGCCTGGCCGGCATCTACGTGCCTTTCAACACGCCCGCCTACACCGCTCCTGGCGCTCCTGGCAATGTGAAGGCTATCGCCGACAAGGATGGCGCCCTCAAGGCTACCGTCACCTGGACCAACCCTACTCGCAGTTTCGGCGGTCAACTCATCGGCAACGTGCAGAGCGTGAGCGTGAAGCGCAATGGTGAGGTGATCAAGGTGTTCAACGGCGGCGCCCCTGGCGAAGAAATGGTGTTCACCGACGAAAACGCACCAGCAGCCGGCATGACCGACTACACCGTGTTTGCCTCCAACGGCAGCGGTGAGGGTATGAACGCCACCACCAGCGTGTGGGTGGGCCACGACATCCCTGCCGAAGTCACCAAACTCGGCATCACCAACACTAAGGAAGGCGGCGCCGAACTCACTTGGGAAGCACCCACCACTGGCGCACACGGTGGCTACATCGATGCCGCTTCGCTCACCTACAAGGTAACTCGCATGCCCGATGCCGTCGTGGTGGCTGAAGGCGTGAACGAATGCAAATACGTCGACAACAGCGTTACCGCCATCGGCGAATACTACTACATCGTCACCAGCCGCACAGCCGACGGCGAGGGCGACTCTTCACGCTCGGCTAGCATGTTTGTGGGCAGCACTGCCACTTATCCCTACACTTGCAACTTCAAGACTCAGGCCGAATTCATGTCGTGGTATGTGATCGACAACAACGGCGACGGCAGCACCTGGAAATACAAAGAGCAGATGAACAAGGGCTACGCTATGTATGGCTACAACAACAAGAACGCCGGCGACGACTACCTCATTTCGCCCGACCTCTACATGAAGAAGGGCAACACCTACATGATTTGCTTCAACTACAAGGGCGCCAACGCCACCTACACCGAGAAATTCGAACTCACCTTCGGCAAGGAAAAGAGCGCCGAATCGCAGAGCACCGTGGTGAAGCAATATGAATTCAAGAGCGGCGACCTCACCTCCTCGGGCATGATCACGCTGCCCGCTGTGGAAGAAAGCGGCATCTATCACGTGGCATTCCACGCCACCAGCGATAAGGCGATGTACAACATCTACATCAGCGACGTGGAAATCACCGAAATCAAGGGCCAAGGCGGCGGTGGCGACGATGAGCCTCTCACTGCGCCTTTCAACCTCAAGGCTAAAGTGAACGGCGCTTTCGCTACGCTCTCTTGGAACAACAAGGAAGAAGAAGGCGGCGTTAAGACCGACATCAACGAAGGATTCGACACCTATGCCGACTGGGAACGCAATCCCGCCGGCAACTACGGATGGACCTACATCGACGCCGATGGTGGCATCCCCTACTACAACCTCTACGGCACCATCGAAGCCACTTTCCCTGGCGCCAAGATTCCTTGCGCAGCAGTGGTGTGCAACCCCGCCAACATCAACAGCACCTTCCTCGAAGACAACCCACCCGCAAGCGGCGACAAATACCTCATGTTCCGCAACAATGCAGCCGACTCGGCTGGCAACCGTCCCGCTCCTAAGGCCAACGACTACTTCATCTCGCCACGCCTCGCCTACGGCAAGCCTTTCGTGTTTAGTTTCTACGCCAAGGCCGACCCCGACAGCGAAGAGGAAGATCCAGCATGGAAGTGGAACAAGGAAGAAATTCGCGTGGGCTACTCTACCACAGGCAACGCTGCCGACGACTTCATCTGGCTCACCGGCCAAAACGAGGTAGTGACCAGCGAATGGGGATTCCACAGTTACACCATCCCAGCCGACGCTAAATATGTGTGCATCAACTACTGCACCCCTGAGTGCGGCAGCCTCATGTGCCTCGACAATGTGTTCATCGGCACAGGCACTCCTATGATGGCTAGCAAAGTGGGCGCCAAGGCAGCCACTTTCCAATACTTCAACATCTACCTCAACGACGAACTCGTGGGACGCAGCACCGAAAACTCTTTCCGCCTCAAAAACCTGGCCAAGGGCGACTACACCGCTAAGGTGACCGCACAATACCAGGAAGGCGAATCGAAGGCGGCTGAAGTGACCTTCACCATCAACGTGCTCCACGGCGACGTGAACGGCGACGGAGAAGTAAACGTGAGCGACGTTACATCACTCATCAACAAAATCCTCGGCACAGGCTCCTACACCGATGAAGTGTGCGACATCAACGGCGACGGAAACGTAGACGTGAGCGACGTAACAGCCCTCATCAACAAAATCCTCCTAGGCTAAGCACAGAAAGAGAGGCAAGCAGGGGTCCCCACCCCATCAGCCTCAATTTCCCCCAATACAAAAAAAATCCAGATGGCATCAAATCCCGCCATCTGGATTTTTTTTATTACTATTCCCACCCTTCCTCATTGAAACAGGTGGTCGAGGGTCACCTGGTGGGGCAGATAAGCATCGGAATGCATGTTCTTCTTCAGGCCGTGGGTGGTGATGAAGGTTACCACAACCGATTTCTTTGCCCGTGTGTGGTGCAAGAAGGTAGCCTTGCGCTCTTCAAGGTGCTGATGATATGCTTCGGTGATCACGTATTCCAGTTTCGAGAATTTCATTTCACACAGGTTGATAATGTTGTCTTCCCTGTTCAAGAGCAAGTCGACTTGAGCGCCTTTCCACGAAGTGCCATCTTTGTCGACCTGTGGTTTCGCCTGCCAGCAGCACGCATTCGTGAGCACGCCTCTTATCCCCAATCTCTCCTTGATTTGAGTGATGTGGTGCAGGCACACCATTTCAAAGGCGTAACCCGTCCAAGCATCTTTAGTGTGATCGTCGAGGTTGGTCCAGTAGTGCTCATCCTGACCGTTGAGTCGGTCAACGAAGCGCAGATGGAAGAGCGAGAACAAATCGGTGAGTTGATACATCACGCCTCGCTTCTTGTCGCCATACTGATGATATGCCCTGATGAAATCGCACTTCTGCAGATTCACGAGCGCCTTGCTCAATTCGCCACCATCACTCAATTTCAAGAGTTCCTTGATTTCTATTTGTGTGAGCCCCTTGTTTTTGGAGGAAAGCAGTTCCACTATTCGGCGGTAGAGTTGCGAATTCTTAAAGAGCGTGCGGAAGAGGAAGTCGTATTCATTCTTCAGCGGCGCATTGAATCCAAAGAATAGCGCGTCGATATTTGAATCGAAAGGAGCGGCAGGGTCTACCATGTCGAGGTAGTAAGGGATGCCACCCATTATCATATAGAGTTTCGTGATTTGGAACCGCGTCCATTGCACATGGCGCGATTTCAGAAATTGCTCGGTTTCATTAAGCGTGAAAGGGGCAAGATAGATGCTTCGGTTGCTGCGGCCGTAGAAACCGCCCTTATCACCCACAAATTTGTCGAGCATCCAGGTGGTTGACGAGCCGCACACTATGATCTTCATCCCCTCGCAAGTGGAAGCCCACCCGTTCCAAAACTGGCTGAATGATGGCAGAAAATTAGATTTCGCCACGTCGAGCCACGGTATTTCATCAAGAAACACCACAATATTTTCCTTTTGTAGCGACTTCAAATAATCCTTCAGCGCCGAAAACGCCTGCATCCAGTTAGAAAAATTTTGAAAGGGTTGCCCACTGTATTCATGCAGGGCCTGGGCAAACATCGACAATTGCACAGCGGTGGGCGTATGATAACTGCCGGTGAAGTAAAAGTCGAATTTCTCATTAAAGAAACGCTTCACCAGATAAGTTTTACCCACTCGCCTGCGGCCATAAATAGCCACTAACTGAGCATCCCTTCTATTGCTGATTTGCTCCAAGAGATGCCTTTCCTTATTTCGCCCGATAATGCCAGTTGCTTCCATAGTGGATTGATAGAGTTAAATTTAATATGCGCAAATTTATATATTTTTTTCAAATTCCGCATAGTTTCGGAGGAAAAATCCCGCATACTTCCTCCGAAACGGGGTGTTTTTATGGCCTTTCGGAGGAAAAATCCCGCATACTTCCTCCGAAACGGGGCAGTGTTAGGTAAATATGGAGGGGGGCTGCAAACCGTAGAACAAGGTAGGGACGCGATACTTCGCGTCCGCGCCAGGCGATGGCTATCATTTTGATTACCAAAGGCTAATGCGGACGCGATGTATCGCGTCCCTACCATGAATTTCCCGATTTTGAGCGTATTTGTGAATTTTGACACACCCCCAGCCTGTCCGAAAACCCGAAATTCAGCAGGACTATAGCGAAAAACACCAGGCGACCACCCACCGCCGTCGGAGACGGCTTATTATGGTTAACTCC
>JAUNCU010000206.1 GCA_030526455.1 Bacteroidales bacterium | reverse complement strand
CCAACGCCTAATGCGGACGCGATGTATCGCGTCCCTACCATAAATTTCCCATTTTTGGGCGTATTTGTGAATTTTGACACACCCCCGACCACGCCATGGGTGGCATCTGTATTTATGGCTATATAATTATGAAATGCGTATTGATAGTGTGGTCGCATTCCGGCTGGAATGCATTTTGAGGGTGCATCGGTTGCAGGCATTTCGCTCCGGCTCTGCTTCATTCCGCTTCGCTCCATTTCGCAGCGCCTCCGCTGCATACCTGCCTACACACATCCAATCCCTCTGGGATTGCGCCGCCTCTCCCACAAATTCGCCCCCCTTTGTTTTTCCTCTCCCACTAATTTTTCCTCTTTGTTTTTCCACTGAACCAAAAAAGAATCCCGGGGGTTGGGGCCCTCGGGATTCTTGACTGCGCGATTGGCTGGCGCTTTAATCACAATATACTTCGCTATTACTATTAAGACATAAAACAATTGCGCCTATTTGGCTTCTCGCTTTGTGTGCAGTCGTGTTTTTATATGGCTAACGGTTATGAATATATATATATTACTTGAATTTACATTTTCCGCGCGCGCGTGTTTATGATGAGAGGTGTTGCATCACTTGATGAATGTGGGCAATTCGTAGGTGGCCTGGAGGATGTGTCCGTTCTGGTTGTCGACGAGGCTGGCTTGCCACCAGTTGTCGACCACGCGCTGGGTGTTCCAGTCGAGACCGTATTCGTTTTGCTCGGCACACCACCAGAAGAGCCCTTTCACTTGCTCATATTTCTTGAGCATGGCGATGAGGTCGGTGGTGAATTTTGCCTGTCCGGCCTCGGTGTAGGCATATTTGCTGCTGATGGTGGCATCCTTTGTGCCGCTCATTTCCCAGCGATAGGAGTAGCCCGTTTCCATGATCATGATGGGTCGGTCGGGCACTTGCACCTTCAGTTGCTTCACCACGCCTTCCAGGGCCGAGATGATGGTGGCCGCCTTGGCGTGGTAGGCTGGGTAGTAACTCAGGCCCATGATGTCGTAGTCGAGGCTGAAATTCTTGGCGCCTACGCCGAAGAATTTGGCGGGATTGGAATTGTTGGCCATCTCGATGTGGCAGATGATTTTGGCTGCGGGCAGCACTTCGCGCACGGCGCGGGCACCGGCGTTGAAGTAGGCCGAGAAATTCTCCCATGTGCCCTTGTTGGCGGTGCCTTCAGGCCACACGCTGCCGCTGTCCCAAAGCATGCCGTAGGTGATTTCGTTGCCCACCTGCACCATGTCGGGCTTGGCACCGGCAGCCACGAGCGCCTGGAGCGACTCCTTGGTGTAGCGATACACCGAGTCGGCCATCACGGCTGGGGTGAGTCCTTTCCAGCGCGCGGGCACCGTCTGCTTGCCAGGGTCGGCCCACGAGTCGCTGTAGTGGAAGTCGAGGATGAATTTCAGGCCGTGCTCCTTGATGCGCTTGCCCAGCGTGCCCACATAAGCCAAATCCTGGAACACGCCCGTGCCTTTGTCGGCCGCTGGAGCCTTCGAGGGGTCGACGAAGAGGCGCACGCGCATGGCGTTGAGCCCGATTTGCTTGTAGAATGCCAGCATGTCGGTGACGCGACTGCCGCTCTTGTCGTAGTAGAGGGCGCCTCGCTCCTCGTAGCGCTCGAGCAGCGAGATGTCGGCGCCGGCGAAACGCTGGTTAGGGTCTTCGTAGGTGCCCAGGATGATGTTCACGAGCGTGGTCACGTCGCTCACATTCACCTGCCCGTCGGCGTTCACGTCGCAGCGGGCGTCGTCGTAGGAGGCCACGCCCAGAATCTTGTTCACGAGCGCCGTAACGTCGCTCACGTTCACTTGGCCGTTGCCGTCGATATCACCAAGCGTGCTCGCACTAGCCTGGGCGGTGAAACCCAGGAGTGCGAGCACGAAAATGCTAATATATCTTTTCATCAAATGCAAGAAGTATTATCCTAAGATTTGGTTGATCAGTGCAGTCACGTCGCTCACGTTCACCATGCCGTCGCCATTGATGTCGCACACAGCATCGTCGTAAGACGCGGTGCCCAGAATCTTGTTGATGAGCGCGGTCACGTCGCTCACGTTCACCTGTCCGTCGCCGTTCACGTCGCCCTTAACAGGGTCGTCGCCACCGCCGATGTACTGGAGTGTGATGTCTTCCACGAGCATCTTGCCGCTCATAGAGCCGTTGATTTCGTAGTAAACGTCGTTCTTGATAGGGCCGATGTCCACAGTCTGGTCGGCTGATGTGCCCTTATCGAAGATCACGCTCAGGTAGTAGTCCTTCGAGGTGATGTCTACAGTCTTGTAGTAGAACTTGGTGCCCTTCACCACCTTGGTGTCGGTAACAGCCTTGCCTGGCCATACACCGTTGAGTTCCTTGTTGTTCTTGTCCCACATGTAGAAGTAAACCGAAGGCCAACTTGGGTCCTTGAGGTGGATGGTGGCGGTGTGAGGAGTGAAAGGCACGATCTGGTAGTCGCGGGTGAGCACTTTGCTCACGGCGCCATTCTTGAGCAAGCCCACCTTGAGGGTGCAACTCTTGCTGATGTTCACCGTGGTGCCGCTAGCCACCTGAGTGCTTGAAGCGGTGGGTTCGCTGCCGTCGAGGGTGTAGACCAGTTTAGCGCCAGCGGTGGCACTCACAGCCACGAGTTTCACGTCGAAAGGCTTTTCATATTCGCCTGAAGCCACGTTAGCCCAAGCCACTTCGCAACTGGGCGAGAGGTAGTACTTGTAGTGGTGGCCGGCGATTACTTCAACCCATGAAGATGCCGAAGGAGTCACTTGCGAGGTGTTGCCCACTACCACCATGAGTTTACCGTTGGTACCGGTCACTTGGTTGGCGAAGTAAGCCACGTTGCTGCGGTATTTAGAGTAGGTACTCATGTTGTGGATGCCGGCGATTTCGCGCAGTGCGATCATATTCTTGATTTCGCTCTTGTGGTCTTGCCAGTGCTTGTAGAACACGCAAGGAGTGCCAGGCATGGCGAGCATGAAGGCGTTGGCAGCGATAGTATCCTTGCGGATAGGGTCTTGCTGAGCAGCGCTAGAGCGGTATTCAGTATCGTGGTTTTCGATGAAAGTGACAGCGTAGCGCTTGTAGGCACTGTTGCTCATCACGCTGGCACCGCCGAGTTTCGACCAGTCGCCGTTGTTCACAGCGTCGCGCACGGTGTAGCGGAATGGGAAGTCGAAAGCGGCCGACTGGATGGCGCCGTTGTAGTTGGTGCCGTTGATCCAGTTGATCACCACTGATGGCTGTCCGTCCCAGTATTCGCCCACGCTGAATTGCACGCCAGTGGTGGCATTGTATTCGCCGGTGAACGAAGCGCTGTAGCCCTTCACCATATCGTAGCGGAAGCCTGCGTAGCCGAGGTCGTTGAGCAGGAATGGGAGATAAGCGTTCACCACCTTCTTCACATTGGCGCTCTTGTGGTCGAGGTCGCGGCAGCCGTCCCAGTCTTCACCGGTGTCGTTGTTGGTGCCGAGAGTGAAACCGTTCTTGGTGGCCCAAGTCTTGGTCTTGCCGCCGTCGTCGTTGGCGCAGATGTCGGTCGACTTGAGTTGGTAGGTCACGCCATTGTAGGTTTCGGCAGGGAAGTCAACCCAACTGCCGTCCACGCCCATATTGTTGTGGTGGTTGAGCACCACGTCTTGGATGATGCCCACACCTTTTTGCTTGAAGGTTTGGATCATAGAGCGCAGTTGCTTTTCGGTACCGAAACTGCTGTTGTGGTCGAAGAAGAACACGGGGGTGTAACCCATTTGGTTGTAACTAGAGTAGCAGTTACCTGATTGTGGAACCCAGATGAGTTTGAAGCAACTCATCTCGTCGGCTTGCGAAGCGAGATTCGACCATTGAGAATCAACGAAGGAGTCCCAGTAGAAACCCTGCAGCATCACGCCGCCGTAGTTTGCGGGCCATCCTTGAGCCAATGCCATCACGGGCATAGCTAGTGCTAGAAGAGCGAGTTTAATCTTTTTCATTATCCTAATTTGTTAAGTTTTGTGATCGGTTAATTACTGATGTAGGTACAAATTTAGCAATCTTTTTGCGGAGTGTACACATTAAAATAAAGCGAAGCCGAAAAAATATGTGCAAACGATTGCATGAACCGGGTGTGCGCGTGATATCTTTGTTCAGCGAATTTATTTTTTTGTTCACGAATTTAACGAATTGAGCGGATTTTTTTTGCTGGCGGGGGCGGCTGGGATTTTAAGAAAATAAACCTAAATAAACAGCCATTGCTTTTGCTGGGGGTGGGATGGGATGCTTGCAGGGTGGGGGCCCCAAAAAAACGAAACCCTATAAGACTGGGAATATCTTATAGGGTTTCATTAACTTTTATACATCGTGTCAACTTATGACCTAGATTGTGATGAAATGGAAATGGTTTTATTTCCTTCGATGCAAATTTCGCACAAAATTACTAAAAAATCAGTGATTTACGAAAATAATATGCAAAAAATGCGTGCAAACGATTGCATGGCTGTCTCCGAAGAAAATAAACCTAAATAAACACCCTTTTGGGGATGGTGGGCGCTTTGCGCCTGCCGCCGTGCTTTGTGCTGATTTTGACTCGCAAGCGGGCTTGCGGCAAAATCATCCACAAAGCCCCACGGCACCCACTTCGTGGGCTAGCCACCATCCCCAAAAGGGCAATAAACAGAAATAAACTGCCATTTCTTTTGCTGGGAGTGGGGTGGGGCTTTTTCGGTGGGCTAAAGGCTTGCTTCGCTTGCCTTTTCTTGTGGGGATCCTTTTTGGGGGGAGACTGTCCGAAAACACGGGATGTTACCATAACCGACCCTCTCCGAGGCT
>JAUNCU010000007.1:12730-31156 GCA_030526455.1 Bacteroidales bacterium | reverse complement strand
GGACTCGGAATTCATGAAGGAACTGCCCGCCCTGTGCGACAGCCTCGCCGACTTCGACCCCAGCAAGAGCGCCGAGCAGTGGAAAACCACCCTGCTGGCCGCCAAGGAGAAGAAAAGCCACTGCTACAAACTCATCGACCACATGGTGACGCACAGCGAATTTGAACGCCTGAGGAAATTCCCATTCCTCAACAAGAGCAACAAGATACTCTACGGCGAGCGACTGATGCGCCGCAAGAAGCCATTCGGATCGATGGCTGCGCGAAGCATCGGCAACGTGAGCGACCCCATACTCCTCTACCAAGGCTACATCAACTGGAAGCACGCCGCCTTCAACGCCGACGAATTCAACCGACAGTTGCCCGCCCTGTGCGACAGCCTCGCGAGCGTGTTCCCCCGCACTCCCGCCGAGGAGTGGAAAGAGATGCTGCTGCGCGGCAGCAAAGAGCGTAGCGAAACGTTCCAACTGCTGAAAAAGCCTGTGGAGAAAAACGTGATCACCCGCATCAGCAAATTCCCCTTCCTGCGCCAGAGCAAGGAAATGTTCTATAGCCAACTGCTGAAAAACAGCGACGGCGGCCGCCACGGCATCACCGGCCTGGAGATGTTTCTCGACAATCTCCTCTTCGGCATTCCCGCCAAGGCGCCCCGCGTGGCACTGAACGCCAACACCGCCAACTACGGCGAAAAGCCCACACCGGGCTACGACGTCACCACCACCATCAACATCCAGTTGCAAGACATCGTGGAGAATGAGTTGGTGACCACGCTCAAGAATTGCAACGGCCGATGGGGCTGCGCCATATTGATGGAAGTGAGCACCGGCGAAATCAAGGCCATCTCCAACCTCGACCGCGACCCCGCCACCGGCCAGTATCGCGAGGGCGAAAACCATGCCGTGCTCGGCTACGAGCCTGGCTCGGTGCTGAAGCCCATCAACATGATGGTGGCGCTGGAAGACGGCATCGTGAACGACCTCGACGAGGTAGTCACCACGGGGCACACCTATCAACTCGAATCGGGCATCAGCGTGCGCGACGAACACGGCGCCGGCTCGTTCTGCATACGCGACATCATCGCCAAGTCGTCGAATGTGGGCATGTGCCGCATCATGTGGCGCAAATATGCCAAAAACCCCGACGGCCTGCGCCAGCGCCTCGAGGGCATGGGATTCTTCGAACCCTTCAACACCGGCATCGCCGGCGAACGCCAGCCTCGCTACCGCGTGCTGAAGAACAACAAAGAAGGACGCCTCACGCTGCGCGGCCAGTCGTTCGGCTACGACGTGTACATTCCACCCATCTACACCCTCGCCATATACAACTCGTGGGCCAACGACGGCAAATTCGTGCGTCCACGCCTCATCAAGAAACTCTCTCGCGAAGGCGAACCCGACTCTATCGTGCCAGTGAGTTACGTGCGCAAGCAAGTGTGCTCACCCGAAAACGCCGCCAAGATGCGCGAACTGCTTCACGGCGTGGTGTGGCGCCAGGGCACGGCACGCTCGCTGCGCGACAGCACAGTGCACCTGGCCGGCAAAACCGGCACCGCCTATATTTCGGGCGGCAAAAGTGGCTACGGCAGTGCACGACGCCTCGCCTTCTGCGGCTTCTTCCCCTACGAGAAACCCATGTATAGTTGCATGGTGCTCATCGCTGGCGACGGCAACGCGGCTTCCACCAGCGGCACCGTGATGAAAAATATAGCCCTGAAACTGCACGCGCGCGGCCTGCTGGGCAACGCCAGCGACTACCGCCGCAGCACCACCGGCGCGAAAGGCGACGCCGAAGCCCCCATGGTGACCGCCGCCACCGACCGCCAGTCGCGCAACTCCTACATCAAGGAAGCAGTGGGCGAGACCAAGACCGTGCACACCCGCACCCCGCAAAACCACAACAAAGGCGTGCCCAATGTGGTGGGCCTCAACCTGCGCGATGCGTTGGTGCGCCTCGAGCGACTGGGGCTGCGTGTGGAATGCGAAGGCGTGGGCATCGTCACCAGCCAGAGTGTGGCGCCTGGCAGCGCCTACCACCGAGGCACAAGCATCAAACTTCACCTGTCGAACAATCCGCGCATAGCGAAGAATTGACGACAGCAACGGCACGGGCTCCGCTACACATATTTATAATATATATATAGCACAACAAAGAATTTTCGATAAAAGACAACATATCTGCTGAAGAAATGAAAAAGTTAAACGAATTACTCGCCGGCATCAAGGTCCTTGAAGTGGTAGGCGACAGCGCAGTTGAGATCACCAGCGTGACCAACGATTCTCGCCAGGCCAAGGCGGGCGCGCTATTCATTGCCGTGAAGGGCGTGACGGTCGACGCTCACCGATTCATTCCGCAAGTGGTGGCCAGCGGCGCCGCAGCGGTGGTGTGTGAAGACCTGCCCGAGACCATCGATGAGGCAGTAACATATATCAAGGTGGAAAACAGCACCGTGGCGCTGGCACTGCTGGCGAGCGCATGGTACGACCACCCCAGCGAGAAGTTGCGCCTGGTGGGCGTGACCGGCACCAACGGCAAAACCACCACCGCCACCCTTCTCTACGAACTCACCCAACTGCTGGGCTACAAGGCGGGCTTGCTCTCCACCGTGAAAAATGTGGTGGACCGCACCGAATATGAAGCCAAGCAGACTACCCCCGACCACCTCTCGCTCAACCGCTTGCTGCACGAGATGGTGGAAGCGGGATGCGAATACGCCTTCATGGAGGTGAGTTCGCACGCCTGCGCACAGCACCGCATCGACGGGCTGAAATTCGCCGGCGGCGTGTTCACCAACCTCACCCGCGATCACCTCGACTACCACAAGACCGTGGACGCCTACATCGAGGCCAAGAAGATGTTTTTCGACCGTCTCGAGAGCGATGCCTTCGCCCTGGTCAACGCCGACGACAAGGTGGGCAGCGTGATGCTGCAAAACTGCAAAGCCAAGCACTGCACCTACTCGCTGCGCACCATGGCCGACTTCAAGGCACAGGTGATAGAAGAACGCCTCGACGGCACCACCATCACCCTCAACGGCAAAGAGTTGGAAGTGCTGTTCACCGGCCGATTCAATGTGTATAACCTCGACAGCGTGTATGGCGTGGCGCTGCTGCTGGGCTTCGACCGCGACGACGTGCTGGTGAAGATGAGCATGCTTCGCCCCGTGTCGGGCCGCTTCCAGACCATGCGTTCGCCCCGCGGCTACATCGCCGTGGTGGACTACGCCCACACCCCCGACGCCCTCGTCAACGTGCTCACCGCCATCAAAGACGTGCAGTGCGACTGCGGTGAAGTGATCACCGTGTGTGGCTGCGGCGGTAACCGCGACCACGGCAAGCGCCCCATGATGGCCGCCGAAGCCGCCAACCGCAGCAATCAGGTGATACTCACCAGCGACAATCCCCGCGACGAAGACCCCGAGGAAATTCTGCGCCAAATGGAAGCCGGCCTCGACGAGAGCAACCGCAGCCGTGTGCTCAAAATCACCGACCGCCGCGAAGCCATCAAGGTGGCATGCCGCCTCGCCAAGAAAGGCGACGTGGTGCTCGTCGCCGGCAAGGGTCATGAAACTTATCAAGAAATCAACGGCGTAAAGCACCACTTCGACGACCGCGAGGTGCTCGCCGACATTTTTAACGAAGAAAAAGAATAATTTTACTTACGATATGCTTTATCACTTATTTCACGCATTAGAAGAATACAACGTGCCCGGCGCACGCCTGTTCGACTACATCACCTTCCGCTCGGGCTTCGCCCTGCTGCTGTCGCTGTTCATCGCCATCGTGTTCGGCCGCAAGATTATCGACCGCCTTCAGTTGATGCAGGTGGGCGAAATCGTGCGCAACCTCGGCCTTCAGGGCCAGATGGAAAAGAAAGGCACTCCCACCATGGGCGGCATCATCATCATCATCTCCATCCTGGTGCCCTGCCTGCTGCTGGGCAAACTCGACAACGTGTATATGCTGCTGATGATAGTGGCCACCATCTGGTGTGGCGCACTGGGTTTTGCCGACGACTACCTCAAGATTGCCAAGCACAACAAGGAAGGCATGAAGGGCAAATTCAAGATTGTGGGCCAAGTGGGTCTGGGCTTGATTGTGGGCCTCACCATGTATCTCTCCCCCTCTATCGTGATGAATGAAAACGTGGAGGTGCAGAACCCCCAAACCAGCGAAATGGTGGTGAAGCACAATACCGAAACCGCCAAATCCACCAAAACCACCATCCCCTTTGTGAAGAATCATAACTTCGACTACGCCTCGCTCACCCAGTGGATGGGCGACCACGCGCAGACGGGCGGCTGGATCGTGTTTATCCTCGTCACCATCATCGTGGTGGCGGCAGTGAGCAATGGCGCCAACCTCACCGACGGCCTCGACGGCCTCGCCACCGGCACCTCGGCCATCATAGGCGTGGCGCTGGCCATCATGTGCTATCTGGGGGGCAACGTGGTGTATTCGTCGTATCTCAACATCATGTACATCCCCGAGAGTTCCGAACTGGTGGTATATGCCGCAGCATTCATCGGCGCCACCGTGGGCTTCCTGTGGTATAATTCATTCCCTGCGCAAGTGTTTATGGGCGACACCGGCAGCCTGTGTCTGGGCGGCATCATCGCCGTGTTTGCCATCCTCATTCGCAAGGAATTGCTCATCCCCATCCTGTGCCTCACCTTCTTCGTGGAAGACATCTCGGTGATGATGCAGGTGGCCTACTTCAAGTACACCAAGAAAAAATACGGCGAAGGCAGGCGCATCTTCAAGATGACGCCGCTGCACCACCACTTCCAGGTGCCTGCGGGCAAGGTGGAAGCGCTGTGGCAGAAGCCGCTCAACGCCATTCCCGAGTCGAAGATCGTGATGCGATTCTTCCTCGTGGCCATCTTGCTGGCGGTGATTACCTTCGTGACTTTAAAGATTCGCTAAAAAAAGAAACTCCTCACAATAGTTTACAATTATGGAAACGACACGACGTATCGTAGTATTAGGTGGTGGCGAAAGCGGCGCAGGTGCTGCAGTGCTCGCCAAAGTGAAAGGCATGGACGTGTGGCTGAGCGACATGGGCACCATCGCGCCCAAATACAAAGCGCTCCTCGACAAATATGAAATCGCATGGGAGGAAGGCCAGCACACCGAAGCGAAGGTGCTGGCGGCCCACGAGATCATCAAGAGCCCCGGCATCCCCGACAATGTGCCCATCCTCCAGAAGGCGGCCACCAAGAATATTCCCGTGATCAGCGAAATCGAGTTTGCGGGACGCTACACCGACGCCAAGATGGTGTGCATCACCGGTAGCAACGGCAAGACCACTACCACCATGCTCACCTACCACATCCTCACCAAGGCCGGCCTCAACGTGGGCTTGGCGGGCAATGTGGGCAACAGCCTGGCGCTGCAGGTGGCTACCGAGCAGCACGATGTGTACGTGATTGAACTCAGTAGTTTCCAACTCGACAATATGTATCAATTCAAGGCCAATGTGGCGGTGCTGCTCAACATCACCCCCGACCACCTCGACCGCTACGACTTCAAGATGGAGAACTACGCCGCCTCCAAGTTCCGCATCATGCAGAACCAGGGCGCTGCCGATGCCTTCATCTACTGGCAGGGCGACCCCATCATCGATGCGCAACTCAAGCATGTGCACACCGAGGCGAAGTTGCTGGCATTCGACGCGGTCGACGATGAGAGTCTGGCTGCCTACGTCGACAAGGGCGACACCGTGAAATTCCACATCGACGGACACGAGTGGGAAATTCCTCGCGGAGCGCTCTCTATCAAGGGCCTGCACAACGTCTACAACTCGATGGCGGCAGGTCTGTCGGCATCGTGCCTCCACATTAAGGACGACGTGATTCGCCGCGCGCTCGCCGATTTTGAGGCGGTGGAACACCGACTCGAATTTGTGCGCACCGTGAACGGCGTTACCTATATCAACGACTCGAAGGCCACCAACGTGAACGCCTGCTACTATGCGCTGGAGAGTATGACCACGCCTGTGGTGCTCATTCTCGGCGGCAAGGACAAGGGCAACGACTACACCGAGTTGCTCGAATTCGTGGGCTCGAAGGTGCGCGCCATCGTGTGTCTTGGTGCCGACAATGCCAAGTTGCTCAACTTCTTCGAAGGCAAGGTGCCCGTGCTCACCGAAACCCACAGCATGCCCGAGTGCCTCGCCAAGTGCCAGGAACTGGCCCAGGAAGGCGACACCGTGCTGCTCTCGCCCTGCTGCGCAAGTTTCGACCTCTTCCGCAATATGGAAGACCGCGGCGAGCAATTCAAGAATGGCGTGAAGGAGATTGAAGAAGTTAGAAATTAGAGATTAGAAGTTAGAAATTCGGGAGTTAAGGAGTAAAGAAGTTAAGACAACAGTTTTTTATACTTGATATTTCGATGCTTTTTGCTTCTGGATGATTCTAGAGTCACTATAAGAATTAACCGTTAAATAAAAAATCATTCAAAAACACATGGAAGAAAAAGAAAAGAAAATGGAGACGAGTAACGACAAAGCGACGCGCTACGAGGAGATGACGCGAAAATATGGCGACCCATGGATATGGGGCGTGTATATCATGCTCATCCTTATCTCGCTGGTGGAAACCTACAGTGCTTCGAGCCGCGAAGTGGTGACGATGGGTGTGTATATGCCCATTGTGAAGCATTGTATCTTCCTGGCACTGGGTGGCGCGGTGCTCTATTTCGTTCACAAAATCCCTTACAGCAATAAAAAGTTCTTGCTGCTGATCACCATGGTGCTATTCATATTCACGTTTGGCTCGCTGGTGTACGTGCAGTTTTTTGGCGATTTCATCAACGGCGCCCGCCGTTCCTACCGGCTCCTGGGCATCTCCATCCAGCCGGCTGAGTTTGCCAAACTCTCGGTAGTCACCTCCATGTCGCTCATCCTCTCGCGCACGCAGAAGGAGAATGGCGTGAGTATGACGGGGCTGATTGCATGCCTGATTATCATGATACTTTTTGGCGCTTTTATGTTCACGAGCGGCATGACCAACCTGCTCATCATGGCAGGCATCAGCCTCATCATGATGTGGGTGGGTGGCATTCCCCTCAAGCGATTCGCCATCTTGATTGCATCGCTAGGCGTGGTGTGTGGTGGATTCTACCTCATCAAGAACATCAACGAGAGCAAGAATGAAACCGTGATGATGGCGCAAAACTCGCAGCGCATGCTCGAGGAGGGCGAAGCCACCGACGAGGCCATCGCCGCCGCCGACAATAGCGAGAAAAAGGTGGTGGACCGCTCGAAGATGCGTAACAGCCGCATGAAGGACTGGTGGAACAACGATTCGCTGGTGTATCGCCCGCTGAACGACCGCAACTCGCAGGAGATGTTCTCACGCATGGCGCAGGCCCACGGCGGCCTCACGGGCGTGTTCTTCGGCAATTCGCGCGAAAGTAGCCGCCTGCCGCTGGCCTTCAGCGACTACATTTTCTCCATCATCGTGGAAGATACCGGCTTCATAGGCGGCATGATAGTGATGGTGCTCTACCTCACGCTGCTGAGCCGCGCCTTCATGATTGCGCGCCGCTGCCGCCGCACGCTGCCCACGCTCCTCGTGATAGGCACAGCCTCTATGATCACGCTTCAGGCACTCTTCCACATGGCCATCAACACAGGCGTGTTCCCCGTGTCGGGTCAGCCGTTGCCACTCATCTCCAAGGGTGGTTCGTCGATTGTGATTATGAACTTTGCCTTTGCGCTGATGCTGAGCGTGAGCCGCACTGTGGCAAATTCTAAAGATAAACAAAACGCTAACAAAGAGGATCAGGATCTGCCCGAGGAACTGCGTGCAGAAAACCCCTCGCTTCTTATAAATTACACAAATGTCTGGAAATAGTAAACGTTTTCTCGTGAGCGGCGGTGGTACCGGCGGTCACATCTTCCCGGCTCTCTCTATAGCCAACGAAATACGCCGCCGTTACCCCGAGGCGAAAATCCTCTTTGTGGGTGCTGAAGGACGCATGGAAATGGAACGCGTGCCCGCGGCTGGCTACGATATCAAAGGTCTGCCCGTGGCAGGCTTCGACCGCAAGCGCCTGTGGCGCAACTTCGGCGTGCTGCTGAAGTTGTGGAAAAGCATTCGCCTGGCGAAACATATTCTCAAGGACTTTAAGCCCGACATTGCCATAGGCGTGGGCGGATATGCCAGCGGCCCTATGCTCAAGGCGGCCCAAAAGAAGGGCATCCCCACCCTGCTGCAGGAACAGAACTCCTATGCGGGCGTGACCAACAAACTCCTCGCCAAGGGTGCTAAGCGCATATGCGTGGCCTATGAAGGCATGGAGCGTTTCTTCCCCGAAGAGAAAATCGTGCTCACGGGCAACCCCGTGCGCCGCAACCTGCTGGAGTGCGAGGCCTCGCAAGAGGAGGCGCGCAAAGCCATGGGCATCGACCCCGAGAAGGCCACCGTGCTCATCATAGGCGGCAGCCTGGGCGCCCGCACCGTGAACGAAAGCATCATCGGCGGCCTGCAGAAGATTGGCGCCATGGCCGACGAGGTGCAGGTGGTGTGGCAAACCGGCAAATTCTACGACGAGCACTGCAAGCAAGCGCTGGCGCAGTCGGGCGTGAAGAATGTGATTCAAATGCCCTTTATCAGCAATATGGACATGGCCTACCGCGCCGCCGACCTCGTGATTTCGCGCGCCGGTGCCAGCAGCATTAGCGAATTGCAACTGCTGGGCAAGCCTTCCATCCTGGTGCCTTCGCCCAATGTGGCCGAAGACCACCAAACCAAGAACGCCCTCGCCCTCGCCAACCGCGACGCCGCCATCATGGTGACCGACGCCGAGGCGCAGGACCGTCTCGTGGACACCATGCTCGCCACCGTGGCCGACCCCGAAAAACTCACCACGCTCAGCGGCAACGTGGAGCGCATGGCGCTGCTCAACTCGGCCGAACACATCGTCGACGAGGTGATGAACATCATTGAAGAAAAATAACAGTACTCACTCTCTACACATAGCATAACATAAGAAAGATGAAAGATTTCGAATCGATATATTTTGTGGGCGCTGGCGGCATTGGCATGGCCGCGCTCGAACGCTTCTTCCTTGCAAAAGGAAAGAAAGTGGCTGGCTACGACCGCACCCCCAGCGACCTCACTCGTGCCCTTGAAGCCGAAGGCGTGGAAATCGCCTTCGACGAAGACCCCGCCCTCATTCCTGCCTACTGCCGCGACAAGGACAACGCACTGGTGGTGTACACCCCCGCGGTGCCCGAGGCTCACGCCGGCCTGTGCTGGTTTCGCGAGCAGGGCTTTGAGGTGGTGAAGCGCGCCAAGGTGCTGGGCATCGTCACCGAAGCCAGCAAGGGTCTGTGCTTTGCCGGCACCCACGGCAAAACCACCACATCGAGCATGGCGGCCCACATCCTTGAGGTGTCGGGCATCGGCAGCAATGCCTTCCTGGGCGGTGTGCTCCGCAACTACGGCAGCAACTTCCTGCTCTCCAGCACCAGCCCATTCTCGGTGATTGAGGCCGACGAATTCGACCGCTCTTTCCATCACCTGAGCCCCTACATCGCCGTAATCACATCGACCGATGCCGACCACCTCGACATCTACGGCAACTACGAAAACTACCTCGAGAGTTTCGCCCATTTCACTGAACTCGTGCGCCCCGGCGGTGCCTTGATTGTGCACACCGGCCTCGCCCTGAAGCCCCGCGTGCAGGAGGGCGTGGCGCTCTACACCTATTCGCTCACCGAAGGCGACTTCCATGCCGCCAACGTGCGCAAGGGCAATGGCGAAATCACCTTCGACTTCGTGACCCCCGACGGCGTGATTGCCGACATTAGCCTCGGCGTGCCCGTCGACATCAATATCGAGAACGCTGTGGCGTCGATGGCGGCCTGCTGGCTCGCCAAGGTGCCCGCCGAAGCCCTCAAGGAAGCCATCGGCTCGTTTATGGGACCTAAGCGCCGCTTCGAATTCTGGCTCAAGGAGGCCGACAAGGTGGTGATCGACGACTACGCACACCACCCCGACGAACTCAAGGCATCGATCAGTTCGGTGAAGAGCCTCTACCCCGGCCGCAAGGTGAGCGTGATTTTCCAGCCCCACCTCTTCAGCCGCACCCGCGACTTCGCGCCCGAATTTGCCGAAGCACTCTCACTGGCCGACGAACTGCTGCTGCTCCCCATCTACCCCGCGCGCGAACTCCCCATCGAGGGTGTGACCAGCGAAATCATCCTCAAAGACGTAACCTGCGCCAACAAAAAGATTTACAGCAAAGAAAACTTGCTTGAATCGATACAAAACCTTAACTTTGAAGTTTTGTTGACCGTGGGCGCTGGCGACGTAGTGAACCTTTTGCCACAAATTTGTGAAGAAGTAAAGAAACAGAAGCATTGAAATACGCTCGTTACATCATCATCATCGTGCTCTCATGCGTGCTCTTGTGGGGCGTCGTGTGGGCCAAAGGCAAGGCCGGCGCACAGGTGTGCACCGAGGTGAGCATCGTGGTTGAGAACTACGACAGCAGCACCTTTGTCAATGCCGAGGGCATCATGCGATACCTCGACCAGTGCCATCTGCGCCTCAAAGGCACGCCCATTGGCGAGATCAACCTCAAGCAGGTGGAGCAGGCGCTTGCCAAGTCGCCCTATCTTGAGTCGGGCGAATGCGTGAGATGCGACGGCGGCGTGCTGCTGGTGAAGGTGCGCCAACTGGTGCCTGTGATGCGCGTGATCGACGGCGACCGCATGTACTATGTGAATCGCGAAGGCAAGCAGATGCCCGCTAGCACTTCGTTCAGCAGCGACGTGCCCATCGTGAAGGGGCATTTCAACGCCACCTACCCTCCCACCCGACTGCTGCCCATGATCAATTACGTGAAGGGCGACTCGGTGCTCAATGCGCTGGTGGCTATGTTTGAATACCGCGACTCTAACAATATCTACATGGTGCCCAACATCGCGGGCCACGTGGTGAACATGGGCGACGCCATGGGATTTGAAAACAAATTCCGCAAACTGCTGCTCTTCTACCAGAAGGTGATGCCCGAAAAAGGCTGGAACACCTACGACACCATTTCGGTGAAGTGGCGACACCAGGTGGTGGGCAACTTGCGCAACAAGAAGGTGGTAGTGCACGAAGTGGACACCGTGGAAGAGGACAACGAAAGCACGCGTCCCGACGTGATCACGGCCACCACCCCCGACGGCCTAAACTACGAAGGCTTAACATAAAAAGCCCGAGCCAAAAAAGCCCGAGGCTAAAAAACAGGAACAGAAAACCGCCGCCCCCAAAAAGGACGACAATAGCAAAAAGAAAAAAAACTAAAAACAACAACGACATAAAACCACTTACAGTTATGGAAAATATCCAACATATCGTGGCCCTTGAAATCGGCAGCACCAAGGTTGTGGGTGCCATCGCCGAGAAAAACGCTTCGGGTTACCTGAGCGTGAGCCACCTCGAAGAAGAGCCCCTCGCCGACTGCGTGCGCTACGGCATTGTGAAAAATGTGGAGAACACTAAAGCCGCTATCGTGCGTATCATCAAAAAACTGGAAAATAAGGTGGATGGCGACATTACCGACGTGTATGTGGGCATCAACGGACGTTCGCTGCACTCTATACCCACCGAAGTGGACCGCAACCTCAACATCTCCGAAACGATTACGAAGCAAAATATCGACAACCTGCGCCAGAGCGCTTTCAAGGAACCCGCTACGCCCTACGAACCCATCGACATCGTGCCACAGGCCTATTTTGTGGACAATGCTGAGAGCGCAAATCCTGTGGGTTGCTGTGGCGGCAGCATCAAGATTAAATTCAACCGCATCGTGGCGAAGCCCACGCTCAAACTCAACCTCGACCGCGCCATGGGCGCGCTCCGCGTGAAGAAGACGCTGGTAACCTCGCTGGCTATGGCCGAGAGCATCCTCACCGAGGAAGAGCGCACACTGGGCTGTATGCTCGTGGACATGGGCGCCGAAACCACCACCGTGGCTATCTACAAGAAGGGCACCCTCCACTACATGACCACCCTGCCATTTGGCGGCCGCAACCTCACGCTCGACATCGTGAACGGCCTCCAGAACACCACCCTGGCGAAGGCTGAAGTGGTGAAGAAGACCATCGCCGAGCCACTGAGCCTCAATGCCGACGACATCTCGGTGGGCGAAGTGAGCGCTAAGGCTGCCATCAACTACATCTTCTCGCGCACGAGCGAAATCATCACTAATGTGAACAAGCAAATCGAATACGCCCACCTGCAGAGCGGCGATGTGAAGACCATCGTGCTCGCTGGCGGCGCTTCAAAACTCAAAGGCCTCCAAGCCGAATTCAAGGAGAAGACGAAGATTGAAACCCGCATGGCCACCACGCCACCTACAATCAACATCCTCAACCACGAAATCAACAAGTTTGAATATATCCAGGTGTTTGCCCTGCTCACCAAGGCTGCATCCATCATCGCCGACGGCTCCACCTGCGTGCGCCGCCGCATCGCTGAGCCTGGCGACGGCCCCACCGTCAACACTGGCGGCAATGCCGCTCCACAAGTGGAGAAGCCTAAGGTGGAAGAAAAGCCCAAGAAGAGCAAGATGAGCAAACTCAAATCGTGGTTCGACAGCCTCGTGAACGAGGACGATAGCGACAACTATTAAGCCCTCCGCACCACCCTATTATCCAACACAGTATCCACTCTTTAACGATCGACGACAATGACCGACAACAATATTTACAACGAAATTGACAAGGATTCAGGCTTCGTGCAAATGAACGCGCAAGGCAAGCCCGAATCGTTTGAAATGCCCACAATCATCAAGGTGGTGGGCGTGGGTGGCGGTGGCAGCAACGCCATCAATCACATGTACGCTCAAAACGTGAACGGCGTTTCGTTTGTAGTGCTCAACACCGACCGTCAGGCGCTCAACACTTCGCCAGTGCCTAATCGCCTGCTCATCGGCCCCAAGACTTGCGGTGGCCTCGGTGCGGGCAATATGCCTGAGGTGGCACGCGAAGCCGCTCTGGAAAGCGCCGACGAAATTAGCGCGCTCTTCGACGACGACACCAAGATGGTGTTTATCACCGCCGGTATGGGCGGTGGCACCGGCACCGGTGCAGCGCCTGTGGTGGCGAAAATCGCCCGCGACAAGGGTATCCTCACCATCGGTATCGTGACCATCCCATTCCTCTTCGAAGGCCCCAAGAAGGTGCTCAAGGCGCTCGACGGTGCCGACGAGATGCAGAAATACGTCGACGCCCTCCTCATCATCAACAATGAGCGCCTCACCGAAATCTACCCCGACCTCGACTTCGACAATGCCTTCGGCAAGGCCGACGACACCCTCACCGTGGCAGCACGAAGCATCTCGGAACTCATCACCACCGAAGGCCGCATCAACCTCGACTTCAAGGACGTGAACACCACCCTGCGCGACGGTGGCGTGGCCATCATCAGCACGGGCTACGGCGAAGGCGAAAAGCGCGTGACTAAGGCTATCGAAGACGCCCTCAACTCGCCGCTGCTGAAGAACCGCAACGTGGACGGCTCGAAGACCATCCTGGTGAACATCTACTACTCGCGCAAGTCGCAAGTGCCGTTCAAGATGGCGGAAATCGACGAAATGAGCCGATTCATGACCAACATCAGCCCCGATGTGGACGTGATTTGGGGTGTGGCCTACGACGACACGCTCGACGACCAGGTGAAGATCACCATCCTCGCAGCGGGTTTCGACGTTTCGCTTGAAGCCGACGCGCCAGCCGCAAAGCCTAGCGCAGCAAAGAAGGCCGAAACCGAAGGCACCACACGCATCGAGCAGGAATACGGCGGCAAAGCCACTCAGACGCAGATCGAACGCGCCGAAGCGAAATTCTTCATCTTCAAACCCGAAGACCTCGACAACGACGAAATCATCGATCTCTTCGAGGAAACGCCGTCCTACAACCGCGACCAGAAACTGAAGAACAAAATCGAAGAACTCCGCAGCGCAGCCAGCACCGCCCGCCCAGCAGAGCAACCCGCAGCCCAAGAACAAAAGAAAACCACAGGCACAATCTCATTCGGCGGCTAATGCCCACCTAGCCTATCCGAAAAGTCAAAAACAAGGCAAGCCCAAAGCAAGTCTTGACATCTAGCAGAACGAAGAAAACCGAGCCATCATTACAAATGGCTCGGTTTGATTTTAGAATTTAGTCCATCTCAATGATAACGGAATGCTCCAAAACCTTTTCAAGTGGAACATTGTTAATAGAAAGATTTGACCAAATCTCTGTGAGATCATCAAATGTCTGAATAATCTCTCCCTCAGAAGCTGTAGTCGGTCCCAAGTCAGACCCTGCTTTAGTCAGTTCGCATTCCCCGTCCCAATTGGGATTAAGGTTGATGCGGCGAACTTCAACCGGATCTCTTTCTGTTTGAATGGTGTAGAAACGCTTGTCTTCCACCCAATAAAACAAAATATTCAGTCCCACTTCTTCAACCCAGTAACGGAACACATATTCCGAATAGTTTGAACGGGCAGCTTTGCAACAACTATCCGACCAGCCTAAATCTTCTTCATAAAGATTTCGGTCACCATTTTTACCTACTTTCCAAAAATTTTCAATTAGAATCTTTCTTTCCATCTTAATTATGCTGTAAATGAAAATCTATTGCGGCATCCATCAGACGTTTGTCTCGGTCAGATAACTCGAAAATTTTTCGTCTATCGTGCCTTCTACGACCAACCATTCCTGACGAACTCCAATAATGAACATGTGGGGTTTCTCCCTCCTTACCAAAATCTACACTCTTCACAAGGCGATGATTGCGATAATACAAGATACTTTCAATTCTGTCGCGCTCCTTCGAATATGAGTAGTAAGTTGTGTTACTAGTATTGGAATACGTCGGAGTATGATTATTTGATATCTCATCACTTTGTATCACCTTGATATTTCCGATAACGCCAACCATTGAATACTTACGATTCTCGGGAGGAATGCCTCCTGTTTTACCGTAATCGGTAGCAAAAGACCCCCTATCTCCCATATGTTCGTGCCCTTTCCAGTCTAAGCGGTGTAACAAATACAATCTCCAACTCCTGTGGCATCCAAGAGAACCGTTCTCTACTACCATCACCATAAATTACCACAACATCAGGATTCAGTTGTTTTAGCATTTCACAGAATCCGAGTTTAAAATACCCTTGCGAGCGTTCATCCCTCAAAACGCCAAGTGTAGACACCATTACAGCTCCACCTTTCGAAAATCCCTGAAAACAGAAATCAAACGATGGGCGTGAACTCCAACCAATCACAGGAAGATGACGTGCTCCACGTTCTTGGAAATAGAAAGATAACGCATGATTGCGATATTTGTTCCCGATTTGAGCACCAAGAGGATCGTCGACTTTCATGGAAAAATCCAATGTACCAAAACATTGATACCTAAGAAGTCTGTCTACATACTTGTCTGGTTCATACCACATCCTTTCCAAGATATAGTCATAGTCAAAACAAGTCATACAGGCATGTGCAGGGTCGTCACAGGTAGGGCTTGAAATGCTCACATAGCTTGTGGGTAACGCCCCATAATATGGGTCCAAAAGAGGAATCCCATATTTTCCACAACGCATAGCGTTTTTGCAATACTCTGTTCCAAAATTTTTTATTTTCTGAAACTTTCGATAGGCTTTTGCTAAAGCCTTGGCCGAGGTATCTCTAAATCCAACCTCGCCCTTCTTTTTGTTATTCACAACAACATCTTTTAACATATTAGGTTAAAAATTTTAAAAACGACTTTTAAAAGACAAAATCACAAAGACCGCACCAGACGGCGGTAGGGGCAGTGCAAACATTGTTAAAAGCATTTTTCAGGACGTGACAACATTTGTGTATGTCAAAAGAATTTTGTAAATTTAAAAACCAAATATTACGTCCTGCGGGTTGGGGCTTAAACTCCTCAACAATGCGAAACTCAGGAATTTATAGCATTCTCGTGCAACTTTGACCGGGCGCACGAGATTTTTTTCACCCCTTTATGTCTATTTCATAATATATAATTTTAATTATTCAACATTTTATTTTCATATCGTTAAACCATCTCGTAGACTTCTCCACTGCAATCGGCATCTAACTGCAAAAATCTTACAAAGTCAAAGATAAATGAGTTGTGATTATATTCATAGTCATATCCAGGTTAATTAAATAATGCAGCGAGATTTATTCAACAATATCCACTTGATGCCAAAACTATAAAAGGGCCGCAGACAAATCCCGCCAAAATGACCATATACAAATCTCTCTCATAATCATCCAAAAAGAAATTCACATATTGTCGTGATTCAAACCGAAGTGTGTCGCTAGTCGCTTTGGAGAATCCTAGCTTACCAGTCACTTGGGTTGCAGCTTTATATTTAACTCCGTATCTTTTAAAACTTAACAAACGCATATTTTTTTATTTGACGCAAAGATGGTTCTCTTTTTGAAACATTCCAAACATTTGGATGAAAATATTTTGGAAAATTTTTTAATTGTAATTTTTAAATGTAGAAAGTACATCATTTTCGCGTGATTGCACACATATTGCTATTACCAATTACCTACTCTAACAAATGTACACAACTCCAGAGCCAGTAAACTTATCGAAGAACTCCGCAGCGCAGCCAGCATCGCCCGCCCAGCAGAGCAACCCGCAGCACAAGAACAAAAGAAAACCACAGGCACAATCTCATTCGGCGGCTAATGCCCACCTGAAAAGAGAACAGCCCCCTCGCTGCAAAAACAGGAACTCCAAAACCCAAAATACCCAAGCCCCCGCCCCACCCAGGAGCGAGGGCTTTTTCTACACACACCCCAACCGCCCCCAAAAAATCTCAAAAACGTGCATTTTCGCTAAAGGGGACGTCCCCTTTAGCGAAATCCCCCACCTTGCCCCTACTTTAGAAAGAATTTCGCCAGTTCTTGCCCCTACTTTAGAAAGAAAATTGCTAATTCTTGACCCTACTTTAGAAAATTTATGTATATTTGCAACTGAAAACCAATATTTTACAAATATGCACAAGCGCACTTTATTAGAAAGCCTGCGAGTATGGAAAAATAAAGACGGCAGAAAGCCTCTCGTGCTGCGTGGCGCACGCCAGGTGGGAAAGACTACTTTGGTGATGGAATTCGCCAAGGAATTCAACCATTTCATCAGTCTGAACCTGGAGCACGCCGACGACGCAGCCTTGTTCAACACCTATTCGCGCGTCGACGACATGCTTCGATTCCTTTTCCTGAAAAATGGCATCGCCAGAAAGGATGCGTCAAGCATCTTGATATTCATCGACGAAATCCAAGAGAACGCCAAAGCCGTGGGCTTTTTGAGATTCTTCTACGAGCAAGCACCTTGGCTGCATGTGGTGGCTGCTAGATCGCGCCTTCAGTCGCTGGTGAAGGAGCACATCTCTTTCCCCGTGGGGCGCGTGGAGTATCTCACCCTACGCCCATTCTCCTTCCAGGAATACCTCGCCGCCATAAAAGGCGAAATGTGGACGGAAGCGCTGCTCGACTACGAGCACATCGACGCAGGCATCCACGGCGAACTGATAAAGGATTTCAACACCTACGCACTCGTGGGCGGCATGCCCGAAGCGGTGGTGAATTTCGCCAAAAACCGCGACATCATGGCGCTGGCGCCCATCTACCAGTCGCTCCGCAAAGGCTATGTGGAAGACTTGGAGCGCTACGGCAAAAACGAAAAGCAAATCGCCGTGATGCGCCACATCCTCAATTACGGTTGGGCACAGGCTGGCGAGGCCATCACCTTCGCGAAATTTGCGGGAAGCGACTACACCTCCACCGCCGTTCACGAGGCCTTCGATGTGCTGCAGAAAGCATTCATCCTGTCGCTCGACTACCCCATCACCGCCACCAAAGCGCCCGCGATTCCCGCGCTCACGCGTTCGCCAAAACTGATTTGGGTGGATGCGGGGCTGGTGAATTTCTTTGCCGACATCCAACTGGAGTATCTTCAAAACAAAGACCTCCTCGACACCTGGAGAGGCCACGCCGCCGAGCAAATCGTGGCGCAGGAGTTAAGGGTGCTGCTCGACAAGCACTACAAAGAGGAGCAGCACTTCTGGGTGCGCGACAAGAAAGGCGCCGACGCCGAAATCGACTTCGTGTGGCCCACCATGGGAAAAATCGTGCCCATAGAGGTGAAGGCCGGAACCAATTCCCACCTGCGCTCCATCCACGCCTTCGTGAACAACTGCGAGCGCCAGGTGAGCGCCATAAGAGTGTGGAGCGGCGAGTTTTCGGTGCAAGAGACTGTCACTCCCGCACCATCGTCGAAGCCCTACCGCCTCATCAACGTGCCCTTCTACCTCGTGAGCCTACTCGACAAAATCATCGAGCAGCATTGCTGAACGAGTGAGAATCCCACGCGCGCTAAATCCTCATCTCCCCCTATCTTCCAACTTCCAATTTC
>JAUNCU010000007.1:0-12720 GCA_030526455.1 Bacteroidales bacterium | reverse complement strand
TATGTAATTTTGTAGGTTACTTAGAGTGACACGCTTTCGAACAACACTAAAACATCAAGATAAAATGCTTACATTACAACTTATCCACGAAAATCCTGAGGAAGTGATCAAGCGATTGGCTGTTAAGCAATTCGATGGTCGCGAGCCTATTATGCGCGTAGTAGAACTCGACAAGCAGCGCAAGCAAATTCAGAAGCAGCGCGACGACAATGCCGCCGAACTCAACAAGATGGCTGCGCAAATTGGCGCCCTCATGAAGCAAGGAAAGAAAGATGAAGCCAACGAGGCTAAGCAGCAAGTGGGCGCCATGAAGGCCGCCAACAAGGAAATCGACGACCGCCTCACCGCTATCGAGGCCGAAATTCGTGAAGTGCTGCTCTCAGTGCCCAACGTGCCCTACGAAGGCGTGCCCGAAGGCAAGACTGCCGACGACAACGTGGTGGAAAAGGAAGGCGGCGAAAAGCCTGCTCTGGGCGAAGACGCTCTCCCACACTGGGACCTCGCCAAGAAATACAACCTCATCGACTTCGACCTGGGTGTGAAGATCACCGGCGCGGGCTTCCCCGTGTACATCGGCAAGGGTGCTCGCCTGCAGCGTGCCCTCATCCAGTTCTTCCTCGATGAAGCCAACAAGGCTGGCTACACCGAAATCCAGCCCCCTTACGTGGTGAACGAGGCTTCGGGCCTTGGCACCGGCCAACTTCCCGACAAGGAGGGCCAGATGTATCACTGCCAACTCGACGACTTCTACCTCATCCCCACAGCAGAAGTGCCTGTGACCAACATCTACCGCGACGTGATTATCGCTGGCGACGACCTGCCTAAGAAGAACTGCGCCTACAGCGCCTGCTTCCGCCGCGAAGCCGGCAGTTACGGCAAGGACGTGCGTGGCTTGAACCGCCTCCACCAGTTCGACAAGGTGGAAATCGTGCGCATCGAGAAGCCTGAAGATTCTTACGCCGCCCTCGAGGAGATGAAGGACCACGTGCAAGGCTTGCTCGAAAAACTCGAATTGCCCTGGCACATCCTGCGCCTTTGCGGTGGCGACATGAGTTTCACATCGGCCATCACCTTCGACTTCGAAGTGTGGAGCGGCGCACAGGAGCGCTGGCTTGAGGTGAGTTCGGTATCCAACTTCGAGACCTATCAGGCCAACCGCCTGAAGTGCCGCTACCGTGGCGACGACAAGAAGACTCACCTGTGCCACACCCTCAACGGCTCGGCACTGGCCCTTCCTCGCATCATGGCCGCTCTGCTCGAAAACAACCAAACTCCCGAAGGCATCAAGGTGCCAGCCGTGCTCCAGAAGTACACCGGCTTCGATATCATCGACTAAGCGATTTTTCTGAAATCAGATATTAGCCAAAGGCTGCGCCCCACACAAAACGCGGGTGCAGCCTTTTTTTCGGGCGCAAAATCACAATTTCGGCATGCATTTTAGCAATATTGCGCCCCACGGGGCGCGAGAGCGCGGGCGTATGTCGGGAAAAAGCACTAATTTTGGCGCCAGTGAAAATAATAATAACAACAATTCAAACAAAACTCACATCTATCATGACACTCAAGAAAATCTTTTTTGCAGCAATGGCAGCCATTGCCATGCTCGGGTTCACCGCATGCGGCGGCAGCGACGAGCCTAAGAACCCCACCGAATCCTACACCATCCACTACGCCGTGGCTGTGCCCATCAGCATGATGGACCTCGGCACTGTAGAAATCTCTTACCTCGACGCCAGCGGCAAGGAAGTGACCTACACCCTGCCCGACGGCAAAGGCAACGATATGGAAAACGGTGCTTACAGTTCGATGAACAACACCATCAACCTGCTCACCGGCGGCAACCTCTCAGGCGTGAGCGCCAAGAACGCTTTCGTGCGCTATTTCGTGGTGAAGGGTGCGAAGAAGGGCACTAAGGTGAAAGCCAGCGCCACCTTCAAGGGCGACAAGTCGAAACTCGACAACTTCGCTCCCGACCACAAGTTCATCTACGGCCCAGCGTCAATCTTCCCTGTGATCATGAACTCGCAAGGTGGTCTGCACGGCCACATGTCGTTCTCTTGGACCATCAAGACCGGCAGCAAGGAAGGCATCATCTCGAAGTGGGACGTCATCGGCCGCACCATGACGGTTGACCAAGTCATCGAGTAAGCACACCGAGCCCACCCGCAAGGCAAAATCACAAGACAAATCCACACACTATATTTTCGCTAAAGGGGACGGTCCCCTTTAGCGAAAATAATTTAAACCATTGATTATCAATAGTGGATTAATAACAAAAATGGCGAAAAGGTCTGTCCCCTTTTCGCCATTTTTTATTTTCGGCATCGCTGCGGTGGGGGATTTACCACTGCGCCTCAGCGAGGGTGGCGTTACTGCTCGGGCTGGCGGGGCTGCTTCGACCACTCGCGTGGGGTGGTGCCAGTGTGGGCCTTGAAGCGGCGGTTGAAGGTGGAGGCATCGGCGAAGCCGCAGCGCGAGGCTATCTCGGCATTGGTGGCTTCGGGTTCGGCCATGAGGATTTGTTTGGCCACGGTGATGCGTTTTTCGGTCACCAGTTGCTTCACGGTCATGCCATAGGTGTTGTGCACCACGATGGAGAGGGTGTTGCGGTTGGTGCCCAACTGTGCCGCCAGCGACTCGATGGAAAGATTGGGGTCGAGATACACGCGGCGTTCCTCCACCAGCGTGCGCAGCAGCGCGCCCAGTTTCTCCATCTTGGCGTTCTGCGACGACTGTTCGCTTTCGGTGAGTTTTTTCACGAAGGTGTGGAGCGAAATGCCGTTGAGCGTCTCGAAGCGTTCGCAGAGGTCGTCGGCTGAGGCGTATCCCACCTGGGTGGCCAAGTGGGCAGCGTCGATGCCCGGATTTTCCTTCACCAGGCGAATGATTTCGGTATTACGCCAGCGCGCGAGCCAGGCGTCGAAACTGTGGTGTGTGGCGTAGTTCAGGGCCTTTGCCACGGTGTGGCTGTCGGCGCCCACGGCTTCGGCGAGGTCGTCGGTATAGAACTCGGCATTACGGAAGGGGCGATCGTGCTCCATCACCTGGATGATGCTGGCAAACACCGCCGAGAGGCGCTGCGAGGCGTCTTCTCCCCCACCCTTTGCGTCGGCGGCTTGGTTGGCCTCCTTCAGGCTGGCGATGATGTCGGTGAAGCGTGCGTTCTCCCTGCGCTGTCGCTGGCGGTAATGCACCACGCCCAGCATGAGGAGCACCGCAATCACCGTGGCCGATACCAGCCCTATGGCGAGCACGTTTTTTGAGGTTTTCGGTCTGCATTTCTCGGCGTGCCATCACGTCGGCGAGGGTTTCGGCATATTTGATGCGGCGTATGAAATTGGAGTTATACTCGCGGGGGATGTAGGCGCTGTCGATGACGCTGGCTGCGGCATAGAATTCCTCTTTCATGCCCATGCGCGCATACACGGCGCTGAGCATCATGGCCGACTGCAGCGGGTGTTCCTTGCTCCACACCGCCTGCTCGGCGCGGCTCAGCCAGTGGCGCGCCTGCTCCTCTTTCCCGTCCTGGGCGTAGAGCAGCGCCAATTGCGAGAACACCTGCCCTTCGCAGAAGTCGACGAAGTCGGTGTGTGCCTTGCGCTCGGCTTCGAGCACGCGCAGCAGTTCCATGTCGGTGGCGATGCCCTCGGCATTGCGTTCGGCGCGGGTGTAGAGCGTGGCGAGGCGTTTGCCCATATTCACGCGGCACACGGTGCCGTGGAAGGAGGTGTCTTTTTTCGCCACTTCCACCGCCTTGCGCACCATGGCGATGGCGCCGTCCATGTCGCCGTGTTCGCTACGGTAGGCGGCGATGTGTGAGAGCATTTCTGCCTCGGTGCTCCACAGCCCCAGGCGGTGGCACAATTGGGCGGCTTCCTGCGCTGTGGGGAGATAGGAGGAGCCGGGGTCGTCGACCGCCATCACGCTCACGAGCGCCACGAGATAGTCGCAGCGCACGGTGTCGTTGGGATACTGTTTCGTG
Source organism: Bacteroidales bacterium (assembly GCA_030526455.1). Taxonomy (GTDB): domain Bacteria; phylum Bacteroidota; class Bacteroidia; order Bacteroidales; family Muribaculaceae; genus Sodaliphilus. The sequence continues at coordinate 8,738 of JAUNCU010000007.1, read as the reverse complement.
TCGAGGATATAGCGATAGGCAATCGCAGCCGAGTCAAACTGGTCGTTCTTGAAGAAATCCGACGCCTGCTTCGGGGTGTAGAGCGTGCCTAATAGGAGTGCGAGAATAATTGACAAATGATTCATAACTGCAAAGATAGCACCGTCGAGGCCGAAATACCAAAATTCTTGCCACGTTTATGCCGTCGGTTAGGCGCATAAAATCGTCAAAATATCGGTGCGGCCGCTTTTTTCGCGGGGCGATGGTGTGGGATTGTTCGGGGAAATGTTGTAAATTTGTGATTTGGTAACTTATCATTTTGCGTGAAACGATGAAGATAGCGATTTTTGGCAACGAATTTCAGCACGAGGCGCTTGCGGGCGTAGCCACACTGCTTGCCGAACTCCAGGCCGCCGGTGTGGAGTTGTGGGGCGAACAGAACTATGTGGCGTTTCTTGAGCGCCAGTTGGGCAATCTGCCCGCTATGGCCACCTTCGAGCACCGCAAGGGCGTGGCAGCCGACGTGGCACTGAGCATAGGCGGCGACGGCACCTTCCTGCGCACCGCCCAGGCGATGGCGCTCCACGGCACGCCCATCATGGGCATCAACGCCGGCCACTTGGGCTACCTCACCACCGTCGACATCAGCGAGGCGGCGAAGGCGGTGAAATGCCTCATGGCGGGCGACTACGATGTGGAGGAGCGCTCGATGCTGCAGTTGCTGCTGCCGCCAGGCTTTGAAATCGCCCAACCTTTCGCGCTCAATGAGGTGGCGATTCTGCGCCAGGACACGTCGTCGTCGATCAACGTCGACGCCAGTCTCGACGATGTGGCGCTCACCACCTTCAAGGGCGACGGCATGCTGCTGTGCACGCCCACCGGCTCCACGGCCTACAATTTGAGTGTGGGCGGTCCCATCCTGCATCCGCAGTCGCGCTGCTTTGCGCTGGCGCCCATCTCCCCCCACTCGCTCACCATGCGCCCGGTGGTGTTTAGCGACACCTCCATGCTGCGCATCACCGCCCGCAGCCGCGCCAGCGTGTTTCAGGTGAGCGTCGACGGCGAAACCATCGATCTGCCCAGCGGCACCACGCTGCGCATTGCCAAGGCGCCGTTCCCCACGCGTGTGATCATGCTCAAGGGACACCGCTTTGCCCGCGTGCTGCGCTCGAAACTCATGTGGGGCCGCGACAACAGAGGGGAGGAGTAGGCGCATGAAATGCTATCACGACGACGCAGAATTTGGCCGCATCTCTATCGTGCTCCGCAAGGGCATGCGCAACGTGCGCTTTCGCTGGAAAAACGGCAGACTCCACGCCTCGGCGCCCGTGGGCATCACGGCTGAGAGGTTTATCCAGGCGGTGGACAATTGCCGCGAGGGCATTCGCAAAGCCCCGCGCCGCGAAGTCACGTTCTACCCCGGACAGGTGATTCCCTGCTTCAACACCACGCTCACCATCACTGGCGACCCGTCGCTCCACACCACCTTCGCGGCGGGCATCGACCCTGCCGACAAAAAATCGCTCTACCTGCACCTGCCCAGCAATTTCGACTTCGACGCCCACAGCGACGTGATTTCGAGGATAATAACCGATCTCCTTGGCCGCGTGGCCCACCGCTACCTCATCCCCTTGGCGGAGGCCGAGGCGCAGCGACTGGGGCTGCAGCCGAAGCGCTTCGAGATAGGCCGCGGCATGAAAAAACTAGGTCACTGCACCCGCTCGGGCGTGATCCAACTCTCGCGCCACCTCATGCTCATGCCCGAGCCGCTGGTGAGATGCGTAGTGTGCCACGAACTCGCCCACCTCACCCACTTCGACCACTCCCCCGCCTTCCACACCCTCCTCAACCAATACCTAGGAGGCCAAGAAAAACAACTGGAACAACAAATAGAAAACTTCCCCTGGCCCATCCAGAGGTAAGGAGCAAAGGGGAGGGGGAATAGATATAGAAGCGAGATTTTCGTTAGTATCGTTAGTAACGTTATTCTCGTTAGTAACGTTACAATCGTTACTAACGTTTCCTTCAAGGGCATTGCTGGCTTGGATTTTCTCTTTCTCTAGTCTTTTTTTATGTGAATTTTGGGTTGATAGTGGGGGCGGTTTTGTCAATTTATCTAAAAAATGTGGCAATTTATGGCGCCGTGTTTAGGATTTTCGGTGAAATGGAGTAAATTTGCAATGTAAAAGACGTGGGGAAATTACTCTTCAACTCTCTTGATATCAATAATTAAGCAATATTTATATGAAGAAATTACTTTTAACACTTGCCGTGATTGCGATGGCAATGGGGGCTCAGGCGGCTGGCACGCTCAATGGCTTGCTGGTGGACGCCAACGACTCCACTCCGCTCGTCGCTGCCACGGTTAAGTTGCTGAAGGCCAACAAGGACAGCAGTTACGTGAAGGGCTGCATCACCGACGACAATGGCCTTTTCAATCTCACCGACGTGGCGCCTGGCCGCTACGTGGTGCGCTGCTCCTATCTGGGCTACGAAGACGTGACGCGACGCGTGACCGTGGAAAAAGGCGGACGCGGCGTGAACTTCGGCGTGATTCCGATGCAAATGGAGGGCGTGCTCCTGAAGGAAGCCGTGGTGATGGGCGTGAAAACCCCTATCACGGTGAAGGAAGACACCATCGAATACAACGCCGACACCTACAAGACGCAGGCCAACGCTGTGGTGGAAGACATCCTTAAGCGCATGCCTGGCGTGGAAGTGGACGCCGACGGCAAAATCACCGCCAACGGCAAGGAAATCAAGAAAATTCTTATCGACGGCAAGGAGTTCTTCGGCGACGACCCTAAGATGGCGTCGAAAAACATCCCCGCCGACATGATCAACAAACTCCAGGTGATCGACCGCAAGAGCGACCTCGCCCGCCTCACGGGTGTGGACGACGGTGAAGACGAAACCGTGATCAACCTCACCGTGAAGAAGGGCATGAACAACGGATGGTTTGGCAACGCCACCGCGGGCTACGGTACCAACGACCGCTACACCGGCAATTTCGTGGCCAACTACTTCACCGACGGCAACCAGTTCACCTTCCTGGGCGGCGGCAACAACTGCAACAACCAGAACTTCACCGACGCGGGCGCACAGCGCTTCATGCGCTTTGGCGGCAACAACGGCATCACCACCAGCCAAAACCTGGGCTTCAACTTCAACGTAGGCACCAAGGACAGCGAGAAATTCCGCGCCGGCGGTAACGTGAACTACAACCACAGCGACCGCGACGTGCGCTCGAGCAGCGACCGACGCTACGTGTTCCCCGACTCTACCAGTTACTACAACTCAGCCTCCACCTCGCGCTCAAAGGGCCACAACGTGAAGGCCGACTTCCGCATACAGTGGAAACCCGACACCTGCAACACGCTCGAGTTCCGACCCAACTTCTCGTTCAACTTCAGCGACAGCGAGCGCGCCGACTCGTCGATGACACGCGCCGGCGATGCCGAGCGTTCGCCCGTGAACCGCAGCGAGAGCAGTTACCGCAACAAGGGCAAGGGCTTCGACATAGGCGGCCAACTGGTGTATACCCACAACTTCAAGTATCACCCCGGCCGTAGTTACAGTATGCAACTGCGCTACAACTACAGCCGCACCAACGAAGACGGCAACACCTACACCCACAACACCTACTATCTGAAGACCGATCCCGAAGAGACGATCGACCAGATTTACGAAAATCACCGCAACACCAACTCCGTGAACGGCCGCCTCACCTGGACCGAGCCGCTGGGCAACGTCAAGAACGCCCGCTTCCTCACGCTCGCCTACCGAGGCAACTACAAATACAACAGCGCCGACAAGATGGTGTACGACATCGTGCGTGGCGACCTCCAACCCACCCCGCCCCGCAACACCAACGACCTAATGCTCGACATGCTCAGCGACCCCAACATGCGCCGCTACTTCTCGAGCCAGTACGGCTCCTACGCGCTGGTCGACGGCATGCTCCTCTCGCAGATCATCCAATACGACCTCGGCCCCGAAATCGAACGCGTGCTCAACGAAAACCAGAGCAACCGCTTCCGCAACACCTACTACAACCAGTCGTTTGAAGTGGGATTCCGCCAAGTGCGCAAGGCCTACAACCTCAACGTGGGCTTCTCGGTGAACTCAGCCATGTCGAAGAGCAACGACCTGATGAACTCGGCACGCGACATCGCCGCACGCTGGTCGTGGTCGGTGGCTCCATTCGCCCGCCTACGCTACAAATTCAGCAAGACCCGCAACCTCGCCTTCGACTATCGCATGCGAGCCAGCGAGCCTTCGCTCACACAATTGCAACCCGTGGCCGACGTGTCGAACCCCCTCGACATCACCGTGGGTAACCCAAGCCTGAAGGCCACCTTCACCCACCGCGTGAACCTGCGCTTCAGCGACTTCGACCAAGCCAACCAGCGCAGCATCATGGCAATGATGGGCGTGAACTTCACCCAGAACAACATCATCTCGGTAGTGACCTACGACCCCACCACCGGCGGTCGCACCACCACCTACGACAACGTGAACGGTGTGTGGAACGCTATGGCGATGAACATGATCAGTTTCCCATTCGGCGCATCGAAGGTATGGCACTTCAGCAACCACCTCTTCTCGCGCTACTCCGTAACGAAGGGTTACAACAACGGCGAACTCAACACCAGCGGAACCTTCAACATCAACCTCTCGCCAGGCTTGGCGTTCCGCAACTCGGAATTCGACCTCGAATTGCGCCCACGCTACAGTTTCCAGACCACCCACAACTCGGTGAACGTGAACAACAACCGCAACGTGCACACCTACGGCGGCATGTTCAACGGCACCTACACCGCCCCATTCGGCCTCGTGCTCAGCACCGACCTCACCTTCAGTTCCACCTCGGGTATGGCGGCTGGCTACGACTCAAAGCAGTGGCTGTGGAACGCATCGCTCGGCTACCAATTCCTGCGCGGACGCAACGCCAGCGTGCAACTGAGCGTGTTCGACATTCTCCAGCAGAAGAAGAACATCAACCGCAACGTGACCGCAAGTTACATCGAAGACGCGGCCTACAACTCGCTCACCCGCTACGCCATGCTCACCTTCACCTATCGCTTCACCACCTTCGCAAAGGGAAGCCAGCCTGAAAAGAGCAACTGGAACAACGAAGGACGCGGCTACGGCGGTGGCGGCGGTCGCCCAAGCGGCCCACCTCCAGGCGGAGGCCGCCCACCATTCTGATAAAGCCCCAGCGCTAAGATAAAAAACTACGGACGCCCACATTTCTCGCAAGGAAAGTCAAGCGCCCGTAGTTTTTTTCTTGCCGAAACACCTTGAAGCCTCTGCGCCCATTATGAGGGGCGGCGCATCAAAAATGGATAGTTTAAGCATATTTTGCTTTTATATCTCTGCGATTCTTGCTATTTTTGCAAAATATATGGAAGATGGGATGGAGCGAGTGCCCGATGCGTGGCGCCTACTGCCCTGCCCCAGTAATGAATACGATATGGTTAATTTAAGTGTAAATATCAATAAAGTAGCCACTTTGCGCAATGCTCGCGGTGGCAATGTGCCCAATGTGGAAACTGTGGCGACCGACTGCGAACGCTTCGGCGCCGACGGCATCACCGTGCACCCTCGCCCCGACGAGCGACACATCAAGCACGACGACGTGTTTGCCCTGCGCCCACTGATTCGCACCGAATTCAACATTGAAGGCTACCCCAGCGAAGATTTCATGAAACTCGTGCTGCTCGCCAAGCCATCGCAGGTGACCCTGGTGCCCGACGCACCCGACGCACTCACCTCATCGGCAGGATGGGTGGTGGCCGATCACCTCGAATTCCTCACCTCCATCGTCGACCGACTGAAAGAGGCGGGCATACGCACCAGCATCTTCGTGGGCACCGACGAGGAAAACATACGCCTGGCAGCCAAAACGGGCACCGACCGTGTGGAACTCTACACCGAGCCCTACGCGCAGATGTATCCCACCAATCCCGAGGCAGCAGTTGAGCCATTCGTGCGTGCAGCCGAGGCAGCCCACCGCGTGGGTCTGGGCCTCAACGCCGGCCACGACCTCAACCTGGAGAACCTGAAATACTTCAAAGAGCACGTGCCACACCTGCAAGAAGTATCGATAGGCCACAGCCTCATCAGCGACGCACTCTACATGGGCCTAGAAGCCACCATCAAGGCCTACAAAGAATGCCTCAAGTAAAGAAAGCAAAAGGCTAAAAAACTTAGCAACTCAAAAAAATATGACACCACTTAACATGATTTTGGCACAAGCCACCACTGCAGCCAAGGCAGGCGCCACCACCGTGGCCAACGAAAGCCTCTGGGACCTCGTGCTCAAGGGCGGATGGATTATGATTCCTCTGGCACTGCTCGCCATCGTGAGCATCTACATTTTCTTCGAACGCACTTTCGCCATCACCAGCGCAAGCCGCCAAGACAAGAACTTTATGCAGAAGATTAAGAGTTTCATCCACGAAGGAAAAATCGAGGAAGCACGCAAACTCTGTCAGGAAACCAACTCGCCTTCTAGCCGCATGATCGAAAAGGGCATCAGCCGCATCGGCCGACCCATGAACGACGTGCTCGTGGCTGTGGAAAATGTGGGTAACATCGAAATCAGCAAACTCGAAAAGGGCTTCTCTTGGCTCGCCACCACCGCTGCTGGCGCACCTATGATTGGCTTCTTGGGCACCGTTACCGGTATGGTACAGGCCTTCATGGCACTGGCTGGCGCAGGTTCGAGCGCCAATGTCACCGTGCTCTCGCAAGGTATCTACGAAGCGCTCGTCACCACCGTGGCCGGTTTGATCGTGGGCATCATCGCCATGTTTGCCTACAACTTCCTCTCCAGCCGCGTGAAGAAGGTGATGAACAAACTCGAGAACAGCACCATGGAATTCATGGACCTGCTCAACGAACCCGCAAAATAAAAAAACACATCCTACGCATCTCATCCTAAGTAAATACAATGGCATTAAAACGACAACACGAAACGGAAAGCGCCTTCAGCATGTCGTCGATGACCGACGTGGTGTTTCTGCTGCTGATTTTCTTCATGGTCACCTCCACATTTGTGTTTCCATCGGCCCTTGAAGTGAATCTCCCACAAAGCAGCCAAACCACCCAACTGAAGCCTTCGAGCCGTATCTATATCGACAGCCTGCAGCAGGTGTGGGTCACCGAGGCCGACTCGCTCAACGAGGGCACCGCACGCCCCGTGGACGCTACACAACTGCGCGGCTTCATGCAGAGCGTGAAAAACGGTAGCGACGCCGAACACCAGTTTGTGGCACTGCACGCCGACGAGGCCGTGTCCTACGGCAAAATTGTCGACATCCTCGACATGGGCGCCAAGGTGGGACTGAAGGTGGTGCTCGCCACCAAGCCCTCTTCTTCGGCACCTGCCGAAGGCGAAGCCTCTGCACCCGCACAAGATGAAACGCAACCCGCAGCAGCCACCTCGGCCGAGGCGAGCAACGCTGCCACAGAAGCAAATCAATGAACGAAAGAAAACGTGAAATAATAGCCGCCGTCATCACTGCCATCATCACGCTGGCCGTGCTGCTCTTCATGATCTACTACGTGCTTCCAGGCGTGGAAGTGCCTCAGAAGGAGCAGCCGTTCGTCACCATGATGGAAGACCCTGGCGGCGATATGCTGGCCAAACTCGGCGACACCCCAGAGCCCACAGAAAGCGAAACCAACGACCAGAACGAACCCGAAACGGCCGAAAACACCGAGCAGGGCAACAAGCCTGAAGGCGACGAACTGGAAGACGCGGGCAAGGTGGCGCCAGAGCCTCCAAAAAACATCACCACCCCTAAGCCCTCGCCCATGAAGGTGAAGGAAAAGGAGGTGAAGAAGGAAGAACCCAAGAAGGAGACGGGTGCTTCGAAGCCTAATCCTAAGCCCAAGGCGAAACCCGCCAACGAACGCAGCCAGGGCGCAGCATCGACTGAGTCGGAAACCGACAAGCGCATGAAGAACGCTTTCGGCAAGGGCTCGGGCAGCGGCAAGACGCAAGGTAACCCCGAAGGCGGTTCCAACACTGGCGACTTCAACGGCCACGGCACCATCGGCTCAGGTCTGGTGGGCTACACCGGCGCCTACTGGGGACGCCCCCACAGCCGCTACGAAGGCTCCATCACCGTGAAAGTGACCGTCAACGCCCGCGGCAACGTGATCGCCGCCAAGGCCGTGAGCGGTTCGGGCGAGGCGTGGAAGCACCAAGACGTGCGCGCCTACTGCGAACGCGAGTCGCTCAAGAGCCGCTTCTCAGTGCCCACCAACCGCACCACCAACGGCGACGGCACCATCACCTGGCGCTTCAAGTAAAAGCCATCTCCCAAGATCCCACCATAATAATAAATGCTGCCAAGCAAAAAGGCTCGGCAGCATTTATTTTTTTGCTAGGCTAGGGAATCTAGTGGATTCTAGAGATTCAGTGGAAAATCCTGGGGGGATAAACATTATTGATGTTGCAAAAACTGCTGTATGTGAAGCAGCACGGAGAGGCTGCGCAATCCCCTTGGGGATTGGATGTGTGTAGGCAGGTATGCAGCGGAGGCGCTGCGAAATGGAGCGAAGCGGAATGAAGCAGCGCCGGAGCGAAATGCCTGCACCCGATGCACCCTAAAAATGCATTCCAGAGGAATGCGACAACACTGTCAATTTGCACATTTACAATTATATATGATGTGAAATTAAATAGCAACCATAGTGTGGTCGCATCCCGATGGGATGCAAATTTGTACACGACCAGTTGCAGG
>JAUNCU010000205.1 GCA_030526455.1 Bacteroidales bacterium | reverse complement strand
AACTTCTGAGAAATCTTCTTAACTCCTGAAGAAATCACTTTCCTTCCTTCTCCATATAGTCGTTGAAGAAATTCACAGCCCAGGCGATTTGCTCTTCGGCTGTTGAGAATTGGCCGCTGTCCACTTCCACGGCGTCGTCGGCCTTGCGCAGCGGACTCTCGGCGCGCGTCATGTCGATGTGGTCGCGCATCTTCACGTTGGCGATGATGTCGTCGAGCGTAACGCTGGTGTCGCCCTTGGCGCGCATCTCGTCGAAACGGCGCTGTGCACGTATTTCGGGGCTGGTGCTCACGTAGAGTTTGATTTCGGCGTCGGGGAGCACCACGGTGCCGATGTCGCGTCCGTCCATCACCACGCCCTTATCCTTGCCCATCTGCTGCTGCAGGCGCACCATGGCGTGGCGCACCTCGGCGATGGCGGCCACGAGGCTCACATTGTTCGACACCTCCAGCCCACGAATCTCGTTCTCCACGTTCTCGCCGTTGAGATAGGTGATTTGCTTGCCGTCTTCAATCTTGAAACTGATGTTGATGGCGGGCAGCATGGCGTTGAGGCGCTCGCTGTCGACCTTGCCATCGGCGATGAGGCCTTCACGCAGGCAGAACAGCGCCACGCTGCGATACATCGCGCCAGTGTCGATGTAGGTGTAGCCCACGCTCTTGGCCAGGGCCTTTGCCATTGTGCTTTTTCCGCTTGATGAAGTGCCATCGATGGCCACATTTATCTTTTTCATATATTGTAGTGTTCTTTATGTAGTAAAACCATCCACAAAGTTACAACTTTTTCGCGATTTATAAAGAAAAACCACCGCAGCCAAAACGTGGGAAAGCGGCAGGGCGATACATAAAAAAGAAAAGAGCAAGATTCGCATCTTTCTCTTCTTCTCATAATGTATATAGTATTTATCTCATGAAAAATCAATTGATAGGAGCCATCTCCGCTTAGAGGCGGAAGGCGATGGGGAGGATGCAGCGCACGTTCACCTTCGTGTCCCAAATTTTGCCGGCCTCCCAGCGAGGCATCTTCTTGATCACGCGCACGGCCTCGTTGTCGAGCGCTTCGCAACCCGAACTGCGCAGCACCTTCACATGGGTCACCTGCCCATCGGCAAGGATGATGAAACTGCAGAGCACGCGGCCTTGACGGCGCGACATGTACTCATTATAAGGATACTCGCGGGTGCTGTTCACGAAATTCACAAGACCACGCTCGCCGCCGGGGAAGGCGGGCTGCACCTCCACCTGCTCAAATTCGTAGAACTCGATATAGGAAGTGTGGTCGGGCGACATAGGATTCACCATCCCAATGCGATTGGCGCGAGGGCGAGTTTGCCCAGCGGCTTCCACCGCATTGAGCAGAAGCGCAGCCATCGTGAGGAGCATTGAATAGTATAAATTATGTCGCATCATTATGATTTTCAAATAAATAGCATTTTTCAGCGCAAAATTATGCACCTTTTTGCTATAAAATTCGTTGCAAATATACTTGCGTTTTCTTAATTGGCAATAGCAGCGGGGCTTAATTTGATTATGATTAATATTGTTTTATGAATTTTTACAGAATCCACAAAATTGCCCTTTTGTTGTAAAAAAAAATTAAAACGATATACGAAGCAGGGGTACTTTTGCGTTTGTAAAGAATAACGCGTTATTAAAAACCCACATTCATCTATGAGAGTTACTATTCATCGCTATATCAGCCTCGTCGTGGCGCTGGCAGCCACCATCGCCGCCACCGCGCAAGACGGCACCACTGCCTACCAATTCCTCAACGTGAGCCCATCGGCACACGTCTACGGTCTCGGCGGGCACAACATCACCCTCATCGACGACGACATCAACCTCGTGGAGCAAAACCCCGCACTGCTGGGACCTGAATTCGACCACCAGGTGGGCGTGAACTACATGAAATACATCGGCTCCACCAACTTCATGGGCGCACGCTATGGCCAAGGCATCAACGAGCACAGCGCTTTCGCCGTGGGCATCCAGTATTACGGCTACGGCAACATGACCGAAACCGACCCCGAAGGCACCGTGCTGGGTAAATTCAGCGCCAGCGACATCAACTTCAACGTCACCTACTCACACGACATCGCCACCAACATTCGCGGCGGTATCACCCTGAAATATCTCTACTCGAAATATGGCGACTTCAGCGCCGGAGCCATCGCGGCCGACCTGGGCGTGAACGTCTACAACCCCGAAAGCGAACTCTCTCTCTCGCTCGTGGCAAAAAACCTCGGCGGACAGGTGAAGAAGTTCAACGGCACACACGACAGCAAAGACCGCCTGCCATGGGACATCCAGATAGGCTACTCGCAGCGATTCGGCACATCGCCTTTCCGCCTGCACATCACCGCCTACAACCTGCGCAAGTGGAGCCTCCCTTACTACGAGCCCGCCGATAAAAACAACACCAATAGCGACCTCGTGAAAAAGGAAAGTTTCGGGTCGAACTTCATGCGACACCTCGTGCTCGGCCTCGAATTCCTGCCAAACGACAACATGTACGTGGGCATAGGCTACAACCACAAAGTGCGCACCGACATGAGCCGCTACCAGCGCGGCATGCTCTCAGGCCTCTCGCTCGGGGCAGGCATGAAAGTGAAAGCATTCGGCTTCGGCATAGCCCTGGCCCAGCCCCACACCGGCGCCACCACCTTCATGCTCAACCTCAACACCACCCTCGGCGAACTCCTGAAGTAGAGCCAGCAGGCACAGCAGCAGAAAAGAAATCACCATAAAAAGCCAGAACTCCCCAGGAGAAGTTCTGGCTTTCATTTTTGACGCGGCAAGGTAAAAAATCGGCGTTATTCTTGGTAGTGTAGTGGGTTTGGTGTAATTTTGTAGTGGAAATTTCCGATTCGTATACCTATGATCGAACGACACGTGATTATTGACAATGTTGACCCTGTGGTGTTCTACGGGGTAAACAATTGTAACATACAACTCATTCGCAACCTCTTCCCCAAACTGCGCATGGCCGCCCGCGGCAATGTGATTAAGGTGATTGGCGAGGAGGAGGAAACTGCACACTTTGAGCAGAAGGTCAAGGAACTGGCCGACTTCTGCAATCATTACAATCAACTCAACGAGGAGGTGATTATCGACACCATCAAGGGCACTCCACCCAAGGAACTGAAGATGGACGACGCCATCATCTTTGGCGTGAACGGCAAGCCCATCAAGGCGCGCACGCCCAATCAGCAGTTGCTGGTGAAGATGTTTACAGAGAACGACCTCACCTTCGCCCTCGGCCCCGCTGGCACGGGTAAGACCTATCTGGCTGTGGCGATGGCTGTGAGAGCGCTCAAAAACCGCGAGGTGCGCAAAATCATCCTTTCGCGCCCCGCTGTGGAGGCCGGCGAGAAACTGGGCTTCCTCCCGGGCGACATGAAGGACAAAATCGACCCCTATCTGCAGCCGCTCTACGATGCGCTCGAGGATATGATTCCGCAGACCAAACTCAAGGAATACATGGAGACGAAGGTGATACAAATCGCGCCGCTAGCCTTCATGCGCGGCCGCACGCTCAACGACGCCATCGTGGTGCTCGATGAGGCGCAAAACACCACCACCCACCAAATTAAGATGTTCCTCACCCGCCTGGGCATGGGCAGCAAGATGATTATCACGGGCGACGTGACGCAGATTGACTTGCCTCGCACCACGGCTTCGGGCCTGATTCAGGCACTGAAGATTTTGCGCAATGTGAAGGGCATAGGCAAGGTGGAATTTGAGAAGAAGGACATCGTGCGCCACCACCTGGTGCAGCGCATCGTGGAAGCCTACGAGCGCCACGATGAGGAAGAACGCGCGCATGGACAGGCTCCGCAACAATAACGACAACTCAACATCACATATTACAAAAATACATTCTTATTTAAAACTGAAATTCAATGGCTAAGACTTTAGTTCGCACCGACTTCAACTTTGAAGGTCAAACAAATGTGTATCACGGAAAGGTTCGCGATGTGTACAGCATCGGCGACGACATCCTCGTAATGGTGGCTACCGACCGCATCTCGGCTTTCGACGTAATTCTGCCTAAGGGTATTCCCTCTAAAGGCCAGGTACTGAACCAGATTGCGGCTTCATTCCTTGATGCCACTGCCGACATCGTTCCCAACTGGAAACTTGCCACCCCCGACCCTATGGTGACTGTGGGCAAGAAATGCGAAGGTTTCGCCGTTGAAATGATCATTCGTGGCTATCTCACCGGTAGCGCTTGGCGTGCCTACAAGAATGGCTGCCGCGAAATTTGCGGCGTGAAGTTGCCCGACGGCATGCGCGAAAACGAGCGTTTCCCCGAACCCATTATCACCCCCACCACTAAGGCTGAAGCAGGCCACGACGAAGACATCTCTCGCGAAGAAATCATCGCTCAGGGCATCGTGAGCGAGGAAGACTACGCTGTGGTGGAAAAATACACCCGCGCCCTCTTTGCTCGCGGCACCGAAATCGCTGCCAGCAAGGGTCTTATCTTGGTCGACACCAAGTATGAATTCGGCAAGTGCGACGGCCAGGTGATTCTGATGGACGAAATCCACACCCCCGACAGCAGCCGCTACTTCTATGCCGAAGGCTACGAGGAAAAATTCGAGAAAGGTGAGCCTCAGAAGCAGTTGAGCAAGGAATTCGTGCGCCAGTGGCTCATCGAGCACGACTTCATGGGCAAGGAAGGCCAGCAAGTGCCCGAAATGACCGAAGAATACTGCGACACCGTTTCGAAGCGCTATATCGAACTCTACGAAGAAATCACCGGCGAGAAGTTCGTGCCATGCAATGAGGAAGACCTCAACGCCCGCATCGAAAAGAACGTGGCAGAATATCTCAAGACGCTGAAATAAATCTTTTTAGAAGTTAAGAAGATGAGAATATGGAGATAAGAAGATGAGA
>JAUNCU010000006.1:7440-31559 GCA_030526455.1 Bacteroidales bacterium | reverse complement strand
GGTAGTTAGAGAATAGATTTTTTTTTGAAAAGGCTATCACACCTCACCTCCCATCGGCGCTCAATCACTTCCCCCAGTTTTTCCCCACACAGTGCCGTTTTCTTAGATAATTTTTTGCATATTTATTGCTTTTTCGGGAAAATATTCGGAAAAAGTGATGAATTTTCACGAATCACTTGCAAAAAAAAAAAAATAACTACGTTTACACCGAAAATTACATACCACAAGAATTTACCTCATAAAAACAAATATTTATGAAGAAGTATTATTCATTTTTCGCAACGGTCGCTCTCGCGTTCGGTATGAATGCGCAAGTGACAATGCCCGCCATTGCCGATGGCGAGGCTCCAGAAAATCTCGTCACGCAAGTGGTAGAGATGCAGTCAAATAACACCAAAGCCTACGATCTCTCTTCCATTGAGATCAAGACTGTGAAGCCACCTCACAAAGCCCAAGGAAAAAGAGTGGCCGCAGCCTTCCCCAGCGAGTGGAGCAACTTTATTGCCACCTACAAGACTGGCTTCGAAGGCACATTCGGCGATGGCGGTGGCATTGTGAAAATGAAGCAAATAGGCAACGACATCGGCATTGGCAGCCTCTTCATACAGGGAAGTGTGTTCGTGGCCAGTGCTACCGCCACTGCGGGCGAATACGAAATCCCATCGTTTCAAGTGGTGGGCAATAGCGAGGAATATGGCGATATCGTGGTGGTTCCTTTCGTGATTAAAGAATCCACCAGCAGCGCCGGCAAAACCACCTACACCCTTGCCATCGACTCCACCGCCACAAGCGTGAAGGCGAAAGCCACCAGCGCCACTTCGCTCGAAATCGAAGGCCTCTTCGGCTATGTGGTGAAGGAAGGCGAAAAGGCTGGCACCGTATTCTATGTGGCCAATGGCGCTAAGATTATCCCAAGCAACGCCAAGATGACTTGGAAGAAGCCTAACGACAACACCGAATACTGGACCCTGGTGAACGTAACGCAAAACGACCACAATCTCTCCATCACCAACTTCGGCGGTGGCGGTCTTGAAATCAGCATGCCTATGAGCAGCCGCAAAGTGGTGAAGATTGGCGGCAACACCATGTTCTATCAAAATGTGCTCAACAAATTCCGGGCTTTCACCATTGCTGGCGTGGAATACTACAACCCAGCATCGGAGAAAGTATACCTCTACAACACTAGCCTCAACGCTGTGGCCGATGGCGACAAGGCGCTCGCCTGGGGCCCATGGAGTGCTTATTACAGCAGTTACACCGTGGGCGTGCTCACCGAAGGCCGCATCGAGTGCGACAACGCCATCGCGTGGCCCGCTCCCGCACAGGCTGAAGGCCTCAAGGGCACTGGTACTGAAAACGACCCTTACCGCATTGAAAACGTGGCCGACTGGAAAGCCGTGGCAGCAGCAAGCCACAGCGGTGTCACTTTCCAAGACCAATTCGTGAAAGTGGTGGCCGACCTCGACTTCAGCAACGACTCCGTGCCCGCAATCGGTAGCAACACCACTCCGTTCTATGGCACCTTCGACGGTGGCAACCACACCATCATTGCCAACCTCACCACAAGCGAAAAGCACCAAGGCCTTATCGGCGTGCTCGGCGGAGGCGTAGTGAAGAATATCAATGTGACTGGCGAATTCTCTTTCGCCAGCACCAACAGCGGTCCTGTAGTGGGCACCGCTCAAGCCAATTCCACTATCGAAAACTGCACCAGCACTGCCCACGTGACACTTGGCGCTAGTTGCCAGGCATGTGGCGGCGTGATTGGTTATGCCAATTTCAAGAGCACAGTGCGCAACTGCCACTTCGCGGGCGTGATGGACATCAACTCGGTGATGACTTCATCGTGGATTGCTGGCGTGTGCGGTTATGGCTATGCAACCAATTTCTACAATTGCTCTAACAAGGGCACAATGAACGTTGCAGAACCCAGCAAGGTCGACTGTGTATCGGGTATCAACGCCTACACCTTCTTCAGCGATTATGAAAACTGCGAAAACACTGCCGACATCACCGCCAACAAGTGGGTGGCTGGTATCAGCGGCTACGCTCACACCGTGGGCACTAGCAACGCTAAAAACTGCGTGAACCGTGGCAACATCACCACCACTGCAGCCAGCGGCAGTTATGCAACTGCAGGCGTGTTTGGCTACACTATGTATGGTGGCACTTATGAAAACTGCGTGAACTACGGCAACGTCACCAGCAATGGCGAAACTCCCTACGTGGCTGGCGTATTCGCTAACTATCGCGGCTCTGCCGACCTGGGATATATCCACGTGAAGAATTGCCACAACCATGGCGACATCACCTGCGCAGGCGGTAACTACGTGGGCGGCATCATCGGCTTCGGCTATGGCTCCGACATTGAATCTTGCACCAACACCGGCACAATCCACAGCAATGGCGCAGCCTACAACAAGGGTACCTCTACCGGCGGTATCGTGGGTCAATTCCAGTCGTTCGCTGCCGACACCACCTTCTACAAGAATAAGATTTCTAAGTGCATCAACTACGGCGAAGTGAAATCTAACAGTTACTGGGTAGGCGGTATCGTGGGCGGTTTCAACACCCACAACATCATCGAGCAATGCCTCAACGTGGGCAATGTATCGGCCGTGAACCGCGCTGCTGGTATCGTGGGCTACAACCCCTACGACAGCCATGTGAAGGAATGCTTCAACGTGGGTAACATCACCACCACTGCCGAAACCGCAGGCATCGGCGCGAAAGACAACAACGCTGCCAGCGGTATCGTGGCCTATGGCGCTACCGACGTATTCGACAGTTACAACGCTGGTAAGGTGACTGGCCGCAGCCGCGTGGCTGGTGTGATGGCTTGGCCTTACCACAGCACAGCCAAGACGCTGAAAGACCACATCAACTACACCCCATCGGTGCGCAACTGCTTCAACACTGGCGAAATCGTGGCCGATGCCGACTCTTGTGGACACATCCTGGGCGTGCACACCTACAACAACGGCACCATGTGGCGTCCTAAGGGCACTCCTATGAGCGAAACCGAACTTTACCAATACAACGACACCATCGAGAACACGATGTATCTCCTGGGTATGTGCCAAGGCGCTATCACTGCCGAACCCACCAACCCCGAAGTGGGCTACAGTGCTCGTGAACTTTGCCTGCAAGTGCCAAGCGACAAGTTCGTAAGCGCAGGCGCCTACTGCTTCCCAGTGCTGAAAGCATTCCAAGACAATGACTACGCCAAGATGTACGCCGTGGCAGTGGTGCCAGCCGAGAACGAAAGCGATCCCGAAATCATCACTCAAGACTTCAACATTGGTCACCCTGAAGGCGTTGAAATGTATTGCGACTACGCAGGTCTCGAAATCGAGGGCAACAAGGCCACCTTCAACGGCGATCCTTTCACTGGCGAAATCACCATCACCATCATCCCAAGTTCGGCTCTCCAAGCCAAGAAGAAAGCCAACGGCGAAGGCAACAAGGTTCATGAGCGCAAAATCGTAATCAACGTGAACTACCTTGGCGGCAAGACCGGCGTCAACGACGTGAACGCTAGCAAGGACGTGAAGAGCGTGCGCTACTACAACCTCAACGGCGCTCAAATCCTCGAGCCTGCAGGCGCTTGCATCCAGATCACAGAATACACCGACGGCACACAACAAGCCGCAAAGGTAATCAAGTAGGAAGGGCGTCAATGGTCAAATAAGACCGACGTCATCCCCCCTAAACAAATCGCAAAAGCGCGAAGCCCATCAACCAGGCTTCGCGCTTTTATATTTTGCCCCCACGCAGGGGGAGTCTGTGCCAAAACAATAGCATTGCAAGCCCTTCCCATCAGGGGAGGGTTTGGGAGAGGCCGCCCTATCCCAGAATCAAATTGATGAGCGCTGTCACGTCGCTCACGTTCACTTGGCCGTCGGCGTTGATGTCGCACACGCTGTCGGCGTAGGTGGCGGTGCCGAGGATTTTGTTGATGAGGGCGGTCACGTCGCTCACGTTCACTTGGCCATCGCCGTTCACGTCGCCTTTCAGCGCCTGTGCCCACAGGTCAACTTCGATAGTGGTGGTCTTGCCAGCATCCACAGCCGGGATGCTAAGAAAGGCGAAGCCTTTATAGAGGATGGAAGTGGCGGTGGGGCGGAAGAAGTTTTTGTTCGTCATGTTGAACTGGTAGCCCACCGAAGCAGCGTAAATGTCCATGTTGGCACCAATAGCGCCATGGAGCAAGTTGGTAACCGAACTTGGGTTGGTGGCGGGGCGCTGCAGCTTGTAGGTTTTGTTCTTTTCAAAGCCATCGAGGAGCACCGCGCAGCTCGCAGGCGTTGCGGTCACCTTCTGGGTGATGGCCTTGCGGGCATTCTTGTCGTAACTCTTCACCACATAGGCATTAATGCCTGCTGCAGCCCAATCCACAGGCTGATCAACCGCGAAGGTGGTGGCGTCGCTGCTCATCTTGAAGTGGGCATTGAGGCGCGCAATGGGCAGATTGGTCTCGGAAGAATACTTCGTCCAGCCATATACGGTTGTCTTACGGTCGGAATACTCGCGCCAATCGACATACATCTTGAAGTCGCTTGCATTCATGCCTATGAACTGCTTTTCCCAAGTGCATGTGGTGGCGGGGGTGTTGAAAAATATTTCTTTAAGCGACGCACAATAACTGAAGGCTGCCCAGCCGATGCTTGTGCATGAAGCGGGCACTTCAAAAGAGGTGATACCCGAACCCATAAAGGCCCTTTCACCAATGCGCTCAATGCAACTCTCCGTATTGTACTTCACCTCGTTGATGCCAGAGCAGTCGGCCAACAGACTGTCGGCAAATTCTGTCATCAAGTAGTTCTTCCCGGTGAGTTGATGGGTTTCGTAACGTGAGGCGGTGAATGAACCGGTCATCTCGCTGACAGCCGGATGATACACGTATTTCGCCTTACCGTCGTAAGTAAAGCCATTCTTGGTTACCGGAGCAGCGCTCGTCACGGTCATGTGATAGCGCGTGTCGTTCATTTTCGCATCGCGGTAGGTGAAATCGTAGCTACCGGCGCTCACTTGCAACTTGCCCCACTTGCTGTTGTTCCTATATCGCCACACTGCGTTGGTGGGCACGTAGAGACGGCATGTAGTAGGAATGCCAGTAAGATCCCACTCATCGTAATTCGACCAGTAGGCATCGTTCACCACGAGTTCTTTGAGTTTTTTATTTCCCGCAACAAAAGCATAATCAAGCAGCATAGCCGATGAAGGCACCAGCAGGTGCTCAATATTATTGTAGGCGAAACTATTGTCGCGCACCCTTACCACGCCATAGGGGATGTCGATATAGCCCGAAAGGCCGCATTTATAGAAAGCCGACACGCCAATATCGGTGACGCGAGGACCAAACTTAACAGCCTTAAGCATAGCCTTTTCGGCGAAAGCGTAGTCGGCAATGGTATCGACATTTTCGCCGAGATTCACGGTGGTGTTGGCGCTCAAGCCGAGTGGGAACACCTGCGAACCCACGGCCGTAACGGCATAGTTGTTACCATACAGGGTAATATGCTTAGGAATGTTGACCTCCATCGTCGAGCCACTGGCCACATAGTCGGGGATATAACTGAGCATGGCGCGGCCGTCGTAAGGCTCGCCATCGATGCGCTCGGAGGCGGCACTGGTGATGGTGAAACCAGCGCGATAGGAGGATGTGCCGGGGCCTTTCACCACATCTTTCACAAAGTAGTCGAATGCGCCATTGAGGACAGTGGGCCAGGTGCTCCACCCGGTGGCCTGCTTGTAGCGGCTCATCGACTTGTAGGGCACGAAGAGACGAGTGCGCTTGAGGTCCTCAAATTCGCTGGCGCCTACCGCTGGCGGCATGGCCAAGTTGCAAAAGAGTGTGGTCATGCCGGTGCAGCCAGCAAACACGTTGCTGTTCCAGGTGGAAACGGTGCTTGGCACCACTGCATACTGCAGCATGGTGCAGCCACGGAAGGCCGACGTGCCCAGCAACTTCACGCCGTAGGGCAACTCCAGCGCCAGGATTTTCTTGCAATTCTCGAAAGAATAATTGCCGATGGTAATGACGCTGGCGGGGATGAGGCGCTCGTCGATGGTGGTGAAGGTAGAGAAGCCTTCGGGGCAGCGCATCAGTTTGGTGCGGGTCTTGTTGAAGAGCACGCCACACACCGAACTGTAACTACCATTGGCTTCATCCACGTTGATGGCCGTGAGTTTTGTGCTGCCATCCACGAAATAGGCGCTCAGGCTGGTCACGCCCTTGGGCACAGTGATGCTCGTGAGGCTGGTGCACTTGCCGAAGGCCGCGCTCCCGATAGTGGTGAGCGACGTGGGAAGCGACACCGAAGTGAGATTGGCGCAATTCTGGAATGCGTTGTTCTTTATCGTCTTGAGGGTGGTGAGATAGGCGAGGTCGAGTGTTGCCAGTTGGGCGCAGCCTTGGACGGCATAGGGTGCCACCTCCACCACATCGTAATTGTAGCACGCCACCGTATATTTGGCCGAGTGGCTATAGGTGCCCTGGCTGAGGCTGTTGCCATCGAAGCCCACGATAGCAGTTTCGCCCGTCACGCCCTTGTCGGGAGCCTTGGTCACACACAGGCGTGCGCCGTCAAACATGTCGAAATCCCACGCATCGCTACTTCTTATGATAGATGTGAATTGACTTTTAAAAGCGATATGCTCCTTGTAGCGGTCGAGCGCATCGTAGTCGGTCTTGGCCACGTGGAGCGTTGAGCCCGACACGGTAGAGAATGCCAAAGGGCTGATGTGCACCGCTGCAGGGTCGGTGATGCATATCGCCACCATCTTCAGGCTCGAGCAGTTCTGAAACGCACCGCTGTAGATGTATTTCACCGACGAGGGAATACGCACCGTGGCGAGTTTGCTACAGCCAGAAAACGCGTCGGTCGCCACCGTGAGCACGCCATAGTTGATGCGCAGATAGGTGATGTTGGTCTTGTTCTTGAACGCCGAGGGGTCGATAGAGAGCACTTTGTAGGTTTCGCCTCCATAGTTCACCGAAGTGGGGATTTGGAGCGAAAGGCTGGTTTCGGCGTTGCCTTTGGCACTGAAGCCCTTTACCGATACCGACGGATAGGACGTTGTGGAACGCGACGACACTGCATAGGTCAGGTAGCCCGCCTCGAAGGTCGTACCCTCGGGCAGCACCTCGGCAGAAGCCAGCAGCGCTGTGAGCGCAAGCAGTAGGGATAATAGATTCTTCATAATTCTATATTGAGGTTGGTTTTGTTTTTTACTAAGTCTGTTGTGAAAAAAAATGCCATAAGCAATTCTATTCCAAGCGCAAATTTAAGAAAAAATAACTTATTCCGCAATTCCAGCAGCCACTTAATGGCTAATTTTCAACCGCCAATCCCCAAACTTCTAATTTCTTTTTGTAACTTTGTGGGACGTGTGCGGCTACGCGCCGCGCTTTTTGGCAAACTAACGAAATTTTTATCACAGTGAAAAAGATTATATCCCCATTGCTGAAATACGGCATCCCGGTGGCGCTGAGCGTGCTGCTGGTGTGGTTTTTCTATACCAACATGGACATGGACGCCATCAAGCAGAGTCTGCGTGAAGACGTGAATTTCCTCTGGTTTATCCCCGTGATTGTGGTGAGCATCTTCAGCCACGTGTTCAGGGCTTGCCGATGGCGACTCCAACTGCGTGCCCTCGGCATCGATGCGCCGCTGAGTGCGCTCATCCACAGTATTTTCGGCACCTATTTCGTCAACCTGCTCGCTCCCCGTCTGGGCGAGGTGTGGCGCTCGGGCTACATCGCTTCGCGCGAACGCACTTCGTTCTCTAAGGTGGTGGGATCGATGGTGGGCGACCGCCTGAGCGACACGCTCACCGTGCTCACGCTCACTATTGTCACTTTCTTCCTGGCACAGGGTGCGTTTATGAAGTTCCTGGGGCAGAAGGGTGCCGCCAGCGGTGAGAGCATGTTCACCACCTGGTGGTTCTGGGCGCTGATGGGCTTCGGAGCATTGATGGTGGCGCTGCTGGTGTGGATTTTCAAGACCAAGAGCGAAAATGTGGTGCTGAGCAAGGTGCGACTCATGCTCACCAACCTTTGGGAAGGCCTCATCTCTATCACGAAGATGGAGGGAAAGTGGTGGTTCCTGCTCTACACGGTGCTCATATGGGGCTGCTATTTCTTCCAACTCTACATCGCCTCTATGGCATTCAGTTTCACTAAGGACCTGGGCGTGGTGGCCATTCTGGTGCTGTTTGTGTTCAGCAGTCTGGGCATGGCGGTTCCCACCAACGGCGGCGTGGGCGCGTGGCAGTATGCCATCATGTTTGGCCTCGCCATCTACGGCGTGGGCGAATTGCCGCTCGGCGACCCCTACAACCCTCAGGCGAGCGCATTTGCCTGGACCGTGTGGCTGGTGCAGCAACTGCTGCTGGTGGTGCTGGGCATCTACGCGTTTGTGATGATGGCTATCGACCGCAAGCGCATCGCTCAGGGCAAAACCATCGTGCGCACGAAGAGCGACGCCGAAGGCATGACGCTCTAATCTCCCCTTTTTTCTTTCATAATCAACAATTCACAATCACAAAACATGGCCAGTTTTTTTAACGAAGAAGAATACGACGACCACTTCTACTCTAGCAAGAGCGACGAGAAAAAAGAACAGAAACCTCACGAGGAAACGCCCGAGGAACGCGAGGAGCGCGAAATGAAGGAACTCACCTACGAGCGCTCTACCAACCGCAAACGCATGCTTGTGGTGGGCGGCGTGGCGCTGCTGGTGCTGGGCATCGTCATTGCGCTGTGGCTGCGCTATTTCCACCCCTACATCGTGAGCGAGGAGCGCGGCGTGATTCTGAAGGTGCGCGCCGAGGGCACCGTGCTCAAGACCTATGAGGTGCAGATGATTAGCGAAAAATATATCACCGACACCATTCGCGCTTTCAAGGCGGGCTTCGAATTCACCATCAAAGACGATTCGCTCGCCGCTAAGGCTTCGCGCCTGCAAAGCACCGGCCGACGCGTGACGGTGAAATATGAGGAGTTCAAGGGCATGCTCCCCTGGCGCGGCGAATCCAACCGCTTCGCCACCGATATCGTTACTGATGAAGAAGTTAGAAATTAGAAATTAGATTTTTCTAGATGTCTAGAAATCTAGATATCTAGCCTCCCTAGATATTCATTCCCCACACATCTTATGAAAGCAATCGTTATGGGCGCTTCTAGCGGTATGGGCCGCGAAGTGGCGCTGATGCTTCTTGCCGAGGGTTGGCAAGTGGGCGTGGCGGCTCGCCGCGCCGAGGCTCTCGATGAACTGCGCGCGCA
The DNA here is from genome assembly GCA_030526455.1 of Bacteroidales bacterium. Lineage (GTDB taxonomy): Bacteria > Bacteroidota > Bacteroidia > Bacteroidales > Muribaculaceae > Sodaliphilus. Next base: position 22,270 of record JAUNCU010000006.1, on the reverse strand, counting down.
ATTCCCGCAGCAGGTCACCACTGCCGTGATCGACGTGACCGACTGCCACGCCGACGACCTTCTCACTGCCCTTATCGAGCGCATGGGCGGCATCGACCTCTATTTCCACGCCTCGGGCATTGGCAAACAGAATCCCGCGGTCGACGCCGATATCGAATTGCGCACCGTGGCTACCAATGCGATGGGCTTCACACGCCTCATCGACGCCGCTTTCCGCTATATGGCTGAGCACGGCGGCGGACACATCGCGGCCATCACTTCGGTGGCGGGCACGAAGGGGCTGGGCATTGCGCCGTCCTACAGTGCCACGAAGGCGTTTCAGAACACCTATCTCCAGGCGCTGGAGCAATTGGCGAATATGCGCCACCTCCCCATCCGTTTCACCGACATCCGCCCGGGCTTCGTGGCCACCGCTCTGCTCGACGATGAGCACCACTACCCCATGCTCATGAGTGTGGACCACGCCTCGAAGCGCATCTTCAAGGCCGTGAAGCGAAAAAAGCACATCGCTATCATCGACTGGCGCTACCGTCTGCTCATCGCCGCATGGCGCCGTCTGCCTCGCGCCCTTTGGCGCCACCTCCCTATCAAAACGAGATAATTTTTTTCAACCACTATCTATGCGCACCTCCTCACTCGTCGACAAGGCTTTCTGGAATTTCCTCGGGGCCTCTATCCTCACCACCGTGGCTGCCCAACTGGCGGTGAGTACCGATGCTGCCATCGTGAGCCACCTGATGGGGCCACACGCCATGGCGGCGGTGAATTTGGCCATGCCTGTGCTCACCACCTTCCTTTCGCTCAACTCGCTGCTGGGCGTGGGGGCGAGTCTGCTGGCGGCGAAGGCCATCGGCAGTCGCGACAGCAAGGAGGCGAGCCGCATCTTCAGCGCAGCGCTCTACTCGGTGCTGGCCATCGGCTTGACCATGAGCGCCGTGTGTCTCTTTTTCTGCGACGACATCGCGCGCCTGGTGTGCGCCGACGACGCCATTCGCCCCATGGTGCACAGTTACGTGAGGGTGACGAGCATAGGCGTGACGGTGCTGGTGCTCTCGGGCATGATGAATATGATGGTGCAAAGCGACGGGCGCCCGCGCCTGGTCACCTGTGCCGTGATGGCGGGCGCCGCCACCAATGTGGTGCTCGATTTCGTGTTTATCAAATTCCTCGACATGGGCATCGCGGGCTCGGCTTGGGCCACGGTGATCAACTATGCCGTAACGATGTGCATCACCGCTTCCCACCTGCGCCGCCCCTCCTGCAGTTACCGCCTCATGCGCTGGAGCAAGGCGGTACGCTCCGCCCTGGGCGCCAACCTCAAGCAAGGCCTTCCGCTCATGATTGCCAACGTGCTGCTCAGCGCTATCGTATTGCTTATCAATAAGATAGTGGGCAGCGCACTGGGTGCCGACGGCGTGTATATGGTGGCGGTGTGCATCCAGATGCTGCTCATCACCTTCGTGGTGCTCAACGGTGTGCTCGACGCCATGTTTGCCATAGGCGGCGCACTGCTCGGCGAAGGCGACATCACGGGTCTGAAAATGCTCGCCTCGAGGGTGATAAAATTCACCTGCGCAGTGGTTGTGCCCTTCTCCGTGGTCGTACTCGTCACTCCGGGACTGATGGCGTCGCTCTTCGGCGCCGACGATCCCGCCCTGCGCGCCCAGTTGTGCCGCGTGCTGCGCATCTTCAGCCTCATCCTCCTGCCGTTCTCCCTCACCGTGTTGCTGCGCGGTATGTACCAAGTGCTCGGTCACCTCGTGCTCAGCACCGTGGTAGCCATCGCCCAGGTAGCCCTCATCGTGGTGAGCGTCTACGCCCTCACCCTCCTCGCCCCAGCCCTCATGCTCTGGTGGGGCTTCCCCCTCTCGGCAGCAATAGTGCTCGCCGCCCAAGTAGCCTACACCCACCACAAAGCGAAAAATAGCAACAGAAATGACGTAGAAGAGAGCAAAGCAGGAGAAAAAGCAGCAGAAGCAAAAGGAAGCCAAGTAGCAGTCTCCCCCTTCACCCTCATCCCCGCTGAAGACGAGCGCACCCACTTCTCCACCACCGTCACCACGGCAAGAAAAGAAGCCCTCGCCCAGGTGGCCGCCTTCCTCCAGCGCGCCGGTCGCCCCGAGGCCACCATCACCCAAGCCCTCAGCCACATAGAAGCCACCATCGCCAGCGCCCCCATTGCCGACGTCAGCCTCCACATCACCCCCGAAGGCCCCATCACCATCACGGTAAAAACCACCGCCAGCGCCACCACCCCACCATCCCAAAAGCAAGCCTTCGGCCTAGAAATCCACACCAAAGCCCTCCCCTAGAGAAAAAGCGCTAAGAAGAAAGAAAAAGGAAAAAAGGCCACTATTTTAGCCTAAAAAAAAGAAAGAGCGCCACTGTTTTAGCCGATTGTGTCGGCTAATTTTGCACATTTTTTGACTATTTGAGAAATTATATCTATCTTTGTAGATTGAAATTAAAATATCCCAGAAATAATTGAACATGAAATACAAAATACACCGTGAAGGCCTGAACATTATCTTTGTTCTGATGGTCATCCTGTTGGCATTCAACGTGCCAGCCTACCTCTTTATTGAGTACAAGCCCATCCCCATCGCCTTCATCGTGATTTCCACCATCCTTTTCCTGCTGGTGGTGAACTTCTTCCGCTCTCCACGTCGCCACTACAAGGGCGAACTCGAGAACATGGTCCTCTCGTCGGTCGACGGCACCGTCGTGGCGCTTGAAGAGGTGTATGAAGACGAATGCCTCCACTGCAACTGCATCCAGGTGTCGGTATTCATGAGCGTATTCAACGTGCACGCCAACTGGGTGCCCGTCAACGGCACCGTGAAATATGTGAAGCACCACAACGGACGCTTCCTCGCCGCCTACCTGCCCAAGTCGAGCACCGAAAACGAGCGCTCATCGGTAGTGATCACCTCTGAAGGCGGACACGACATCCTCATCCGTCAAGTGGCGGGCGCCGTGGCACGACGCATCGTCACCTACGTTGAGCCAGGCGAAAATGTGACCGTGGCCGAACACATGGGCTTCATCAAATTCGGCTCTCGCGTCGACATCTACCTCCCGCTCGACACCGAAATCCTCGTGAAACTGGGCGAAAAAACCACCGGCGGCATCACGCCTATCGCTCGCCTCAAACCACGCAATTAAGCATCCTTCCCCTGAAAAAATGAACATCCTACAAGCAATTCGCAACAATATCCCCAACGCAGTCACTTGCTGCAACATGCTCTCGGGCGCACTGGCATGCATCGCCGCTTTCCACGCCTTCGAGCCATGGTGGTGGGGGCTCCAAGGCTACCAGGTTGCATTCATCCTCATTGCCGCAGCCGCAGTTTTCGACTTCTTCGACGGCTTCACCGCACGCCTGCTCCACGCCACTTCGCCCCTGGGCAAGGAACTCGACTCGCTCAGCGATGCCGTGAGTTTCGGCCTCGCCCCAGGCATGGTGCTCTACAACATGCTCACCCAGTATGCCACCGAGTGCTCCTGCGCTGGCTACATTGCCATGCTCATCCCCATCTTCGGCGCGTTGCGACTCGCTAAATTCAACGTCTCCACCGACCAAAGCACCACTTTCACAGGTCTGCCCATCCCCGCCAACGCTATCTTCTGGATTGGCTTCACCAACCTCTACGCCGAGCATCACGCATCGGTGCCCACATGGCTCGTGGCTGTGCTCGTGGTGGCATTCTCGCTGCTGATGGTGTGCAATTTGCGCATGTTCTCGCTCAAACTCCACAGCCTCAGCGTCAAGGAAAACTACAAGCAGTATCTGCTCGTGCTCGCCTTTGTGCTCAGTGTGGCATTCTGCGGCGTCACAGGCCTCGCATGGGCCATCCTCTTCTACATCCTCCTCTCAGCCGTCACCAAGCAAGACTAATCACCGCCCGCCAGGGTTTGGCACACAAATTGCTACGTCACCGAGGAGTAAATCAAAATCTCGTAACATCATGCTCACCGCATTAATTCTCATATTCGTAGGCTACCTGCTCTACAAAGCGTGGAAACTGAAGCGCCGCGTCGACGACGTGCGCAACCAGTTCCGCCAGCAAATGGAAGAAGCCCAGCGCCAATTCGCCGGCGCCCAAGGCACCACCCCACCCCAACAACCCCAACAAAGAAAAAAATACCGCAAAGACAGGGGCGAATACGTAGACTTCGAAGAACTGCAGCCTGAAGTAGCAGCCGAAGAAAAAGCAGCAAAGGAAGCAGAAGAAGAAACAAAAGAAAAGGCAAAAGCAGAAAAAGAAAGAGCAAAAGAAGACCTAATCACCGACGCCGAATTCGAAGAAATAAACTAAGAAAAAGAGGGGAAGAGCGCCCCGTGTTCCGCGTCAGCGGCTAATTCCCAAAGATTCATTCACCGAAACCCAATTCTCCACAAAACAACTAAAACAAAATGGGAGCATTCGACATCCGCCAACTGATTGGCGAGACCACAGAATATGACAAGAAAGTGGCATTAGAGGTTAGGAAACCCAAGAGTTGGTGCAAAAGCGTAAGCGCCTTTGCCAACGGCATTGGCGGAAAACTCGTGTGGGGAATCGCCGACGATGGCTCTCTGATAGGACTTGACGACCCCAATGGCGACGCTGAAAAGATCAGCGAGGCCATCAAAGCACACATCGACCCGATACCCGACTTCAATTTATCTTTCGCAAAATGCGAAGATAAAGAGTTTGTTGTGCTCGACGTCATGCCCGGCACCTCCACCCCGTATTACTACATAGGAGATGGGCAGATGCAAGCATTCGTCCGCATTGGGAACGAAAGTGTTGTGGCCAGTGTCTCAAAGCACAAAGAACTGGTGCTGAAAGGTTCACACATGTCTTACGACAGTCTTCCTTCACGCTGGAACTTCAAAGACATGGCTTTTACGGTTTTGCGCGCCTCCTATTTTACAAGAACAAACCGTGCTTTCGAGGATAGCGATTTTGAATCTTTTGGCATTATCAACGAAAAGGGCGAACTAACTAATGCAGGTGCACTTCTTGCCGACTACTCACCAGTTCGACATTCACGCCTATTCTGCACCCGGTGGAACGGCACCGACAAAGCAAATGGTGTGATGGATGCCTTGGACGACGAAGAGCACAGCGGAAGCCTGGTAACACTGCTTCAAGCCGGACTGAATTTTGTTAGGCGCAACTCGAAGAAGGCATGGCGCAAAACCGCTGATACCCGACTAGAGTACCCAGAATATCCCGAGCGAGCAGTTGAGGAAGGACTCGTGAACGCTCTCATCCACCGTAATTATCTAGAATTAGGCAGCGAAGTGCATATCGACATGTACGACGACCGCCTAGAAATATATTCTCCAGGTGGCCTTCTCGATGGATGCTCCATCGACAACATCGACGTAACAAACATTGCTTCTCGCCGCCGAAACCCTGTGTTGGCCGACATTTTCAGCCGACTGAAATACATGGAACGCCGCGGTTCTGGATTCAGAAAAATCATCTCTGCCTACAAAGAGCACAATGGTTACTCGGATGGCATGGACCCGAAATTTTCATCTGAATGGGATAGTTTCGTGCTCGTTTTACCAAAGTTCGCCGTAGAGGGCATCGAAGATGTACATTTCAGCAATAGCGACACCATAGACACCCCCAACGCGAAAGGTGGTCAGAAAGGTGGTCAGAAAACCATCGATATCATTCTGCAACTCATAAAAGATGACCCCACCATCACAAGAGAAGCCATATCTAAGAGCATAGGCATATCCGCCAGCGCTATCCAAAAGCACATAAACCGCCTCAAAGCCAACAACATAATCGTGCGCAGAGGTGGTGACAGAGGAGGATATTGGGAAGTGCTTCAGGACTAGCAGCCCCAAAAGGCGAGCGGAGCAAGCCTAGTCCCCGCCCATCATAAGCAAGCCCCAAAAAGCAAGCCCTAAAATCTTATCTCCTCACCTTTGCCTTCTTGGGGATGCGGTCGAGGATGTATTGCAGCACCCAGTCGAAGTCTTCGGGCGCGGCGTAGACTTGGTTGTAGTTGAGCAGGGCGTTCACCTTGATCACGCCTCGGCGGCGGTACACTTCCACCGATTTCACCACCCCGAACTCGCTATACATCTCGCTGCGCGCGCCCGCCAGCGCCGAGGTGCCCATGCCCGAAAGGCTGCCTCGTGCCGCTCCCAGCCCAAAACCCAGCGCGCTCAGTATCTGCGCCTTCTTCACCTGCTTGGGCATCTGCTTGTGGCGCACGCCCTTGTCGTCCATCTCAAAGAGCACGCAGTATTTCCCGCCCATCACCAGGGCGTAGATGTAGTAGCACACCGTGCAGAAGGCCGAAAAACACGCGAAAAACACCAGCATCCATTTCCCGAAATCCAGGAAATCATCCCAGCCATACCAACTGTTCCCCACATCGAGCAGCACCAGAAATGCCCACATGCAGAAGTAGATCCAGAAAAATATCTTCAGCAGCATCAGCAGAATGGTGGGATTGGTGTAGAGATTGAATTCATGCACCCAGCAGTACTTACCGTCGGGGCGCAGATGGATGTTTGTTGTTGCCATAGGAATAGAGTTTTTTCAATGCCGAAGCCGCACCATTGCCGCTTCGCCGGGAGCAAATTTAGGGATTTTTTCGTTTCGCCCACAATTTCAGGCCCATAATCGGCACGAAATGCGCATTTTTACAACTTTGTCACATTATTTATAGGCACTTTTCTCAGTTTTTGAAAAAAAATAACTAATTTTGGAAATTGCAATGTAATGCATGTATGTAAACGGAATTTAAAACAATTAATACTAATACATCCATTTATGAAACGTAAACTGTTTTTGCTTCTCACCCTGCTGATGAGCGCCGCGGCTCTTTGGGCCCAAAGTGGCGTGCAAGGCACGGTGATTGATGCCAAGAGCGGACTCCCCGTAGCGGGGGCTACGGTGATGCTCGACAACCAGGGCAACACCGTCACCACCGGCCCTGCGGGCGACTTCCTCATTGCCGACGCGCAACCAGGAACCGATGTGCTGCTCGTGATTGGCTATGGTTACAAGGACTGCGAAACCAACGTCGAGATCCCCGCCAAGGGCATCTTCAACGTGGGCACCATTTCGCTCATCTCATCGTCGTTCAACCCATCGTCGACCGACGGCGACGACGACCAGGCCGACGTGGTGCTCACTGAGTCGCAACTCGAAGACGAAGAAGGCAACACGCAAGCCGTGGCCACACTCTCGGGTGCCAGCGACAATCCGTTCTACCAGGCCGCTAGTTACAACTTCAGCGTGATGCGTTTCCGCATTCGCGGCTACAACTCTGAGTACACCCAGCAATACATCAACGGCGTGTACTTCAACGACGCTGCACGTGGCCGATTCAACTACTCGATGCTCGGCGGCTTGAACCAGGCGTTCAAGAGCAAGGCCATCGGTATGGGTCTCGAAACTCGTGGCTACGCCTTCGGCGACGTGGGCGGTGCCAACAATATCAGCACCTACGCCAAGGACTACGCGCCCGGCTTCCGCGGTAGCGTGGCTTACACCAACAGCAACTACCGCTGGCGCGGCATGGCCACCTACAGCACTGGCCTCATGCCCAACGGATGGGCTGTAACGCTCAGCGCCATCGGCCGCTATGCGGGCGAAGGTGTGATTCCTGGCTCGTTCTACAAGAGTTGGGGCTACTTCCTGGCCGTTCAGAAGGAAATCAACAGCCAGCACAGCATTGCGCTCACCACCTTCGGCGCGCCCACTCGCCGCGCGAGCAACGCCGCCACCTTCGAAGAGTGCTACCAACTCACTGGCAACAACCTCTACAACAGCAACTGGGGCTGGCAGCAAGGCAAGAAGCGCAACGCCCGCGAAGTGGAATCGTTCGACCCTACGGTGATTCTCAACTGGATTTGGAAGCCCAATCCTAGCACCACGCTCAACACCGGTGCGGCTTTCCACAAGTCGTTCTACGCTTCGAGCGCCATCAACTGGTATAACTCGGCCGACCCACGTCCCGACTACTACCGCTATCTGCCCAGTTACTGGGAAAGCGACCCCACCATCGCCGAAATCTACCGTCAGCGCTGGACCGGCGAAGACGACACCTATCGCCAAATCCAGTGGGGCAACCTCTACCAAATCAACTACCTCAACGAGCGTGAAGGAAAGGGCTCGAGTTACATTCTCGAAAACCGCCACAGCAATCAGGCTAGTTGGCAACTCAACACCAACCTGAACATGCGCCTCACCAACAGCCTCGCCCTCCAAGGCGGCGCTGGCCTGAACTACACTTGCTCGTCATATTACAAAACCATCAAGGACCTGCTCGGTGGTCTCTACTGGAGCGACTACGATCAGTACGCCGAACGCGACTTCCCCGACAATCCTGAAATGGCACAAAACGACCTCAACCACCCCAACCGCAAGGTGGTGAAGAAGGACCGCTTCGGCTACGACTACAACATCAACCAAATCGGCGCCAACATCTGGCTCCAGAACTCCTGGACGTTCGCCAAGTGGGATGTGGCCTACGGCGCTTCGGGTAGTTTCACCCAATATCAACGCGAAGGTTTCATGCGCAATGGCCGCGCGCCTGAAAATTCTTACGGCAAGGGCAAGACCCACCGCTTCTTCAACGGTGGCGTGAAGGGTAGCGTGATCTTCAAAATCGACGGCCGCAACAGCATCTCGGCTCACGGCTACTTCGGCTCACGCGCCCCACTGTCGTACAACGCCTACGTTTCGCCTCGCATCAAGGACGACGTGATCACCGACCTCCACAGCGAAATCATCGCTTCGGGCGACATCGCCTACAACTGGAACTACCGCAACTTCAAGGGTGTGGTTTCGGCGTTCTACACCGATATGCGCAAGGGCACCGAACGCACCGCCTTCTACGACGACCTCGCCAGCACCTTTATGAACTATGCGCTCACCAATGTGCACAAGGTGTTCAAGGGCGTGGAAATCGGTCTGAGTTACAAACTCACCTCTAGCCTCACCGTGAATGCGGCTGCCAACATCGGTCGCTACCAGTACAAGAACCGCCCAACCGGCACTCGCAGTTACGAAAACGGCTCGCAACCCGACGTTACACAAATCGTGTATCTGAAAAACTTCTACGTGAGCGGCACCCCACAGGAGGCCTACAGCCTCGGCTTTAAGTATGCCGGTCCTCACATGTGGTTCTTCGAAGTGAACGGCGCTTGGATGAACCGCGCCTACGTTGACCTCTCGCCAGTGCGCCACGAAGCGCTCCCCGACCTCTGGCAAGTGTGCGAAAGCGAAGAGGAACTGCAACAGCGCATTCGCGAAATCAGCACTCAGGACAAACTCAACGAAGCCCTCGTGGTGAACCTGAGCCTCGGTAAACTCATCTACCTGAGCCGCTCGGCTTCGCTCAACCTCAACCTGAGCATCAACAACCTCTTCGACAACCGCAAAATCCAGACTGGCGGTTATCAGCAAGGTCGCTTCGACTACAAGACTTTCACCACCACCAAGTATCCTAACAAGTACTACTACGCACAGGGTATTCGCATCTTCCTCAATGCGGGTGTGAGATTCTAATCCTCTCCCTATTTTTCAGATAATTTCATTACACGACAACAAAAAACATTACACATAGCATTATGAAACGATTTTATGTATACTTGAGCGTTCTGCTTCTCGGAATCACTTTCGTGGGCTGTAACGACGACTTCGACACTCCGCCTATGGTTGTGCCTCAGGCTACTCACACGCCCAACATGACCATCGCCGAATTCAAGGCTAAATACTGGCAGGACCTGAACAACTACATCGACACCGTGAAGGACGATATCGTGATCCACGGTTGGGTGACCGGTAACGACGTTTCGGGCAATATCTACAAGAGCCTCTACATCAGCGACGGCACTGCCGGTTTCTCTATCTCGGTGAACGGTACCAGCCTCTACAACACCTATCGCATTGGTCAGGAAATCGTGATCAACATGAAGGACTGCTTCGTGGGCAAGTACAATGGCCAGCAGCAGATTGGCTATCCTCAATATTATGAAAAAGGTGATGTGTGGGAAGCCACTTTCCTCCCCCTGGCTACTTTCCAGGCTATCACCGAACTCAACTCGCTGCCTAATCCCAGCAAGGTCGACACTATTCCTTTGAGCATCAGCGACCTCGGCACCGACGCCGAAACGCTGAAGAAGTGGCAAGGCCGCCTCGTGCGCATCGACAATGTGAAGTTCCCCGATGCCGACGGCGTGACCACCTTCGCTAATGCCGACGCTACCACCAACCGCAACATCGAAGACGAGCACGGCAACACCCTAGTGATGCGCAACAGCAACTACGCTTCGTTCCGCGCCAACAAACTCCCTCTGGGCACTGGCTCGGTGGTGGGCGTGCTGAGTTACTACAACACCAGCGCTACTAAACTCGACGGCGGCACATGGCAACTCTTCATTCGCGACGCTAGCGACTGCATCGGCTTCTCTTCTTCTACCAAGGGCTTGATCATCGATCCTTACACCGTGGAAGAGGCAATCGAAGGCGAGGCTGAAGGCAAGAGCGGCTGGATGATGGGCTACGTTGTGGGCGCTGTGGCTCCTGAAGTGAGCGAAGTGAAGAGCGCTGCCGACGTGGAATGGGAAGCACCCACCACTCTCGACAACACCCTCGTGATTGCTCCATCGGCCGACTGCCGCGACATCGCTAAGTGCATGGTTGTGGCGCTTCCACAAGGCACTCCTTTCCGCCAGATGGCAAACCTCGTCGACTGGCCTGAAGTGCTCGGCACCAAGATTCTGGTGAAGGGTAAGTTTGAAAAGTTCATGGGCACCCACGGCATCACTGGCAACAGTGGTTCGAAGGACGAATTCCAACTCTCTATCACCACTGGCGGTGTGACCAGCGTGGAAGAGAAGTTTGAAAACGGCATCCCTAGCGACTGGACCATCTACACCCCACAAGGCGACAAGAAGTGGTTCACCTCTACTTTCGACAACAACACCTACGCTTGCATCACTGCCTACAAGGGCACCAAGCCACCTTACGAAGCATGGCTCATCAGCCCCGCTATCGACATCAAGAAGGCGAAGAGCCGCGTGCTCAACTTCAAGAGCCAGGTGGGCTACCAAGGCGCTACCGACAAGTTTGAGGTTTATATCTTCAACGGCCAAGTGCCTTTCTCTGGCGAAGTGACCGACAAGATCAACTGCACCCTCGCAGTGGCTCCTTCTACCGGCTACAGCGGCTTCGTTGAATCGGGCGACATCGACCTCTCGCAATATGCCGACGGCACCTACTACATCGGTTTCCGCTACACCGCAGGCACCGCAAGCAACTACCAGACTTGGTGTATCGACGACTTCTCGTTCGGCGTGGCTCCAGCAGCCGCTACCCGTGGCGACTTTGAGTCGTTCAACAGCGGCACTGCCACTGCCACCTACGGCAACTACACCACCAAGGCAGGCTGGAAGGCTACCAACGCCAGCATCCTCAAGGGCGGCGCTGCCGATGCCAACCCTGTGTTCACCTTCATCGGCTTCAAGACCGGCTCTACCACCGACTACGCCATGGCTTGCAACCTCAGCGGCAAGACCTCGGGCGTGGGCACACTCGTTTCGCCTGAAATCGAAGGCGGCCTCGGCACCCTCAGTTTCAACTACGGCTATGCCTACACCGAATCCAACGGCGTATCGTTCCGCGTCGACATCAAGCAAGGCGGCACTGTAGTGAAGAGTTTCGACGTCACCAAGAAGGACGCTGTGAAATACACAGCCTACGAATTCAAGGAAGAAGTAAACCTCAAGGGCGCCTTCACCATCGAGGTAACAAACCTCTGCCCATCGAAGAGCACTTCCAACAAAGACCGCGTAGCCCTCTGGAACATGACCTGGACCCAAAACTAAAGGCAAAATAAACTGAAGGCAAAAGCATAAAGCAAAATAGCCCTGTGGAAAAAAGCCACAGGGCTATTTTTTTTCATAAGAAAGCAAGTGCCACTGCGGTTAAGGCAAGCAAAGCGCCACTGCAAAAACAAGCAGCCCCCCGTTTCAAGGCAGCCACTGTTTTAGCCGATTGTGTCGGCTAATCCCAAAAGGCGAGCGAAGCAAGCCTTCTCTCCCCGCCCATCAAGAAAGGCGAGCGCAGCAAGCCTAAGCCCCCCAGCCAGCACCCAAAAGGCGAGCGAAGCAAGCCTTCTCCCCACCCTCTTGCACACTAATTTACACCTTGCGCTTTTATAAGTGGAAAAATCTTTGTAAATTTGCACGATTATAGGCACTTATAGCGCCCATTTTTCAACGAATACAAAACAATAAAAATACATATCCCTAAAGTTATGAACGTTTCATATAAATGGTTGAAAGAATACATCGACTTCGATCTCACCCCACAGCAGGTGGGTGAAGCCCTCACATCGCTGGGCCTCGAAGTGGGTGCTCTTGAAGAAGTAGAAACTATCAAAGGCGGTCTCAAGGGCCTCGTGGTGGGCGAAGTGCTCACTTGCGAAATGCACCCCAACAGCGACCACCTGCACGTTACCACCGTCGACCTCGGCAACGGCGAAGCCCCTGCGCAAATCGTGTGTGGCGCTGCCAACGTGGCTGCCGGACAGAAGGTAATCGTGGCTACACTCGGAACTAAACTCTACGATGGCGACGACGAGTTCACCATCAAGCGCTCAAAACTGCGTGGCGTGGAGTCGTGCGGCATGATTTGCGCTGAAGACGAAATAGGCGTGGGCACCAGCCACGACGGCATCATCGTGCTCCCCGCCGACACTAAGGTGGGCACGCCAGCAGCCGAATACTACGGCGTGGAAAGCGACTGGCAAATTGAGGTCGACCTCACCCCTAACCGCGTGGACGGCGCTTCACACTACGGTGTGGCTCGCGACCTCTACGCTTGGATGAAGCGCAACGGCTACGCCACCAGCCTCCACCTGCCCAGCGTCGACGCTTTCAAGCCCGACACCACTGAAGGCGCTATCCCCGTGGAAGTGGAAAACACTGAAGCATGCCCTCGCTACTGCGGTCTCACCATTCGCGGCGTGAAGGTGCAGGAAAGCCCCAAGTGGCTCAAGGACTACCTCAACGCCATCGGTCAGCGCCCCATCAACAATATCGTCGACATCACCAACTACATCCTCCTCGGCACTGGCCAACCTATGCACTGCTTCGACCTCGCCAAGGTGAAGGGTGGCAAGGTGGTAGTGAAGACCGTGGCTCCTGGCACTAAGTTCACCACCCTCGACGGTGTGGAACGCACACTCACCGACCGCGACCTCATGATTTGCAACGCCGAAGAGCCCATGTGCATCGGCGGTGTGTTTGGCGGCCTCGACTCAGGCGTGACCGAAGCCACCACCGACATCTTCCTCGAAAGCGCCTACTTCCACCCCACCTGGGTGCGCAAGAGCGCTCACCGCTTCGGCCTCAACACCGACGCCTCGTTCCGCTTCGAGCGCGGCATCGACCCTAACCAGACCGTCTACAACCTCCGTCTCGCAGCCCTTCTGGTGAAGGAACTCGCCGGCGGCGAAATCTGCGGCGACATCATCGACGTGAAGAGCCGCGAATTCCCCGGCTTCCCAGTGGAACTGAAATTCGACTACGTGACCGGCCTCATCGGCAAGGACATCGATAAAGAAACCATCAAGAGCATCGTGGAAAGCCTCGAAATGAAGATCGAGAGCGAAGACGATGAGAAGATCAACATCGTGGTGCCTACCTACCGCGTGGACGTGCAGCGCCCATGCGACGTGGTGGAAGACATCCTGCGCGTGTATGGCTACAACAATGTGGAATTCACCAGCGAGGTGAAGGGCACGCTCAGCAACAAGACCGATGTCGACTTCCGCGACGATATGCAGAACCTCATCTCTGAGCAACTCACCGCCGTGGGCTACCACGAAATCATGAACAACTCGCTCACCAGTTCGAGTTACTACGAAGGCCTGGAGAGTTACCCCGAAAAGAACTGCGTGCGCCTGATGAACGCCCTCAGCGGCGACCTCAACGCGATGCGCCAAACCATGCTCTTCGGCGGCCTCGAAAGCCTCGCCCGCAATATCAACCGCAAGAACGGCAACCTGAAGATGTATGAATTCGGCGACGTGTATCGCTACGATGCCGAAACCGACAACACCGAGGTGGCCCTCGCTCCTTACACCGAGCACCAGGCACTCGGCCTCTGGCTCACCGGTAACAACCACGGCGACAACTGGGCCGACAAGGTGCGCCCCGTGAGCGTCTACGACCTCAAGGCTTCGGTAGAAAACATCTTCCGCCGCCTGGGCATCAACGAAAAGGAAATGGTGATTGAGCAAATGGACAACGACCTCCTCTCGCCCGCACTCACCTACAAGAACCGCGGTGGCAAACTCATCGGCGTGCTCGGCGTGGTGAATGCCGACGTGGCCAAGAAATTCGACGTGGAGCAGGAAGTTTACTTCGCCCAGTTTAACTGGAACCTCCTCTGCCGCCTCGCTGCCAAGAAGGACGTGAAATTCTACGACATCCCCAAGACGCTGCCCGTGCGCCGCGACTTGGCACTGCTCGTCGACACCGCCGTCACCTACGACCAAATCAAGCGCGTGGTTGAGCAAAGCGAACGCAAATTGCTCAAGAGCGTAACCCTCTTCGACGTCTACGAAGGCAAGAACCTCGAGCCAGGCAAGAAGAGTTACGCCATCGCAATGACCCTCCAAGACGACCAAAAGACGCTCCAAGACAAGCAAATTGAGGCCGTAATGAAGAAAATCGTCACCAACCTCCAAAAGGAAGTAGGCGCCCAACTCCGCTAATAAATAAAAAGAAAGAAAGAAATATATAAAACAAAGACTTTCAGCCTCTTAGATTATTATCATTTTAGTCTCTTAG
>JAUNCU010000006.1:3912-7430 GCA_030526455.1 Bacteroidales bacterium | reverse complement strand
CAAAAACATGATTATCGATTTCGAAAAAATGGAAGCCGCTATCGTCCCCAATTTCAAGGGTGGCGAGAAGGAATATGTGGTGAAAACCCACCTCGACGAGCAAAACCGCATCATGCAAGGCCGTCTTGAGCCAGGTGCGTCCATCGGCATGCACATGCACGAGCGCAACAGCGAAACCTACTACATCATCGCCGGCGAAGGCCACATCATCATGGACGACGGCACCGAGGAAGATTTCACTGTGGGCCAGATGCACTACTGCCCCATGGGCCACGGTCACTGCCTCGAAAACCGCGGTACCGACGACCTCGTGTTTATCGGCATCGTGAGCGAGCACCACGACTAATCATCAATTCAAAAACAAAACAAAACATTTCATAAAACTACATTCATTTATCACATGGGAAGAGCATTTGAATATCGCAAAGCAAGAAAAATGAAAAGATGGGGTAATATGTCGCGCACATTTACCCGCATTGGTAAGGAAATCACTATGGCTGTAAAGGCTGGCGGTCCCGACCCAACAGCCAACTCTCGCCTCCGTGCCCTCATGAGCAACGCTAAGGCGGCAAACATGCCTAAGGACACCGTAGAACGCGCTATCAAGAAGGCTACCGACAAGGACGCTAAGGACTACAAGGAAGTAATCTACGAAGGATACGCTCCTGGCGGCGTGGCAGTGCTCGTGGAAACTGCTACCGACAACACCACCCGCACCGTGGCCAACCTCCGCACCTACTTCAACAAGAACGGCGGTTCGCTCGGCAACAGCGGTTCAGTGGCATTCATGTTCACCCACAAGTGCTACTTCCACATCAAGCCAAAGGATGGCGTGACGCTCGAAGACCTCGAACTCGAACTCATCGACTTCGGCGCTGAAGACTTCGACCAGGACGATGAAGAAATCATCATCAGCGGTGCTTTTGAATCAAATGCCGAAATCCAGAAGTATCTGGAAGACAACGAATTTGAAATCACTAGCACTGAATTCGTTTACGACCCAACCGACACCAAGGAACTCGACGCCGAAGGCCGCGCTGCAGTTGAAAAACTCATCGAAGCCGTAGAAGACGACGACGACGTTCAAAACGTGTTCACCACCATGAAGGAAGCCGAGGAATAATCCCCTCCCTCCTTTCATAAAACCCACAAAAAAGGCAGCCGCAGCAAAAAAGCGGCTGCCTTTTCTCAATTTTTCCCACATCGCATGTAGTAAATGGCACACAACTTGCGTCTATTATGCAAAGCGGCAAAGCCGCCCACCCCCTAGATATCTAGAAATCTAGATGTCTAGGAAAAGAAGCAATCGTCTTAACTTCTTTAACTTCTTAACTTCAATAAAAAATTATGTCATTCATAGAAATTACCGACGTAGTAAAGCAATACAAAGGCCACAAGGCGCTCGACCATGTGAGCCTTAGCGTGCCCCAAGGGTGCATCTACGGTCTGCTCGGCCCTAACGGCGCGGGCAAGACCACCCTCATCCGCATCATCAACATGATCACCGCCCCCGACAGTGGCTCGGTGATGCTCGACGGACGCCCCATCACGCCCGACGACGTGGCCCACATCGGCTATCTGCCCGAAGAGCGTGGCCTCTACAAGAAGATGAAGGTGGGCGAGGAAATCGTGTATCTGGCGCGCCTGAAGGGTATGACCAAGGCCGACGCCACCGCCAAGATGGAATACTGGCTGAAGCGCTTCAACCTCAGCGAGTGGCGCGACAAGAAGGTGGAAACGCTCTCGAAGGGTATGCAGCAGAAGGTGCAATTCATCGCCACGGTGATTCACGAGCCTAAACTGCTCATCTTCGACGAACCCTTCTCGGGCTTCGACCCCGTGAACGCCGAGCAACTGAAGCGCGAAATCCTCGAACTCCAGCGCCAGGGCGCCACCATCCTTTTCTCCACCCACAACATGGAGAGCGTGGAGGAGGTGTGTGAGCGCATCACGCTCATCAACCACTCGCAGGTGGTGCTCGAGGGCAATGTGGCCGACATCAAGCAGCGCTACAAGAAGCACCTCTACGAAATCACCCTCGCTCCGGGCGAAGTGCTGGAGCCTTGCCCCGAACTCTTCACCATCGAGGAATCACGCCCCGGTGGCACCACCCTCATCCGCCTCGCCACAGGGGTGGAGATGCGCACGGTGATTACCCGCCTCAACGAGCAATACACCCTCGCCGGATTCCGCGAACTCCTGCCTAGCATGCACGAAATCTTTATCGAAACTGTACAAAATTCTTCAACAAATGAATAAACTCCTGCTCATCATACAGCGCGAATACATGTCGCTGGTGGCGCGTAAGTCGTTCCTCGTGATCACGCTGCTCGTGCCCGTTCTCATTGTGGTTATCGGCGCTATCCCGGCGCTTATTTCTGAATTCAACTCCTCCTCGTCGGTCGAAGCCGTTACGGTGATCGACGAAACGGGCCGCCTCTCGGGCGCTATCCCCGACACCGACGGTTTCCGCTTTATCCCGCTCCAGGGCGAGCCAGGCAAGACCGACCCGCAGCAGTTTTTCAGCCAGGCGGGCGACAGCATGAGCGCCCTGGTGGTGATTCCCGCCAACGTGCTCGACTCGGCGAAGGTGAATATCTACAGCAAGTCGACCGCCAATATCGCCCTCATCAAGCACATCACGGGATGCCTCAACGACACGCTCACTTCGGTGAAAATCTCGGCTATGGGTGTGCCTGGCCTCGACAAGATGGTGAAGGAGGCGCAGGTGGATGTGGACGTGAATAGCGTGAAACTCGCCGACGACGGCACCGAGAGCGAGTCGTCGACCACGGCGGCCATGCTGCTGGGCATGGCGCTGGCGCTGATCACTTATATGTTTGTGCTCACCTATGGCGCCATGATCATGAATAGTGTGATTGAGGAGAAAACCAATCGCATCGTGGAGGTGATAGTGAGCAGTTGCAAGCCGTTCCAACTCATGCTGGGCAAAATCATAGGTGTGGCGCTGGTGGGCCTCACGCAGTTCCTCATCTGGGCCATCCTCATCAGTGTGGTGGTGGGCGGTCTCGGACTCGGTTTCGCCGACAGCACCTTCCAGGCTATCCCTAATATGATCAGCGCCGTGCAGAGCGTGAATCTGGTGGCCATCTTCTCTTGCTTTGCCATCTACTTCCTGGGCGGTTACCTGCTCTACGCATCGCTCTTCGCGGGCTTCGGTTCGGCTGTGGACCAGGCGAGCGACGCTTCGCAGTTCACCTCGCCCATCATCATCGTGATGATTGTGGCGCTCTACGCCGGCCTCGGATGCATGGAGAATCCTAACGGCACCTTCGCCATGTGGTGCTCGATGATTCCCTTCACCTCGCCCATCGTGATGATGGTGCGCCTGCCCTACGACGTGCCCTTCTGGCAAATCGCCGTCAGCATCGCAGCCCTCTACGCCACCGCTCTGAGTATGGTTTGGCTCAGCGGCCGCATCTACCGCATAGGCATCCTCCGCTACGGCAAGAAATTCACTTTCAAGGAAATCCTCTCTTGGATAAGGAACTAAGTGG